>CALVSD010000055.1 GCA_944358805.1 uncultured Bacilli bacterium
TTAAAGCTAGAACTAATAGTTCCAACACAAACCTCCTGTAATAATATTTATGTGCATTAGAACCACCTCCTTATGTATAAAATTAAGGAGTAAACACCGATATCAATATCTCTAAACCAATAGTAACATATAATTAACTAAAAGTATGTAATAGAATAGGTAACATAAATTTTTAATAATATTGTTGATATAAAATAAGTTTTATGTTATTATGTATATAGATGAAGGCAACTTCATATAATAAAAAAGAGATATTGATTGGAACTCAATGTTTACTCATTATTTGGGAAAACACCGAATATTCTTCGGTGTTATTTTTTATTTATTTTTAATAGCAATAATAGTATATAGAATTACTATTAAAGCTAGAACAAATAGTTCCAACACAAACCTCCTGTAATAATATTTATGTGCATTAGAACCACCTCCTTATTACGAAGTAAGGAGTAAACACCGATATCAATATCTCTAAACCAATAGTAACATATAATTAACTAAAAGTATGTAATAGAATAGGTAACACTAATTAATATTTATAGCAAAATTGTCCTGTTTTCATATATTATTTTAGATATATGAAAATGGAGTGATACTATGTGTAAATTAAATGAGGTTCCGTTAGGAGCAACATGTTTAATAAAAAGTATAAATAATGATATAAGTATAAAAAGAAGATTTTATGATTTAGGATTAATTCCTAAAGCAGAAGTAACTTCTTTGTTTAAAAGTCCTTTAGGGGATCCTACAGCATACTTAATAAAAGGAAGTATTATTGCAATTAGGAATGATGATGCAAAGAAAGTTGAGGTTGAATTAATATAATGGAGAATATTAAAATAACCTTGATGGGAAACCCTAATGTTGGAAAAAGTACTATTTTTAATGCATTAACAGGACTTAAACAACATACAGGAAACTGGACAGGAAAAACAGTAGATACAGCAATGGGAATATGTAAATATAATAATAAAGTATATGAAATATATGATTTACCGGGAACTTATTCATTGTTTGTTCATTCTGAAGAAGAAAGAGTAGCAAGAGATTTTCTTTGTTTTAATAAAAGTATAGTAACGATTATGGTGTGTGATTCTACTTTAATAGAAAGAAACTTAAATTTAGTATTGCAAACTTTAGAAATTACTAAAAATGTAGTAGTATGTCTTAATTTATATGATGAAGCATTAAAAAATGATATAAATATAGATGTAGAAAGATTATTTAATATATTAAAAGTACCAGTCGTTGTAACTAATGCAAGTAAGGGTGTTGGAATAAATAAACTAATGGAAGAAGTAGAAAAATTAGCAGTAAATAGTATTAATGAATCTTTTATAACTACTTATGATAAAGATATCGAATTATCTATAAAAAAGATAAGTAAATATCTAGAAAATAAAAAAATGAATATTAATACAAGATGGCTATCTTTAAGACTGCTTGAGGATGATAAAACTTTAATAAAATCTTTAAATCAAGAACTTAATTATGATATATATGAAGATAATGAATTAACTAAGTTACTAGATAAAGAGAGAAAAGAAGATATAAATGAGAAAGTAGTATCACAAATATTATTAAACGCTAAAAATATAACAGAAGTTTGTGTAAGTTATAATAACAAAAATTATCAAGAAAGAAATAGAAAAATAGATAAAATATTAACTAGTAAAATTACCGGAATACCTATTATGTTAATATTATTTTTATTTGTCTTTTGGATAACGATAACGGGTGCTAATTATCCATCAGAACTATTATCAAATTTCTTATTTAGTTTAGAAGAACCTTTATATAATATCTTATCTTTTTTACCAGAATTTATTAGAAATACAATTGTGTATGGAGGGTACCGAGTACTTGCATGGGTAGTATCAGTAATGTTACCGCCAATGGCTATATTTTTTCCTTTATTTACAATATTAGAGGACTTAGGATATTTACCAAGAATAGCATTTAATTTAGATAGATTCTTTAAAAAATGTAGTGCTTGTGGTAAGCAGGCTCTTACTATGTGTATGGGATTTGGGTGTAATGCAGTAGGGGTTACTGGATGCCGAATAATAGATTCTAAAAGAGAAAGATTAATAGCGATTCTTACTAATTCTTTTGTACCATGTAATGGGAGATTCCCAATGATAATAGCAATTATTACAATATTTTTTGTAGGGCTAAACAATACTTTTACTTCTTCGTTATTAAGTGCATTATTGCTAGTATTAGTTATATGTTTTTCTATTTTTATTACTTTAATTATATCTAAAATATTATCTAAAACAATCTTAAAAGGAATGCCATCATCATTTATATTAGAACTTCCTTCATATCGAAAACCTCAATATATAAAAGTAATTATTAGAAGTATAATAGACAGAACTTTATATGTATTAGGTAGAGCAGTAGTAGTAGCTATACCAGCAGGTATTATAATATATATATTATCTAATGTATATGTAGGAAGTTCATCAATACTTACAATATGTACTAACTTTTTAGATCCGTTTGCAGACTTACTTGGTCTTGATGGTGTAATACTATTTGCCTTTATTTTAGGATTCCCAGCGAACGAGATAGTAGTTCCAATAATAATTATGGCTTATATGAAAAGTGGAGTATTAATAGAATATGAAAGTCTAGCATCACTTAAAGAAATACTTGTAAATAATGGATGGACGATACTGACTGCAATTAACTTTATTATATTTGCTTTAATACATTTTCCTTGTTCAACAACACTTCTTACCATAAAAAAAGAAACTAAAAGTATAAAGTGGACGATGTTATCATTCATAATTCCTTTATTTGTAGGAATATCTTTATGCTTTATAGTTACTAGTGTTTATAGATTAATATTACTTATATAGTTTATTAATCTTTTTTTAATGTTTTAATTAGTTTAGATCTTCTATATCCATCATTAGGATTTCCAGAGTACATTTCAATATTAAATTTTTTTATTGTTCTTAAATATTTTAAATAAAATAAATATTCAAGTGGAGCATCTTTCCAACAAGATATATCTAAGTCTTTTATATCTTGAATAAAACTAAATGAGTCTTGATATTCATAAATAGTTGAAGACATTAATTCATATGCTTTTGGTTCTATTCCTAGTTCAATTAATCTTTTAATAACTTTTTGTGATGGAACAGGAACATTATTTAAAGCAAGAGTTAAAGCACTTATGTCAATTGGGATTTCTTCTTCTCTAAAGTTAAAACTATAATTAATTCTTGTTGTATGATTAATATCTATTCCTGCATCTTTTAGTAAATTAATACAATTAAGTTGATTTTTTTGATAATCTATTTTGTATAAAAAGTGAAATGGAATTCCTGTATTTATTGTATGAGATTTTAACTGTATTAATTGACCACTATTAAATAAGTGTTGCAAAGCATTAAAGCCGTTTTTATCTAATTGATTGGGATCAGCACCGTTTTTAAGTAATAATTCCATAATTTTATCATTTTCTCTTTCAGCACTTATCATAAGGGGTATAAAATTATTAGTTCCTTTAATATTGGCGCCGTTTTCAATTAAATATTTGGCAATATCATAATTATTTAAAATTATAGCTTCGCTAAGTGGTGTTAATCCTCCAACATTTTCTTCATTTATATCATGACCGCTTACTAATAAATTTTCAACTTCTTTTATATTGTTCATAAGAATTTCAATATTTAATGGAGTTAATGGTGAATAGCTATAAGAATATTTACTAAGTTCTTCATTTAATGTTTTATATAATTCATCTCTTTGTGAATGTAGTTTATCTTTATTTTCTTCATATCTTTCATAAATTAATTCTTCTTTACTTTTCTTTTTATCTGATTTATATACTTTAAACATATAACTCTCTCCTTTAGTTTATTTTATCATAAAAAAAATATAAAGTATATAAAATAACTAAGAAACAAAGATATTATTACTTGAAAAGCTCTTCCAATAAAGAAATATTTATAAGAAATATCAGTATCTATTAATTGGGATATTACTTGCATATGGACTGATAGACCTCCGAAAGATAAAATACAAGATGATAATACTACTTTAGTTAAATCACTGAAATTAAATAAACTAAGTTCTTTTAATCCCATTGTTATTTCTAATATAGATTTTATTAATAAAGAATTATAACTATTTAAATTAAATCTATTTATAATAATTGAAGCCATTATTAAAAAACAAGTAAGAGTACCTAATATTAATAAAAGAGTATCTACTGAAGATTTAATAGCATTTACAAATACAGGACCAAAATGTAAATCTTTTTCTTGTTCATTACTTGTATTATTACTAATAGTATTTAATTTTCTAAATATAATTCCAATTATAAAATTACTTAAATAATGACTAAGTAAGATAACAACACCTAATGTTTTATTATTTAAAAAGAAAATGGATAAAGTTCCTAGTATAAATAAAGGATTAGAAAAGTGTGTAAACATAAGCATATGTGAAGCTTCTTTACTATCAATAATATTCATATCATATAGTTTTCTAATGTTTTTAGCGTTTGAGGGAAATCCCGATAACATACTTAAGAAAAATATTAAAGTACATTCTTTTTTTATATTAAATAAATAAGAAAATATATTAATAAACCATTTAGGAATATATTTTACAAAGTTATAAGTAATTAATATATCGGATAATATAAACATAGGAAATAAGGAAGGTATTAAATTATTTACCCATATATCTAAAGAAAAACTAATGGTATTAAATACTAAACTTTTATTAATAAATAATTCTATTAAAAAAAATAAAGTTATAATTATTACTAATAGATTAATATATTTTTTCATAATTATCACAATAAAGTATATGTTTACAATATTATTTTTTTTCACGACTAAATACAATTATCTTCTTTATTTTTTTTAATAGATGGTATAATTAAAATAGGAGTTGATAATATGATTTTTAGAAAAAATAAAAAAGAAAAACCAAAACATAGTATATTGTCTGCGATTAAGCCAAAACCTAAATTAGATTTAGGTTTGAAGAAAAATGAAAATACAGTTAGTAAAGGAGTTAGAGAAAAACAGATATTAAATGTATTTATTGACGTAGAGACTAATCGTAAATTCATTGAATCTTTTGCGGCATATGCAATTGGACTTACTAATGTAAGAGCAGTTATGTTAGATAATCCTAAATATTATGAAATAACTACTTCTAAAATTAAAGAGTTAGAGGCTAAGGAATATGAAGTAAATTATATTGAGTTGCCAAAGAGAAAAAAACAGAAAATTAGAGTTTATTGTAGTGCCAATAAATATTATATAGATATGGCTTCTGCATATGTTTTGGGTTATATAGATGATAAACAATTTTACGATGTAAGTAATGACTTTTATTTGCTTGATAATGCAAAATTTGAATATATAAAAAATAACTATGATGTGGAATATGATCGGATATTTAACGAGAGTAATAAAAGAAGATAGATTTAGTAGATATGTAAATTTACTAAATCTTTTTATTTTTTCTATTGACATTAAAATGTTAATGTTGTATTATTTAATTGTACTATTTGTACTAGTACAGATATATAATGTAATGGAGGAAGAATTATGATTAAAATTGAAGGTTTATCCAAAACTTATGATAAAGATAAAGTTTTAGATAACTTAAATTGTGAAGTAAAAGATAATTGTATTTACGGATTAGTGGGTGCTAATGGGGCAGGTAAATCAACATTACTTAGACTTATTAATAATATATTTTTACCTGATAGTGGTCGTATTACAGTAGATGGGGAAGAAGTAAATGATAATGAAAAACTAAAACAAAAGATGGTCTTTGTACCAGATGATTTATTCTTTTACCCATCATATACACTTATGGATACTGCCAAATATTATGAAGCACTATATAAGAATTTTGATATGGTATATTTAAAGGAACTAGCAGATTTATTTCATTTAGATTTAAATAGAAAAGTATCAACATTTTCAAAAGGTATGAAAAGACAATGTGCTTTAATTTGTGCACTTGCAACAAATGCTAAATATATGTTTTTTGATGAAACATTTGATGGACTTGATCCTGTTGTTAGAAATACTATGAAAAAAGTAATTGCTAAACAAATGGAAGAAAAACAAACAACGATTATTATGACATCACATAATTTAAGAGAATTAGAAGATATATGTGATAATTTAGGACTCTTATATAAAGGCGGCATCTTATTTGAAAGTGATATCGATACATTAAAAACAAATATGTATAAAGTACAAATATGCTTAAAAGGAGAATATGATAAAGAAACATTTAAAGATATAGAAGTACTTAGTTATAAGAAAAATGGAAGTGTAGCTACTCTTATTATAAAAGACGAAAACAAGACAAGTAAGAAGAAACTAGAAAAATTAAAACCGATTATATTAGATTACTTACCACTTACTTTAGAAGAAATATTTATATATGAAATGGAGGCTTTAGGATATGAATTTAATAAATTTATTTAATTTTAATTACTTAAAGCAAAATTTAAAGAAATCAAAAGGGGCACTTGCCGTATTTATTGGAATTATACCAATTATTAATATATTGATATTATTTTTGCTAAATGATAATAATTATTCTAATGAAGTTATTACATTACCTGTTTTATCTATAATTAATTTTTTGGGGATATTCATTCTACCTATAGTAATATCTATATGTTTATTTGGGTTTGTGTTTAAAAAAAGAAGTGTTGACTTTGTAAATTCAATGCCTATTAGTAGAAAATCAATATTCATAACTAATACAATTGGGGGTATAGCCATATTTGTACTTATGAATTTAATAAATGCAATATTTATATATATACTATCTAATACACTTCCTAATTTAACAATCCCAATAGGTATGATCGTAGATTATTTTATCTTATGGACAGTAGCATATGTATTTGTCTTCACTGTTTCTAATATAGCAGTAAGTATATCAGGTAATATGATAACTAGTATTGCAGTTAGTGCATTAATATTATTTTTAGTACCGTTTACTCATATGTTTATTAATAATGCACTTCCTCTTAATCATGATAGTGAATATATAATTGAATGTAATAATAAAGAATGTATACCAGATAATTATTATGGAGTGGGAACAACAGCCAGAAATTTAGCTAAAGAAAATAAATATACGATGTATTTAAATAAAAAATCTAGTAGTTATAACTATACATTACCATCTAATTTTGTATTCAACTTTCTATTTAATGTTAATTCAAACTCTAATTTTTATAATACTACATCAATAATAAAAACATTTATATTAAGTTTAATTTATATTGTAATTGGTTACTTCTTATTTTTAAAAAGGAAAATGGAAGTATGTGAAACATCATTTAAAAGCATAATGGTTCATAACATAGTTAAATGTTTAACAATGGTACCAATCTTATCATTTGTATACTTAATATTAAGAGAATCATACTTTGATCTTGTATCTTTACTAATTTTACTAGTAATAATTGTAGGTTACTATTTTATCTATGATTTAATAACAAGAAAAGGTATAAATTATCTAAAGAAAAATATATTTACATTATTATTTTATATACCACTATTTATGTTATTAATGAAAGGCTTTGATACTTATTTAGAAAATAATAAAAACTTTAGTGTTGATGATATTAAATATATAAATATAGAGAGTGTTAGTAAAGGAAACTATAATTCTAGAATTTTTGATATATATTTTGAAGATAAAGAAGTACTTAATTATTTACTTACACATACAGGATATGGAACTTTATCAGAAGATGAATATATTAAAGTTAATTTTAGATTAAAAGATAATTGTGAATATAGTTATAATTTTAGTATATCTTTTGAAGATATAGAATATATGATTAATCTTATTAGTAAAAATAGTAAAGTTCAAGAATATATTAATGATATTGATTATGATAATATTTATGATATAAAGTTAGGTACTTTAAAAGTAGGAGAAAATTATAAAAATGAATTAATTGAATTATGCCGTAAACATTTACCTAATAGTATTGAAACCTTGGATAATGGATTAAATATTGATATGTATAGTTATACTAATCATGAAGTAGAAAAATATTCTATAACCACTGATAACAATATAATAAAAGATAAAATAATGGAAATAGAAAATAAAACGTTAAAAGAAGATTTAAATAATTATGAGTTTCAAGATTTATACTTTCATGTATCAGGATACAGTATAGAAAGAGAAGGAGAATTAGAATTATATAATTATATTAAAAATAATTTAGATACAAGTGTTGATAGTAGTAAAGATTATATGTTTATAGAAGTGGATAATTATAGTAAAGATAAGTTTTATAGATATTACACTAATGATATAAGTAAAATAAATGAAATTATAGATAAATACAAAATAGAAGATAATACTGATACAAGTGAGGAATATTATTATGATTAATTTAGATTATAGTAGTAGAACTCCAATCTATGAACAAATCGTTAGTGAAATAGAAA
>CALVSD010000056.1 GCA_944358805.1 uncultured Bacilli bacterium
TTTTTAGATGTTGATTTTTCAAGTACCTCAAAGAAAAAACTTGCTATTTTTAATTGTTTTATGAAATAAATATCATACAATTAATCTTTTTGCATTTTGTATAGTTTTATCCCATTTGAAGTAATTATTTTAATTTATTATATATTTATATAAGTGATTACTTTATAATATAATACAATATGTTTAATGTATAGTTTATCTTCCCACTTCTACTCTATTTTTAATATGTATTTAAATCTTTTCTTTATTTTTCTTTTAACAAAATACCAAAAGGTTATTATTGGTAACAATTATATCAAACTTAAAATTAGCATACAAAATTTCATTAAACTTTGTTTTTATAGCACTTTAAAAAATTATTAATTTTAATTAACAAATTGTTAAATTATTGACTTTTTTTATTTACATGCTATAATATAAGGCAAAATTTATGGGGGAATTTATGAAAAAAGATCGATATGAAGAATTAGGTATATGGGAAAAAATGAAAACAATATGTGCAGAACCAATATATAAAAATTATCAAGAAAATAAATTTAAAATTAATATGACTAGTTTTTATACGAATCTTTTTGCGGAGTGTGAAAGAGAACTGATGGTTTCTTATGCACAAATGTTGCCATTACTTAAATACGCTACTCCACTAAAAGAAGCAGATTATTTAATTTATATGCATCCTTATGCACGTGTAGAAGATCGAAGCAAATATGTTATTGGAGAAATAAGATATTATGCTCAAGAAAGAAAAGAAGGTGCAGAAATTATTGTAATTGGTAAAGCATGTAATGCTGCTCCTTATTTAAAAGATTTAGAAAACATTACATATTATCCATCTCATTTTGCCGAAAAACTAGGTAAACGATTTGGACTCGATATGAAAGAACAATATGTTCTTTATGACAATGAAAAAAGACACTTAAATATATGGCCTGTAGATGGGTGTTTAAATAAGTGTGGTTTTTGCAGAAGGACTTATATGAATATTCCTTTTGAAAGTCAATCTTTAATTTTTTTAAAAGAAAAATTAGATTGGTTTAAGGAAAATCATCCCGATCAAATGAAGCATGTTTGTCTTCGTGCAGAAAATTTAACTGAATATGGTTTAGATATTTATGGTAAGCAAGAATTGCATAAAGTGATCAATTTATTAGATAGTTATAGTGAAGTGGAAACAATTAATATCCTTATAGGATTATCTATTGGAGAAATGACAGAAGAGATTATAGATGCTCTTTGTAGGACAGATAAAATAAAAGAATTAGCATTAAATTTAGAAGCAGGAAGTAATCGTATGTTAAAATTTGTTAATAAACCTCATACAAGAGAATATGCTATTTATGTATACCAAAGATTAAGAGAAGCACATCCTAATTTATGGATTGATACAACTTTAATGATAGGTCTTCCTACAGAAGAGCTTCAAGACATTATAGAGCTTGCCGATTTAGTAGAAAAAACAGGGCCAAATAGAATATTATGTAATTATTATGGTTATTCTCCTCAACATCCTATCGCTTCTTTTCCTCAGATAAGTGATTCTTTAAGAGAATACCATTTAAAGTTTTTCTTGAAATTATTAGAAGACAAAAAAAGGGATAGAGATTTAACTGTAAGTTCACATGCGATTTTAAAGAAAGGGACAAGAACAACTGTGCGCACATTAGCAGAAATTGATGAAGAACAAAAATATTCACACTTTTTAGTTTGTCCTTGGCAAAATGTTATTTATCCAAAAAATGTCGAATCTTTAAATACAGAAAAAGCAGATGGAAAAACTAAAATAATGATTAAAAAATAGAAATAAATTTTTTATCATAAAACCTGTGGCAATACTATTGTTGAAGATAAGTAAAAATAATTTAATGCTTATCTTTTTTTTATAAAAATCTTCTTTTTTAACTTTTTTAACTGATGTCTAGTTGGATTTTCCTTATTTTATAAAAATTTAACGCAAGTTAAGTAAGCACACACTCTCAACGTGATATGTATTTGGAAACATATCAAATAATTCTATATCATTAAGTTTATAATCTTCATTTAATTTATTAATATCTCTTACTAAAGTTATTGGATTACAAGATACATATATAATTCTTTTAGGTTTTATTTCTTTTATAGTAGATATAGTTTTATTATCAAGTCCACTTCTTGGAGGATCAACTACTATTAAGTCTGGAGTCATATTATTATTTATGATATTAGAAACATCACCTTCAATAAATTCAACGTTATCAATATTATTTAGTTTTTTATTATAATTGGCACAACTTATAGCACTTTTATTTATCTCTATTCCTATGACTTTATTACATATGTCACTTATATAAATTGCTATAGTACCTGTCCCACAATATAAATCAAGAGCTGTATCAACCTTATCCATAGCAATATATTCTCTTACTTTATCATATAAATTAACTGCTTGCTTAGTATTTACTTGAAAAAATGAATCTACTGTAACAGCATATTTATATTTTCCTAAATTAAATATTATTGCATTTTCTTTTAAATTATCACTTGCTTCTTGTTGCAAATCATTATCGTTTTCTTTCAAAACAATATCCATATTAAACAAAGGGTCATTACTAACAAATTTGGCTAAAGTTTCTTCTCCATTGGTTCTTAATATTACCTCTTTTAAACCTTTAACATCTAATTGTTTTTTTAATGACTTAATTGTTTTATTTAATATTTCATTTATAAGTAGACAGCTATCTATTTTTATTAATTTATTTGTTTTATCTTCATAGAATCCTAAATTATTTTCTTCTACATGCAATGTTACTTTATTGCGATAATTTATTTTATTTTCACTTTCACAAATACTTGGATTTATCTCTATATTACAAAATCTTTTAAAAATATCTTTTACCATATTCTTTTTAAATTCTAATTGTTCTTTATAATTAATATGAGCAATATTGCATCCACCACATTTTTGATAATATGGACACGCATAATTAACTCTATTATCATTAGTTTTTATATATTTAAGTACCTTACCTTCCATGTATTTTTTATTATCTTTTATTACTTCTACTTCTACTACTTCCCCAAGATATGCATTACTTATAAATATTACTTTTCCATCTATTTTTCCTATTCCTCTTCCTTGGTGATCTAAGTTAACAATTTCTACTATCTTTTTCATGTTTTTTCTACTCCTCTTTTAGTTTATTATATCACATAATATCCATATTTCTTCATAAACTTTAATGAGGGATATATATGAATAATGCTATCTTATTTTATTATAATTTAAAACCAAACGAAATTATCCATAATAATAATTTTTATTATTTTTATGTTAACAATGTTTTATATCACTTAATTGTATTTTATAGAAAACCCGAAGAAGAAACCTCTGTATACAAAATAAACAATTATATGTCAAGATTAGGATTACCTGTTCACCAAATTATAACAAATAAAGATGGAAAGATTATTACATATATTGATAATATTCCTTATATTTTATATAAAATAAATATACCTAATAACAAAAACATTACCTTAAATGATATTAATATAATAACAAAAAACACTTATTATAACAAAGATTTAGCTAGAGATAATTGGGATATATTATGGGCAAATAGGATTGATTATTTAGAATACCATATTAATCAAAATGGAAAAAAGTATCCAATTTTAGTAGAATCTTTTAGTTATTTTGTTGGATTATGTGAAAATGCAATTAGTTATATTAGAAATACATATAATGAAGAAAAAAAAGAATATACTGATAACTATGTAATTTCTCATGATAAACTAATTTATTATAGTAATTTATATTCTTTGTATGATCCTTTGAATATAATTATTGATCATAAATCTAGAGATGTTGCAGAATATATAAAATTATCTTTTTTTAATGATAACTTTAATATATTCGATGAACTTAAAGATTACTTTAAACAAAATTATTACTCTAAATACGGAATTAGGTTACTATTTGGAAGAGTCTTATACCCTAGTTTTTATTTAGATATGTATGATCAAATAATTACTAACAACATTCAAGAAGAAAAATTATTAAATATAATTAATAGGATTAATGATTATGAAAACTATTTAAAAAATATATTTATTTTTTTAAATAAAATATATCCAATTCCAGAAGTTGAATGGTTAATGAAAAAAACAAAATAAAAAAAAGAAAATACTTATTTTCTTTTTTTATCTTCCTCCGGCAGAACCTCCGCCTCCGCCTGAAAATCCTCCAGAGAAGCCTCCGCCTCCTCCTGAAGAGAAGCCTCCTCCGCCTGAAGAGTATCTTTGAGCAGCACTTCTAGCACTACTAGCAGCAGACACACTTCTTGTAGACATATAATTAATAAATATTAATGTATCATAATCATAGTCCATTTGTTCAATTACTTCTGGATACATGTTTTTAAGTTGTTTTGCTACTTTATCTGCTATTCCAAATAAATAAGCAAACATTAAATATTCATCCCATAAATGTACTTCCATTACTTCTTTAGTATTAATTTTAGAGAATTCTTCTAAATATAATTTAAGTCCATATAATTTTTTACTTTCTTCATATATAGTATCATCCATAACATTTTTTTTCTTACATTCTTGTTTATTTTTTCTTTTATAGATATGGCCTTTAAATTCTAAGTCCACTATATATTTGTTCCCAATTTTTTTTAATAGAGAGAAAAATTGAGAATAATTCTTTCTACACCATTTTTCTAATTCCTTAGTTTCTAAAATTCCATCTTTAGAAGCAGAATACATAATATCAAATAATTGCTTTTCTAAGGTATCTTCAAAAGTAGGATTAGTCTTTAAATCGATTACACTTGTTTCTTTATTAAATATTCCTTCTGTTTTATTTCTAAATATTATTTTCTTTTCTTTTACCCACTTTAGAATTATTGCCCCTAATATGTTGCTTTCTTTATAATTGAAATTATTTAATTTGATTAATGTATTAGCATAATATATATCTTTATTACATGGTATTTCTCTAAACATAGGGGTATTATTTTTATTAATAGTTTTATTGTTAATATAACCATAACCAACAGTTTTAGCTTTATTTATACTAAATATAATTATAGCCAAAGGGAACATAAATGTAAGTGCAAAATTTAAAATTGCAAACATAAACTCAAATACACTACTATTATTTCCATAATCATAGTCAAAAGATCCCTCTTCTGCTACTTTATATACATCATCAAAAGTTTGATATCTATTATCAGTATTAGTTGTATTAAAAGTATTTAATGGAAATTTTACAAGAACAGAAACATATTCATCATTTAAGTTTCTTTCCGTACTAAGTTTTATAACTCCATTTTCAACATAAGCATATCCTTTATATCCATAACCCCAGATATCTAAAGTATCTGGAAATGAATAATAGCTATGTATTTCTGCACTAAAATATTGAACATCTGCTTTCGGATATAATACCCATGCTAAAACTTGACTATCACTTGTATTAAAAACATAATTTGATAAAGTATAAGTAACTACAAATGTATGACGTTGGTAATCACTTTTACCAAAACACAATTCTATTCCCTTAGAATTATAATTAATACCATAGTATCCACTTTTTTCTGTAAGTGTTTCGTCAACATCCCAATCTTTATAACTTAATTCTTTACCATCCATAGAAACTTTGTAATTAGTTAATTCTGAATTATTAAGTTCATACATCGTTTTATACCATTCACTACCACTGCTAGCCTTAACATCCCATATTTCTTTAACATTAGCCGTTCCATCTTCTAATATATTTATATCCATATTAACACTATATATAGTATCCGCTAAAGCTGACAATGGCATCATAAACATCATTATAAAAAATATTATTATTTTCTTTTTCACGTTGCGTCCACTCCTTTTTAAATAAAAAAGACTCAAAAGTCTAAACTTAATTTAAAATTTAACTTTTGGTGTCTCTTTTTCTTTTTCGTCAATTTTAAAGTATTCAAACTCTTTAAATTTAAACATACTTGCAATTATATTAGATGGAAACATTTCAACTACATTATTAAAATCCATAGCAGAATCATTATAAAATTGTCTAGCATATGTAATTTTATCTTCTGTTTCTTTAAGATCATTTTGTAAAGATAAGAAATTTTCATTTGCTTTTAAATCAGGATATGCTTCTGATAACATAAGTAACTTGCTTAAAGCACCTGATAACTCATTATTAGCTTCAATTTTCTCATTAATAGAATTTGCACTTAAAGCTTTATTTCTTGCCTCAACAACCTTAGTAAATGTTCCTTCTTCATGTTTTGTATATCCTTTTACTGTTTCTACTAAATTAGGTATTAAATCAGCTCTTCTTTTTAATTGGATATCTACTTGACTAAATTGATTTTCAACTTTATTTTTTGAATTTACTAATTTATTATAAATAGATATTACATAAATTACTAAAAGAACTAATACCACTATAATTACTATCATAATTGGTCCCACAATGTCATCCTCCTAAAATAATTATATATTAATTTTATCTTTTTTACTAGTATATTTATTCTTTTTCTATTACTATTTGAATATTTTTACTTTTATCTGATGCAATGTTATTAGAATAATTTTCATAGATATAATATTTAAAACCATGTTTGTTCAAAACTTCTTTTATTTTATTTATCCCATAAATTAAAAAATCATGAGTATCATAATAAATTTTGTTATTAATTATATAATTTATTTCAGTATGTTCTTTAAAAATATCTTCATTAAAAGTCCATGTCATAATTCTTATGTAATCTTTATAGTTGTCTTCTTTTTTACCACTTATTCTACCATTATGTAAGTCAATAATTAAAATACCTTTTTCTTTTATTTTTTGATATAAATTTAAAACACCTTTT
The DNA here is from genome assembly GCA_944358805.1 of uncultured Bacilli bacterium. Lineage (GTDB taxonomy): Bacteria > Bacillota_I > Bacilli_A > RF39 > UBA660 > CALVVX01. Next base: position 6,864 of record CALVSD010000056.1, read on the forward strand.
TCAAACTCATTATAATCTTTTAAATGATTAAATACTGCAAACATAGATATAATAGCATCATATTTTTTATCTGTTTTAAAATCTATTAAGTTTCCTTCAAATAAATTACCTTTTGTTCTTGCTTTAGCAATAGCTAACATTTCCTTACTTAAATCTAATCCATCAACTTGATAGCCGTATTTTTCTAGTAAATTCATGTGAATTCCTGTTCCGCATCCAACATCTAAGATTGTTTTTCTATTACCAATTAAACTTTTTAAAAAATAAACCTCTTTATCATAAGATTTATTAGAATAAAATAAATCATAATATTTAGCCATTTCTTTATATTCACACATATTATCATCTAACTTCCTATGAGCTTATTTTTTTTGAAATTTACTTATAAAAAACTCTGTAAACTTTTCTAGTTCTCTTTCTTGTGAAACGTAAACGTATAATGATTCATCATCTAACCAATCATAAGCATTAATACCTATATAACTTTTTTTATCTGGATAAATAATAAAAGCATCTGTCGGGTATTTATTACGATAAGCTTTTAATATTTCTTCATGATTATATATTGAAGGGTCTCCACATTCAGAAAGATTAGGTACTGTTGGCACCACTATAATTGTATTATTCTCTTCATTCCACCCTACTATTAAATTACCAATTTTTGTTTTACTACCATGTACAAATCCATAATTAAATCTACTTACATCTTCGGTATAGCCAAAAATTATTTGATAACTATCACCATTTTCTACAACACTATTAAATAATTCTCTCATTCTTTTAGCATTTGCATTGCTTTTATCAACATCTACTTCAGGTCCTTTAAATAATTTACTAAATATTCCCACAAACATTCCTCCCATAGTTAATTTATTTTTATATCTCAATATTTATATTACCACATTAATACTTAAATTACAATTTATACTATGTTTGAGTTTCGGTTTTTTACAATTTTTTTTATTAATTTTATAAATTTTACAACTTTAATATTAAAAATTACAAAACTTATTAACTTATTAAAATTTATTCCACGACGAAACAGGACATGCCCAAAATGCC
>CALVSD010000057.1 GCA_944358805.1 uncultured Bacilli bacterium
CTAATCTAATTAATGATTAGTTTTTTTATTAATATAATTAATTTTTAATTATTATATTCCTAAAGATTAAAATATATAGTATAATTAACTTGTGAAAGGATTTGATTTATATGAGTATTAAATTAGAAAGATTAGGACACGTTTTTACAGAAGAAATAAGCAAAATTATAAAAACTGAATTAAGAGATGAATCTATTGGTTTTATATCAATTACGTATACCAAGATATCTAGTGACTTATCTTATGCTAAAGTATATTTTACAGTTTTAGATTTAGAAAGAAAAGATGAGATAGAAAATAAATTGAATAACGCAAGTAAATTTATTAGAAGTAACTTATTTGATCGAGTAGAAATAAGAAAAATGCCTGAACTTACATTTGTATATGATGAATCAGTAGAATATGGAAATAAAATAGAACATATTATAGATGAAATAAAGAAAGAGGATTAAAATGCAGTATAAAGAAGTATATGATATTATCCATAAATCCAATAATATAGCTATTGTAACACATGAATCTCCTGATGGAGATGCTATTGGTAGTAGTACAGCGATGTACTTAGCTTTAAAAAAAATAAATAAACAATCTGATTTAATTATTAAAGAGTACTCTAGTGTTTTCAATGTTATTAATGTATTAAATGAAAGTATTAGGGAACCTAGAAATATAAATTATGATTTAGTAATTGTTATGGATAGTGCTAAAATAGAAAGAGTTAATGAAGAAGATATTATAAAGAATGCTAAGAATATTATAAATATAGATCATCATATAAGTAATAATTTGTTTGGAACTTATAACATTGTAGAAGGTGGCTCACCTGCGTGTTGCCAAGTTTTGATTAAAGTTCTAAAAGATTTAGGAATAGACATTGATAAAGAAATTGCTACTTCTTTATTAGTGGGTATTATTACTGATACTAATGGATTTAGGAACCAATCTACTAATAAAGAAACTTTTGTAGAGGTAGCTAATATATTAGATTTAGATGTTAATTTAAGTGATATATATAGAAAAGTTTTATCTACTAATACTTTAGCACAATTTGAGTTGAAAAAGATTGCTAATAACAGATTAGAATTTTTTGAAGGTGGTAAAATAGCATTTACATATATAACTGAAGAAGATAAGGAAAAAGTTAATGCTAAAATAGGAGACCATGAAGGAATAGTGGATATAGGTAGGTCTATTGATGGAGTAGAAGTATCAATCTTTTTACATGAAAAAGATGGTATGTATAAAGTATCATTAAGATCTAATTCCTATGTAAATGTATCAGAGATAGGTGCAATCTTTAATGGCGGTGGTCATATAAATGCTGCAGGTTTTGCGAGTAATTTACCATTATTAGAACTAAAGAATAAATTAATTGAAGAAATCACAAAAAGGTTATAATATGGACGGAATATTAGTAGTTAATAAAGAAAAAGGATATACTAGTAGAGATGTAGTTAATAAGGTTAGTAAAATACTTGGAACAAAGAAAATAGGACATACAGGTACTCTTGATCCACTAGCAACAGGTGTATTAGTACTATGTATAGGGAAAGCGTTAAAAGTAGTAGAGTTATTAATGGATCATGATAAAGAGTATATCGCAAAATTTAAACTAGGAGTAGATACCGATACATTAGATATTACAGGAAAAGTTTTAAATGTCTGTGATAAAAAAATAACTAAAGAAGAAATATTAGATGTATTAAATAAATTTCAAGGATTAATTAAACAGGAAGTACCTAAGTATTCAGCAGTTAAAGTAAATGGTAAAAAATTATATGAATATGCCAGAAATAATATTGAAGTAAAACTTCCTATTAAAGAGGTAAATATATATAAGTTAGAACTATTAGATTATAATGAAGAGAATATGGAAGTAACTATCTCTTGTAGAGTTAGTAAAGGAACTTACATAAGAAGTTTAATTAGAGATATAGGTAGTAGCTTAGGTACTTACGCAACAATGACTGAATTAAATAGAACTAAGTTAGGTATATATGATATAAATAATTCATATTTATTATCTGATATAGAAAATGGCAAATATAAATTATTAAATATTAAAGATATATATCCTGAAGCTAAAAAAATAATAATAAATGATGATAATTTATTAAAAAAAATAAAAAATGGTATGGTATTAGATAAATTTTATGAAGGAAAAGATAAAATGTTACTAGATAAAAATAAAAATTTAATAGCAATATATACTGAATGTAGTGATAAAAATAAAGTAAAACCATGGAAAATGTTTGTAAATTAATAAAAAAAGTAATATTTTGTTGACAAATATATAAAATTTTAGTAAAATCATAATCGGTACATTTTATATCTGAGTGCCAAGATATTGGGACCATCTTGGTAGTAGGATAAACTTATAAAAAAATAAAGAAAAAGGAGAATATTATGAAAACATTTATGCAATCTAAAGAAACAGTAACTCGTAATTGGTATGTTATTGACGCAAAAGATATGCCTCTTGGTAGAGTTGCTTCAAAAGCTGCAGTTATGTTAAGAGGAAAGCACAAAGTAACTTATACTCCTCACGTTGACTGTGGTGACTATGTAATTATTATTAACGCTAAAGAAGTTGTTTTAACAGGTAATAAATTAGAAGACAAAATTTATTACAACCATAGTAGATATGTTGGAGGCCTTAGAGAAAGAACTGCTAAGACTATGAGAGAAAACTATCCAATTGAAATGGTAGAAAGAGCAGTAAAAGGAATGCTTCCACATAACAGATTAGGAAGACAAATGTATAAAAAATTATTTGTATATGAAGGAAGTACTCATCCACATATGGCTCAACAACCAAAAGAAGTTTCTTTAAAAGGAGGTAAGAATTAATTATGGCAGAAGTAAAAAGATATACAGGAACAGGAAGAAGAAAAAGTGCAGTTGCTAGAGTAATACTTACTCCAGGTAAAGGAAATATCATTGTAAATGGTAGAGACGTAAATGAATACATGCCATTTGCAGTATTAGTAATGGATCTTAAACAACCACTTGTGCTTACAAATAATGAAGAAACTTTTGATATTACTGTTAATGTTAAAGGCGGTGGATTCTCAGGTCAAGCAGGAGCTATTAGACATGGAATTACAAGAGCTTTGCTAGAAGTAGATAAAGCTAATGAAGGTAAAGAAGATTCTTATCGTAAAATACTTAAAGCTGCTGGATTTATTACAAGAGATCCAAGACAAAAAGAACGTAAAAAATATGGACTTAAAGGTGCAAGAAGAGCTCCACAATTTAGTAAGAGATAATATAAAGAAACTAATAAATTTAGCTTCTTTTTTCTTGACTATTATTATGTTTTGATGTATCATAATTGCCACAAGGAAGTGGCTTTATGAATTACTATAAAATAACAAATATACCAAAAAATAAATATATACTTAATTATGAGATTAAAAAAGATATTATTATCATAAAACTTGCCAATAATGAAAGGTATGTAGTAAGAAATACTGCAAATAATGAAAATAAAATATTAGAAAGAATGAATAAGCAAGTTTCTTCTATAATGAGTAATCCAGTGAACACAAATTTATTAAATAATATTGTAATATATGGAGGAGGATCTATTTCATTATTCATATTATTATATAAAATGATAGTTACCATAATCACTTTAATATCTGGGATTTTTTCTATTTTAAATCTATTTATAATAATACTAACTTCTTTATTATCTTTATTTACTTTGAGAACTATAAAATATTTCTATAAAGAGCAACAAGTTTTAAAAAAAGTGAAATTACATTGTGAAGTAAAAAATTACTAAACGATAGTAGTAATATATTATAAAGCTTCTAAGAAAATTGGAAATAAATACGTGCAGAAAAAAATTATTATTAACTCAATTAATAAGAAGTCATAAAAAGATAATATAGAGAGAAAAGAAAAGTTTGGATTAGAGGGAAAAAAATAGTACATAAAACTAAATTAAAAAAATTAACTAGTTATGGTTAATTTTTTTCTTTTTTAAAAATATTGTTATACTAATTAGTATAATTAGTATAAATAATATGCTTATAATATACGGATATGTATTAGTTATATAATTGTTAAAAGAAGTATTATTTTTAAATATTAAAACAGAAGTTAAAACAATTAAAATAGTAATAAATAGTGGATTAAATTTAGCTTTATCATCTGTTTTAATAAAATTACTTATATAATAGATAATTAATGTTAAGGTAGCATAAGTACTAAGTATCCATCCAATTGATAAAAAATTTTCTATACGATCAATAAAATTAAATAAGGTTACTTTTTTTAGTAATATATATTCAGGATATTGATAAAAACTTGCTAAATATTGTCCTAATACCCCAATGGTAAATATACTTATTAATAAAATAAATAAAATAGAAATGGCATAAAAGATAATTATATATTTTGTATATTTTTCATTATCACAAATATTGTTTTTAGGGATTATTAAAATAATAAATATAGGAATTATATTAGTGAATAAATTTAATATACCTACCTTTAATGGTGGATTTATTCCATATTCTAGTAAAGGTTTTAAGTTGCTTTTATCAAATTCAGGAAACAAGGTAATAGCAAGAGTAATAAATATAATAGCAATTATAAAAGTAAATATAAACTGTGTTCTAGATATAGTTTCTATTCCCTTACTAACGGCATAAATAGAAATAATACCAAATGTAGTTGCAACATATATAATTGGAGTATTCGCTAAAAATTGGGTAACAATAAAATTACATATTCCAAATAAAATAGTTATACCTATAATGAACAAAATAAATACAATTAAAAAATTAATAAAAGTTCCAATAGATTTTCCATACAATATATTAATTTTTTCAATAATGTTTTTATCCTGTTCAAATTTAGAAATATATATAATCAATAGAAGAGGAATAATTCCTAAAATACTACTTATAAAAATTCCGATATAACTATCTACTTTAGCTATTTGTATTGCATTATATAAACCAATACCTAAACTGGCAGATAAAATAGGACATAGTATTAAAGAACCTAATTGAAGAGAATTTATTTTATTCTTGTTCATAATTAATGCCTCCTAAAGTTGATCCTTTTTCATATAATTTATAATTTGCATTAACTTCTATTTCTAATTTAGGAAAGATCTCATTATACCAGTTATCTTTATAGTTATCTTTAAAATACTTAGAATCTGTTTTATAGTATAAATCTCTAAAATTAAATACATCTGTATTGTATTTATCTCTAATATTATAAAACGTTTCCTCAACTATATTTTCTATAGTACCATCTATATTTTCTTTTATTTTTTTTACTGTATTTGCATTTTTTATATCAATATTACATGTAATCTCACTAATAGTAGCATGTCCTTCTAAATTAATTTTTACAGTATTTTTTTCTAAGTTAGCTTCTAAACTAGTATTAGATTTTAATATTTCAGAAACTAAATATTTATTAGGTTCACAAACGTACTCTATAATTGTACTATTAATGTTATTTAAAATAAAATTAACTCCTTGAGATTCTTTTTCGCTTAAATAAGCAATAAATTTATCATCTTTGAAAATACCAATATTAGAAAGAATTATAGAAGCCTCGGTTTTACCACTAGAAATATTATCTTTTTTTTCACCTTCATTAGCATCTCCTTTTAATTCTAAGATAGGTAAAGTTAGTTCTTTGTAAGAATTTAAGTAATTATCTACTACATAATTTAAAGTTATATCTTGACTAGTTCCTAAATATTCTACATTTGATTCTAAACTAGATAGAATTTTAGTGGATGGCAAATTAATTAAAGGAGTAATTACTGATAACTCATCTTTTGGGTTGGCATTTTTGGCAATAAAAATGTTTATTTCACTTCTAGGTTCAGGATCTCTACTAAAAAAATCTAGTATTTCATTTAAATAATTTTTAGCAACTTCTTCACTAATAACCAGTAGTTCCATATGAGAAGCATATAATTTAGCAGGTGAGTCATTAACAACTTTTCTAAGAGCTTCTTGAACTGTTTTTGCATAAGATGTATAAGTTACAAAGTCAGGTTCATTGGTACTAGTTGTGTCTTGTTCTTTTTTTGGATTAACTACTTGAATAGTAACTTCTAAGTTGTCATCAACTTTATCAATAGATACTGCAGTAATAATTGCTAAGTCACTTAATTCTCTATAATCGTAGCATCCAGTTAGAAAAAATATTGGTATAAGTAAAATAATTATTTTTCGCATATTTTTTTCTCCTTAAATTTAGTACTATTTTTAGATAAATATTCTTCTCTTTTATTTAGTTTTTTATTAGGTAATTTAATAATACTGTTTTTAATACCTGTTAAATTAAATGGTGTAAATGGCATTAAATAAGGTTTACCAAATGAATATAAGCTGCATAATTTTGTTATAAAATATATAAATACCATAGTAACTCCAATTATTCCCATTAATGAAGCACCAATCATAAATAAAATACGATACCATCTAATTCCATTAGTTATTTCAGGCTCTGTAAATAAAAATCCTGTAATTGCAGTTACGGAAATTATAATAATCATAATAGGAGATACTATTCCAGCATTAACAGCAGCTTCTCCTAAAATTAAAGCTCCTACAATTGACAATGCACTACTTGCAAAGTTTGGCATTCTTAAATCACTTTCCCTTAATATTTCAAATGATAAGGCCATTAATATAGCTTCAAAAAAAGCAGGGAAGGGAACAGAACTTCTTTGGGAAGCAAAATTAATTAAAAATTCAGTTGGTAACATTTCTTGGTTATAAGTAATACATGCTATATATATACCTGGAGTAAATATAGTAATTATAAAAGCTATAAACCTAGTAATTCTTGTAAAAGATACATTAATACTCTTATTAAAATTGTCTTCGGGAGTTTTAAAATAATCATTAATAACAGATGGTAAAATAAGTGCAAATGGGCATCCATCAATAATAATTGCAACTTTACCATTTAGTAGTGCTTCGCTTACTTTATCAGGCCTTTCTGTAGTAATGATTGTAGAAAACACTGATTTGTTTTCTTTTTCAATTAAATTTTTTATATTTCCTGAATTAATTATTCCGTCTATATCAATTCTTTTTAGTAATAAATCAATTTTATTAACAATATTTATATCAGCAATTCCATTTATATATAAAATACAAGTTTTAGTATCGGTATATCTTCCAATAAAATTTTCTTTAACCCATAAATTATTGCTTTTTATTCTTCTTCTTACTAATCCTAAATTCATTTGAATGTTTTCTACAAAAGCATCCATTGGACCTCTTACAGTATTTTCTGTATTTGGTGTACTAATAGATCTATATATATTTCCTCTTGTCTCTAATGCAAGAGCAGTTTTACTATTCTCAATTAAAATAATTGTAAAAGCATTATGCAAATAAAAACATAAATCTTTATATGTTGACATTTCAGATACTTTAAAGTTTGTAATATCATTTTTTATAATGGATATTAAGTCAACATCATTAACATATTTATTATCAATATAATCTAAACTTCTAACAATAAAATCACTTATTTTATCGGAAGATACTATTGGTTCACTATATATAATATATATCTTTTTATTATTTACATATTTAGTTCTATAAATTATATCACTACAATTATTAGTATCTTTTTTTAATTTACTAATTACTTTTTCTATATTTTCTAACATGTGATCACCTTTTTTCTATATTTATTATGTATAAAAATAAAAAAAATATAATACTTTATATTTAAACCTAATTATTAATTTTAAAATTTTTTTATCTAATATAAAAAGTATAAATAATAATTTTTTTCATATAAATTATTAGGTGGTAACCTGAAAAAAATAAAACACATTTTTGAAGAAAAAAGGGTAGAATTCCCCTTACCCCAAATTGATATCAAAAAAT
>CALVSD010000058.1 GCA_944358805.1 uncultured Bacilli bacterium
AAAAAGCTACATTCTGAATTTACCAAAAACCTACAATTTCTTTTACCAAAAACCTACAAAAATATTTGACATTTACAATGTAAAATCAAATCCCCGTTACTCCCCCTCATTTCTTCTGTTATAACGTTCATAGATATTACTCTTCGTTATTTTTTGTCTTTCAACTTAATTATCAAGAATACTATCTTTTTTATTTTTAAATTGTAACATATATTTTATACCCCAATATTTTCTTATGATTTTGGTGATAGTTCGACAAAATACTACATGACTTAAATATATACTAAATATGGTGATAAAATGAAAGAGAAAATAAAAAATCAATTTAAAAAAATTGTAATTCCTGTTTTTGTATCAATACTATGTGGAGCAGCATGCGGAAAAATTGTCTATAACATATATGACGAAAATGATACTTTATTAGAAAATAATACTGTATATTTATTACAAGCTGGAGCCTACTCTAGTTATGATAATATGCGTGCTAATACTATGGGAAATAACTATGTATATTATGAGGATGATGGATTATATAAAGCAATTATAGGTATTACTTCTTCATATGATAATATTGAAAAAATTAAAAAAGCTTATAATGGTGATGTTATTGTTAATGAATATTATTTAAAAAATATAGAATTATCTAACAAAATATCTAAACTAGATAATGATTTAAGTAAAGAAGAAGATGATAACAATATAAAACAAATTATTAATTCTATGTTAGCTTTATATAAGGATGAAAAGATAAATTTAACGAAAGTTAATTAAAAAGTCATAAAGTGATTGACTTTTTTTTTATTTTACTATAGAATTAAATATGTAGTCATGGAGACGTACTCAAGAGGCTGAAGAGGCGCCCCTGCTAAGGGTGTAGACTGGGAAACTGGTGCGAGGGTTCAAATCCCTCCGTCTCCGCCATTTATGTAATTAAGAACAGTTATGTTCTTTTTTTTATTTTATTATATATTATTGATTTATATATATTTTTTTTGTATAATACATATAAAGATAGAAAAGAGGTTTTTAATGAAAAAATTATTTGATTTTACTAAATTACCTGTAGTAGATGCTGTTAATGAAATAATTATATATGCTGCTGAAAAAGGAGCTTCTGATATCCACTTTGACCCTACTGATGATTCTTTAAAAGTAAGAATTAGGATTGATGGAATATTAGATACATTAACTACTATTCCTAACAGTGTTAGGCATAATATTGTAACTAGAATAAAAATATTATCTGGAATGAATATTACTGAAACTAGATTACCACAAGATGGAGCTATAAAAACAACACTAAGAGGTAAAAATTTAGATCTACGTGTATCCTCACTTCCTACTAAAAGAGGAGAAAAAATAGTTATTCGTATTATGGATTATTCTTTAAGTTTAAAAGGAATTGAATATTTATGTTTTAGTGAAGATAATTATAAAAAAGTATTAAAGATGTTAAATTCTCCTAATGGTATAATTCTAGTTACTGGAGCTACAGGTTCTGGTAAATCTACTACTGTATACTCTTTCTTACAAAGATTAAATGTAGAAGGTTCTAATCTAGTTACAGTTGAAGATCCTGTAGAAATGGATATTGAAGGAATTAACCAAGTCCAAGTAAATAGTGAAATTGGTCTAGATTTTGCAACTGTTTTAAGAAGTATTTTAAGACAAGATCCTAATATTATAATGATTGGAGAAATTCGTGATACAGAAACTGCTAAAATTGCTGTTAGAGCATCAATTACTGGTCATCTTGTATTATCAACAGTACACACAAATAATTCCTTAAATACAATAGAAAGACTCTTAGATATGGATGTTGAAAGATATTTATTAGCAGGAGCTTTAACTGGAATAATATCACAAACATTACCTAGAAAATTATGTGATAAATGTAAACACTTAAGAGAAACAACACAATATGAAAAAATGTTATTTAAAACTGTATTAGGAAAAGACGTAAATCAAATATATGAAGCTGGTAACTGTGATGAATGTAATAATGGATATAAAGGAAGAATTGCATTACACGAAGTATTACTAATCAATCAAGATATAAGAGATGCAATTAGTGAAGGAATAAGTAAAGAAGAATTAAGACACCTTGTATATAACAAAAACGTTATTACAATGTTACAAGATGGATTATATAAAGTATTGGCCGGATTTACAACTTTTGAAGAAGTAATTAGATTAGTAGATATTGATGATAATTTAAGTAACGAAAAAAACAACCGTATATTATAAATGGTTGTTTTTATTTTATCGAATCATTAAACTCTTTCATTTTGTTTAAATATTCTTTATAGACATTATTTTTATTTAATTCTGCTACTTTTTCTTCTATTTTTTTATCAATTTCAATATACTTCATATCCCCATTATATTCTAATATCAATGCTTCCTTTTGTAATTCATTTATCTCGTCAATTAATTTTTGAACATTTTCATCTTTTTTAAATATTTCCCCTATTTCATTATATCTATTATATAAGGATGATGATTTAATATTATTAAATAATGTATCTAAATTATTGTTCATTATATAATTCACCATCTAAAGACCATGTTTTTATATCAGTAATCTTAACTTTAACTATCTTACCAATATAAGAATTATCTGCTTTAACATTAACAAGTTTCATCGTATCTGTATATCCCATTAAATATCCTTCTTTTTCAGAAAATCCTTCAATTAATACTTCTACAACTTTGTCTTTATATTTCATATTATTAGCATTTGCATATTTATTTACAAGTTCATTAAGTCTAGCTAATCTTTCTTTTTTCTCTTCCATACTAACATTATCTTCCATGTTATAAGCAGGAGTTCCTACTCTTTTAGAGAATATAAAAGTATATGCTAAATCATATTTTAACTCATCTACTACTTCTAAAGTATCTTTAAAGTCTTCTTCATTTTCTCCTGGAAAACCTACAATTATATCAGTAGAAATTGCAGCGTTAGGAACTTTATTTTTAATTTTATTAAATAGTTCAATATATTCTTCTTTAGTATATCTTCTACCCATTAATTTTAAAATTCTACTACTACCTGATTGAATAGGTAAATGAATATAAGGCATTATATTATCATATTTTGCTATTACATCAATCATGTCATCAGTAAAATCCCAAGGATGGGAAGTAATAAATCTTACTCTTGGAATACCTATTTTTGCAACATCTTCAAGTAAATTAGTCATTGTATAATTTATCTCTAAATCTTTTCCGTAAGCATTAACATTTTGTCCAAGTAAAGTAACTTCCATATATCCATCTTTTTTCAATTCTTCTACTTCTTTTAAAATATCTTCTGGGAGTCTACTTCTTTGTTTTCCTCTAGTATAAGGGACAATACAATATGTACAAAATTTATCACATCCATACATTATGTTTACCCATGCTTTATATTTAGAATCTCTTTTTACAGGTATTCCTTCATATACATATCCTTCAATACTGTATACTTCAATTTCTTGTTTTCTATTTTTATATAAATCACTTAAATATATTGGCAACTTATGAATATTATGGGTTCCAAATACTATATCTACCCATTTATATTTATCTTTTATCATATTAGCAATACTCTCTTCTTGAGCCATACAACCACAGAAAATAGTTATAATATCTTTTTTAGTTTCTCTTAAATGCTTAATTCTACCAAGCATACCTACTACTTTATTATGAGCATTTTCTCTGATTGCACAAGTATTAATTACAATAACATCAGCCTCATCCATATTATCAGTTTTTGTATATTTCATATCTTCTAATATAGCACTAATATTTTCTGAATCATGAACATTCATCTGGCATCCATAAGTAATTACATGATATTTTTTATTTATACCAATATCTTTTACATCATTAGGAATTACATAATCATCTTTTACTATTTCTATTTTATTTTTTGTTCTTTTTTTTGCATCTTTTAAATTTGGAAGCATCATACTATCACTTCTTTCTTATTTTTCTTTTACTTACTAAATAATTATATTCACTAGCAAATAAAGCATTATTTTTTATTCTTTCATTTAAATATGGACAAACTTCTTTTACAATACTTTCCCATTTATAAATAGTTTTATCATCTACATTATTATTAAATACAGTATCATATATTATATATTGTCCTAAAGCATCTGCATATCTTCTAAGTGGACTAGTCGAATGTGAATAATAATCAAGTCCTAATCCATAATGAGATCCACTAATACCAGAATATTCAGCATTCAAATATTTTTCCTTTACAGCGTTTACTATTTTAACACATTTTGGATTATTTAACAATGTATATGAATCAATTCCTAATATAAGCATTATATCTTTGTCTATATCGTTAGAAGGAGCATTATGAACTCTATGAATATAAGGAAAATTTCTTTCTACAAAGTATTTATCTACATAACTATTAGTCAGAATCATTAACTCCTGAACTATTTTGGCAGACTTTGATTTACCTGCTAAAGAACTATTAGTTATTATTCCTGTTGTTTTATTTTCAGTAGTTCTGTATATATCTTTATGTAAATTGTTATTTTTAAGTAATGTCGTTATAATATCCAATGCTCTTAGCCTTGAACCTATATCATCAAGTTCATCTTTTTGAAGCTTTTTATCAACCCAATTATAACTTAAGCACCTATTAACATTAATAAGCCCTCTTTCTATAACAAAACTATCAGGATCTATATGAAAATCAGGGGTTACTAAAAATTTATAAGTAATAACATTTCTCATATTGCCTTGTAATAATGAACCTAAATTATTAGACACAACCTCCGGATAAGCAGTAAATTCATCATCTTTTAAATATATAGTCTCACCCATTTTATAAGCCATAAAATCTAAATAACTATCTTTTTCTATTAATGAAGGAGCATCAGAAATATGAATATACAAAGTGTAAGTACCATTTTTATTTTTTTCTATGTATAATCCATCATCGTTGCATTTATTATCTTCTTCATCAATAGTAAATACTTTTTGATATCTAAAATCATGTCTCTCATAGTTACAAATTTTTATACTAGGCTTAATATAAATTAAATTATTATTAGTACTTATATCATATTTTTTCTTTAGATCATCTAATAATATATATTTATTATTTAATCTGTCAATAAGTAACTTAACATGTTCTTTTTTAGCTCCATTATTTAATATAGTCATATATCTTTCGCTATTTTTTTCTAAGTCTTTATAAAAACAACTCTTTACAAAAATTATAATAACTTTATAAAAATATTTTATATCATTTTCTTTAAATGAACTAACATAATCTTCTAAAACAGATGAAAATATCTCATCAATAATTTTAAAATCAATATTCTTTCGATTATTAATTATGGCTTCAACATTAGTAATATTTTTATCATCATAAACAACTTTACGAATTATTTTTAAAATATCACTTTTTACCTCATCTCTTTTTGTATTTTCTATTTCTTTTATTATTCTAATCAATCTTATTCTAAGAGGAGCAATATTATTTTTATTCTTCTTATTATAAGTAGCATCAATCCTATTATTTAACCTATCTATTAATTCAATTATTATTTTTAAATTTTCTTCTTCTTTTTCTTCCACTGTATTTTCTAACACTTCTAAAATACCATCAATTAATTCCACATTCTTATCTGCATGTTTCATTAGTACATATAAAGCATTAATCATTCCCGTAACTGTTGATACAAAATCTTCTTTCTTATAATCTTCCAAATCCCCTATTTCCAAATCATAATTTAAAATTCTTTGTTCAATCTCCTTATTACTCATTATGGTCTCCTATTTTTTTTCTATTTCATTTGTACTTAAAACTGATAAAAAGGCTTCACTAGGTATCTCAACATGACCTATTTGTTTCATTTTCTTTTTACCCTCTTTTTGTTTATCTAATAGTTTTCTCTTTCTTGTAATATCACCTCCATAACATTTTGCCAAAACATTTTTACGCATTGCCTTTATATCACTTCTAGCAATTACTTTGCTACCAATTACTGCTTGAATAGGAACTTCAAACATTTGTCTTGGTATAATGTTTTTTAAATTATCTACTACTATTCTTCCTCTTTTATATGCAAAATCTCTATGAACAATTACACTTAAGGCATCTACTATTTCTCCATTTAATAGTATATCCATTTTTACTAAATCGCTATCTTTATTACCAATTAAATCATAGTCAAATGATGCATACCCTTTCGTATAAGACTTTAATTTATCAAAAAAATCATAAACTATTTCTGATAATGGTATTTCATAATGAATATTTACTCTTGTTTTATCTATATATTCCATCCCAATATATGTTCCTCTTTTATCTTGACACAATTCCATAATACTACCAATATAAGTACTAGGAACAAATATATTAGTTCTAATATATGGTTCTTTTATTGTTTTAATTTTAACTCTTTCAGGAAATTCTGAAGGGTTATCTATATATATAGTATTTCCATCAGTAAGTTCTATTTCATAAACAACTGATGGAGAAGTGGCTATTATTTCTACTCCAAATTCTCTTTCGATTCTTTCTACTATTATTTCCATATGTAATAACCCTAAAAATCCTGTTCTAAATCCAAACCCTAAAGTAGTGGATGTTTCTGGCTCAAATATTAATGATGCATCATTTAATTTAAGTTTTTCTAAGGCTTCTCTTAAATTAGGATATTTAGATGAATCTATTGGATATAAACCACAAAAAACCATTGGTTTCATAGGCTTATATCCTTCTAAAGGATTTTCTGCAGGATTTTCTTTTAAAGTAATAGTATCTCCTACTTTTACATCATCAATACTCTTAATACTAGCACATACAAAGCCAACATCTCCTGCTTCTAGTGAATCTACTTTCTTTTCAGCAGGAGTATGATAACCAAGTTCTACTACACTATACGTTGCACCAGTAGCAATCATTTTTATAGTATCTCCTACTTTTACTTTTCCTTCCATTACTCTAACTAAAGCAATTACTCCTTTGTAAGAATCAAAATAACTATCAAATATTAAACATTGTAACTTATTTTCTTTTTTGCCTATTGGTGACGGAATCCTTTCAATAATAGCATCTACTAGTTTATCGACACCTTCTCCTGTTTTAGCAGAAGTAAGTATTACTTCTTCCTTCTTAAAACCAAAAGTATCTTCTAACTCTTTAAGTCTACTTTCAATATCTGCATTAGGTAAATCAATCTTATTTATAACAGGTATTATTTCTAAATTATTTTCTATTGCTAAATAAACATTGGCAAGTGTTTGAGCTTCTATTCCCTGAGCAGCATCCACTATTAAGATAGCTCCTTCACAAGACGCTAAACTTCTAGATACTTCATAAGTAAAATCAACATGTCCTGGAGTATCAATAAGATTAAGAACATAACCATTATAATTTAAACGTACTGTGTTTAATTTTATAGTAATTCCTCTTTCTCTTTCAATATCCATATTATCAAGTAATTGATCTTTCATTTGTCTTTTGTCAATTGCTCCAGTGTATTCCAAAATTCGATCAGCTAGTGTGCTTTTTCCATGATCTATATGAGCAATAATACTAAAATTTCTTATTTTTTTTATGTCCATAAAATCACAACTTTCCTTTTTAATTATAACATGTTAAATTAAATTTTAGCAATAAATATTATTTAAAATATTCAAATAAATTATACTAATATTAATTAACTTATGATATAATGTATAGCATTTTATGGCACATTTTTCGCATAAGAAAAATGTGTTATAAAATTATTATACCAAATTT
>CALVSD010000059.1 GCA_944358805.1 uncultured Bacilli bacterium
TTATTTTTCAATTCAATTTGTGCCTTTCAGAGGACTGAAAGGACGAAAGAAAGGAATGTTAGTTATTTATGAAAAAAGACGAAGCGGTAATTATATTTAAACAAAGAGAAGTAGATGTTAATCCACATCTAATTCCGATTAATTGTGTAATTGGACATTATGAAGAAGAAGATGACGTTTTTATTGACGAAAAAGGTTTTTCATATTTTCATTTTTCTAGATTGATGCCAGGGAGAAGCTTTGGATGTAGGTGTAATTTAAACGAATTAATGAAAAGACTTAAAGTTAAGGAATTGAGTCAGGCAAAGAAGTTGTATTTAAATTATTTTAAGAAAGGATACTTTTTTTTAGGAACACGTCAACAAGAACTTTGTTTATTACATTCAGATAATAAAGATTTTATTAATGCAGAAGAATTTTTTGATAAAGATATATGTGGATATATTGCCGAAGAAAATGAAATGATTAAATCAAAAGAAGAGGCACAAAAATTAGAAGCAAATAACAATTCAAATATAGATAGAGCTTTTAAAATTGATACAAAATCATTAAAAGAAGCCATCAAAAGAAATGTTGTAGCTCAGGATAAAGCAATAGATAAAATTGTAACAATACTATGGCAAAATAGTTATAGAGATATTGCAGAGAATATTTTAATCAGTGGTTCTACAGGTGTAGGGAAAACCGAAATTTTTAGAAGTATGGCTAATAAATTGGATGTACCAATAATAATATGTGATATTACTTCATATACTTCTGCTGGTTATGTTGGAAAAAATGTTGAAGATATGTTAACATCTTTATTAAGACAAGCAAATGGGGATATAGAAAAAACAAGACATGGTATTGTTGTAATAGATGAGTTTGATAAAATAGCAGGAACAGGAAAAAATGACGAAGTAGCTACTACTAAAGTTCAAGATGCATTACTAAAAATGATTGAGGGAAATGATTATATAATAAAATACAATGGCAAAGAATATGCTATAAATACTTCTTCAATTACATTTGTAGGCGCCGGATCTTTTGAACGAGCTAATAAATATAATATGAGACCAATCGGTTTTGGAAAAAAAGCTGAAGAGATTGAAGATCCTTTAAATGATGAACAATTGCTAGATTATGGATTTGGTCCAGAAATTTTAGGGAGACTTCCTAATAGTGTTCGTCTATCAGATTTAGAAGTTTTAGATTTTTGCAAAATTATGACACTTTCGGAATTAAGCGCATTTTTGAAAGAAATTAAATTTTTAAGGGATTTAGGACTAGATGTAAAATACGCTGATGAATTGGTTCTTAATATTGCTAAAAAAGCATATTTATATAAATGTGGAGCAAGAGGAATAAATAGAGTTGTAAATGATATTTTTGTAGATATTTTATCAGAAATTTCTGATAGTGATGGTAACTATAAGAGTTTAGAAATAATGCCTGATATAGTTAGTAATAATAAGGGGTATGTGTTAAAAAGATGAAAGAATTAAAAGATATAGAAAAAAGTATAATAAAAAAATTTCGGAAAGAAATATATAGAAGATTTATAAGAGCAATTAACGACTATGACATGATAAAAGAAAATGATGTTATAGGAATATGTATCAGTGGTGGAAAAGATAGTTTTTTACTTGCTAAATGTATGCAAGAACTAAAAAGGCATAACAAAATTCCTTTTGAATTAAAATTTATTGTAATGGATCCAGGTTATAATAGAAAAAATATTAAAAAAATAAAAGAAAATGCTAAAAAATTAAATATAGATATTAATATATTTAAGTCTAACATATTTAGTGTAGTTGATTTGCATGGCAATAATAGTCCTTGTTATTTATGCGCAAGAATGCGAAGAGGGGCATTGTATGATTATGCTCAAAAACAAGGATGTAATAAAATAGCACTGGGACATCATTTTAATGATGTAATTGAAACTATATTATTAAATCAATTATATAATGGACAATTTTCTGGTATGTTACCTATATTAGATAGTGAACATTTTAAAGGCATGCAATTAATTAGACCACTATTCTATGTTAAAGAAAAAGATATATTATCTTGGGTTAAATACAGTGAATTAGAGTTTATTGATTGTGCTTGTTCAGTAACTAAAAAAAATACAGGCAAAAGAAGTGAAATAAAAGACTTAATTAATCAACTATTAAAAGATAATGAAAATGCTGATATTAATATTTTTAATTCTATGTTTAATGTTAATGTTAATACTACAAGATATAAAAAAAATTAATTGTGTGTTAAACTTATAGATTTATATATTTTTTTATGATATACTTAATTTAGCTAGGGAATACGGTTTCTGTATTTAAAACCGACTAAATAGATATTTAGGGAATCTAATATATATTATGTGTTGAATACTTGCTTTTAGTAAGAATCCTGATTAGTATATTGTGATTTACCACCTGTGTGATACGCGCGGGTTTTATCTAGAAGAGCCGGTTCCTTGGCTTTTTTTATTTATAATGAAAGTTCTATTTTCGTGTTATTTGTTCACCAAATCGTTGACAAACAAATGTTTATATTTTATAATGCAATTACAGGTGGTGGTTGTAACATGAAAATATATAAGTCTTATAAATTTAGAATGTATCCAAATAAAGAACAAGAAGAATTAATAAACAAAACTATAGGTAGTTGTAGATTTATTTATAACTACTTCTTAGATAAAAAAGTTAGTAATGCGTATAGCGGAATAAAGTTAATTCCAGAACTTTCAAAAGAAAAAACATTTCTAAAGGAAGTAGATAGTTGTGCTCTTAGAAATAGTGTATTTAATTTAGAAGATGCTTATAAAAGATATTATAAAAATTTAGGAGGATTTCCTAAATTTAAGATAAGAGGAATTCATAATAGTTATAAAACTAATAATATAAAGAGTACTTATAAAGGTAAATATAATAATAGTATAAAATTAAATTTAAAAAACAAAACAATAACTTTACCCAAACTAAAAGAAGTACTAATAAGAGGATATAGAAATAAAAAGAATTTTAATGTGGTAATAAAAAGCGCTGTTATCAGAAAAGGAGCTAATAAATATTATGTTAGTGTATTAACAGAAGAAGATATTATTATTCAACCATTTAAGCCTAATAGAATAGTAGGAATAGATTTAGAAATAAAAGAATTATTAGTAACATCCCATAATGAAAAAATAAAAAATACTATTAAATTTAATGAAAAAAGATTAAAAGGTCTCCAAAGTGGACTTTCTAGGTGTAAATCAGGCAGTAAAAACAGATATAAAATAAAATTGAAAATACAGAGATTATTTATGAAAATAAAAAATGCACGTAAGTTTTTACTTCATACTATAACGAATAAATTGATTAAAGAAAATGATATTATTGCTGTAGAAAATTTAGATGTAAAAAGTATGAGGCAAAATCACTATATAGCCAAATGTTTAACTGAAAATCCTATTGCAGAGATAATACGAGTCTTGAATTATAAGACAAATTGGAATAATAAAAAATTAATAGAAGTAGATAGATATTATCCAAGTAGCCAATTATGTAGTGTTTGTAGTTATCAAAATAAGTACGTTAAGAATTTAAGCATAAGAACATGGCAGTGCCCCCAATGTGGACATATACATGACAGAGATTTGAATGCAGCAATAAATATTATGTTAGAAGGATTAAAGATATATATTAAAACTTGCGAAAGAGAAATAATGACACCATAGATTTTGACAATTAATTATATGTAGGGTAGCGACTATCCGAATCTGGTCTATGGAGGAGTATAAACTCCTGTGAAGTAGAAAAAACTTACCGTGAGGTAAGTTAGTCAAAATTTATTTTGACATTCGTTCTTGCATTAATTAAATATTTAATATATAATACTACAAAAAGGAGTAATCATGTTTGAAAGAGAAATTAAATTAATTGGAAAAAATAGTTTTGAACATATTCAAAAAGCCTCAGTTTGTGTAATTGGATTAGGTGGGGTAGGAGGACATGCAGTAGAGACTTTAATTAGATCTGGAATAAAAAATATTATAATAGTAGATTATGATATAGTAGATGTTACAAATAAAAATAGACAAATTATAGCTAATGACGATACTATAGGTAGAAAAAAAACAGAAGTAATAAAAGAAAGAATATTAAAAATAAATAGTGATGTTAATGTTGTCATTATTGATAGAAAACTGGATATAGATAACTTAGATATAATTTTTAATAATAAAATTGATTATTTAATAGATGCATGTGATACTGTAAAAGTAAAAAAAGAACTAATTAAGCAATGCATTAATAATAAAATAAAGTTTATAAGTTCTATGGGTACAGGAAATAAACTAGATCCTACAAAACTGGAGATTTGCGATATTAGAGATACTAATTATGATCCCTTAGCAAGGGTAATAAGAAAATTTGTAAAAGATCAAAAAATTAAAGAAAAAGTAACAGTTGTTTGTTCTAAAGAAATCCCTATAAAAACTACAGGTGATATTTCTTCTATTGCATATGTCCCTTCAGTAGCAGGTATTCTTTGTGCAAGTTATGTTATTAATGATTTAATTAAGGAAGTTTGTGATAAAAATGTATCAAAAAATAGTATGTAAAAATGGTATTGTTACTATTTATACTGATTTAGGTGAAAAAATTCAGACAATGAAAAATATTAATATTATTCGTATTGCTGAAATTGATAATTTAGTAGAACAAATTGATTTAAAAACAAAAAATGTACAAGAGGAAATAGAATTTGAAAAAAAGACTACTAATAAATTATTGGCTAGTGGAATTGTGGCTATTTGTATTTCTTTAAATTTTCTTTTGAATCCAATGTTTGATATACCTTATTTTTATATAATTAATTCATTGATAGGTACTATTGTACCAGTTACATTTTTATTATGTATAACGTGTTATATTAAGTTTATAAATAAAATATTAAATAGTAAAAACATGGTATTAGATTTTTTAAAAAATAAGCGTAATAATTTACTCAATGAAAAAGAAAAGTTATTAAATGAACCTTGTTTTGATTGCATTAGAGAGAATCAGGAGTTTATGTTAAAAGATGGAAGTAGTATAAGAGTAACTGCTAGATATTTAGAAAGCATTTATAATACAAAAAATTTATTAGTTCACTTATTAAAAGGAAGAGAAACTAAAGACGATATATCAAAAACATTGATAACAGGTTTTTATAAAGAACAAATTGATTATGATAGTCACGAAGATATACTAAATGAGGTATGTAAATTAATGATGAGAAGAAAAGGAAATTAAAAAGTAGAATTTTATTCTACTTTTTTAAATTTTCCATGATTGATTTTAAAATTTTTTCGTTTTTATTACTTTTTGGATGATAATATGTTTTATTTTTTATTTTATCAGGTAAATATTGTTGTTTTACATAGCTATTAGGATAATCATGAGGATATTTATATTCAGGGTTCCCATTATGTAGATGGTTTGGTATATCTCCAGTATTTCGTGATTCTATATCATTAAGAGCCATATCAACTGCAGATTCAGCACTATTTGATTTGGGAGATAAAGCAAGTTCTATTACTACTGCTGATAAAGGTATTCTAGCTTCTGGTAATCCCAATCTAAGAGCACAGTTAATTGCAGCATCTACTTTAGGGCCCATACTTGGATTAGCAAGCCCTATATCTTCGTATACAATAACAGATAGTCTTCTACAAATAGCTTCAATATCTCCTCCTATAATTAATCTAGCTAAATAATAAACACTAGCATGTGGGTCACTTCCACGAATAGATTTTTGAAGAGCACTAAGAAGATTATAATATCCATCCCCATCTTTATCATGAAATACATTATTTTTCTGAATGACATTTTTAAGTACATCTTTAGTTATATGTTTGTCATTAGTAGTAAAATATGCTATTTCTAATAAGTTATATGCATGTCTTAAATCATAACCACTAGCATTAGCAATTATTTTAAAACATTCTTCATCTATATTAATATCAGTTAATATAGATTTTATTTTATCACTTTTTAAAGCAGAAATAATATCTTCACTAGTTAAATCATGAAGCTCTAATAACTGACATCTACTTCTAATTGCAGGATTAATACTATGATAAGGATTAGAAGTAGTCATTCCAATCAAAACAATAAGACCATTTTCTAAATAAGGAAGAAGTAGATCTTGTTTATCTTTATTTAATCTATGTATTTCATCCATAATTAAAACTAATCCACCATACATTTTAGCTTCTTCAATCACTGTATCAAAATCTTTTTTATTATTAATAACAGCATTTAACATACGATATTTAACATTTAATTCATTTACTAAAGTAACTGCAATAGAAGTCTTTCCAATACCAGGTTTTCCATATAAAATAATAGAAAATAATTTATTGTTATTAACCCAATTAGTTAGGATTTTATTTTCTCCGATTAAATGTGTTTGACCAACAATATCAGTTAATTTAGTAGGTCTTAATTTATCTGCTAAAAGTTCGTTCATTCTATCACATCCATTTAGTATTTTATCAAAATAATAGTTAATTGTAAACAAAATTAGATTATGATATAATGAGTTAGGGTGTAATTATGATAGATATAAGTAGAAATAAACTTAATGATAAAAATAAAGAAATACTTACCAAATATCAAATATATTTATATACAGAAAGACATATGGCAGATAATTCTGTTGATTCGTATATATTAGATATAATTAAGTATTTAGAATATTTAAATAAAGACTATAACATTATAGTTAAAGATGATATATATAAATATTTAGAAAAATTAGATAAAGATAAATTAAGTGTAACTTCTGTTGAAAGAAAGATAGTATCAATAAAATCATTTCATAAATATTTAGGAAGATTTCATAATATAAAAGATGTTGCAGTTAATATAGAACATCCTAAATTTTATAGAAAATTACCTAATACATTAACAATTGAAGAAGTAGAAATGTTATTAGACATTAAATTAGAAACACCATTTGATTATCGAAATAAAGCTATGCTTGAGTTAATGTATGCAACAGGACTTAGAGTAAGCGAATTATGCTCTTTAGAGCTAAAAGACGTTGATTTAGAGAATAATTATGTAAGGTGTATAGGAAAGGGTAGTAAAGAAAGAATCGTTCCATATGGCGAAGTTTGTGCCTATTATTTAAGTTTATATTTAAATGAATATAGATCTCTACTAAAAAAGAAATATTTAACAGAAAATATATTCTTAAATAACCATGGTAAGAAAATGACGAGACAAGGATTTGAATTTATTCTAAATAATATAGTAAAAGAAAAAGGAATTAATAAAACTATTACACCTCATATGTTAAGACACTC
>CALVSD010000060.1 GCA_944358805.1 uncultured Bacilli bacterium
ACTTTAAGTTCAAAAAATTTTCCTATTTTTGAACTCCTTTTGTATGTTTCAATTTAATTATGTTTTTTTCAACCTTCCTCCTGAATAAAACTATTTTTTATTTTTAAATAACATATTAAATATAATTCCCCCACTGTTAAGTAAACTAATAAAATAAATTGGAAGTCCAATATAAGGAAGTTTTGTAAGTATATAAATAATAATTATACCTATAAACCCTTTTAAATATGTAGTTTTATTCTTTTTTAAATACTTATCTACTATAATAGATCCTAGTAAATAACCAGAAAATATAGTTGATATATATATACATATTAAATATAATAATAACACTATTATACTTAAAGCAAATCCAAATTTTGATATAATTAAGATTAATACTAGTATTGGGATAGTTATTAACATAATTAAGCCATATCCCATGTTTTTAACAATACTATCTTTATTCTTTTCAATATTAGTAAGAAACTTAGGGAATATTAGCAAAATTGCTACAAATATAACTAATAATTCCACAATTTTAATAATATGAGTTCCTATCGTATCAATAAAACTTGGTTCTTTATCTTTATCGCTAATATATTTTTGGATACTATTAATAGAAGCTATCTCAGATTTTACGAAATTAGCATTTTCATTATATGATAAGTTTCCCATAATAACAGCATTATCTGTTACTTCAATTTTTGATGCATCTATTTTAATATCTCCAGCAATTTGAACGCTATCAATTTTTACATTTTCGGCATAAATAGTAACGTTTCTATTAATTAGTCCTGATATTTCTACATTATTAGCATAAATAATTATATCTCTTTCAATATTAGAACTTTCATTCAAAACAACATTATTACCAAGAATTAATCCATCTTTAATTTTTCCATTAATAGTAATATCTTGACCTGTAACTAATGCATATTCAATATTAGAATTTAAACTTACAGAGTTTCCTAGAATTAAAGAAGATCCTTCTATTTTGTTGTTTATACTAACATTATATCCACCAACTACTGTACTTCCAATGATGTCATAATCTATCAGTACGTTTTCATCAAATATAGTTTTAGGATTTTCTTCTGCTAATACATTATTTACTCCAATAAATAAACTTATTACTACGATTACAATAGTTTTCAAAAATTTCATTATAAATCTTCCTTTCATTACATATATTTATTTTTCATAATTACTTATTTCTTATCTTTGATTTCTTCTAATTTATTATCTATATCATTTCTAAAAAACTTAAATGTAGTTATTATAATTATAGTAATAGGAAGAGAAACCACTATTCCAATAAAACCTCCTAAAATTCCACCTGCAAATACTGCAAATATACTAATTAAAGGATGAATGTTATTAGTTTTACCGTATACTTTGGGTGCTATAATATAAGCATCTATTTGTGGGCAAACACAACATACAATCAAAGTTAACCAAAATAATTTTGCACTGATAACTGACGCAATTAATAATGCGATTATATTAACTATTAAACCTCCAAATATTGGAATAATAGTAGAACATGATGCGAGAACTCCTAATATTAAATAGTTAGGATGACCTATTAGAAAAAATATCGTTGTATATTCAATAAATTGAATTATTATATTTTTTCCAAGACCAGAAAAATAATTTGTTACTTCTTTATCTAAGGTTTTAATATATTTATATTTCTTTCTATTCTTACTTCCTAATATTTTTTTTATAAAATTTCTTATTTTATCCATATCTGAAAGTAAATAAATTGATACAAACAATACTATAATAAACGCTGTTCCAAAATTAATCGTAGAATTTACTATATTAAGGGCCCCATCAGAAATATATTTACCTAAAGTTTTTATAACATTAGTAGATATATCTGTGATTGAAGATTGTAAAACTCCTAAATTAATTTCATATTTAGTAGATAAATCTGTAATAAGCGTCGAAATATTAGTAAGAAGTAATAATATTTGTTCATATAACATTGGAACTACTAATATAATTATTGTTACTAAAAATCCTAAGCTTATAACAGTTACAATTAATACTGATAACCATTTAGGAAAACCACTATTCTCTATTTTTTTTGCAATTGGATGAAGAGCATAAGCTATACCAAAAGCAATTATAAATGGGAATAATATTTCTAATATTTTTCCTGCTACTCCCAACCATAAATCTCTAATTAAATATATTAGACATATTATAGTTACAAATAAAGCTATATTTACTAATTTATAATTTATTCTATTATTTTTCATCCTTATTCTCCTTTTCTAATAATATAGTAACAGGTCCATCATTTTGAATATTTACAAGCATATCCGCCCCAAAAATACCAGTTTGAACATTAATATTTTTTTCTTTTAACTTTTTATTAAATAAATTATATAAAGTTATCGCTTCTTCCCCATTTAGTGCCTTTATGTAACTAGGCCTTCTTCCTTTGCTCGCATCTGCATATAAAGTAAACTGACTAATTGATAAAATGCTACCCGAAACATCTAATACTGATTTATTCATGACACCTTTTTCATCATCAAATATTCTAAGATTAATTACTTTATCAATCATATAATCTATAACTTTTTCATCATCATTATGTGTAAAACCCACTAATAAAGTTAATCCAAAAGCAATTTGTCCATTAACTCTACCGTCAATACTTACTGAAGAAAACTTACTTCTCTGAACAAGAACACGCATTACTTCATCAACCTTTCAACCTTTGAAATAAAACTTAAATTATTTAAATCAATACATAGTTTATTTAATTTATCTACATTTTCTACTAATACTGTAATACTATATATTTTAAATTCTCCTCTATTCAAAGTAGAAACACTATCTATTGTTATATTATTAGAAGCCGCTTTTGTAATAATATCTACTAAGTTATCACTACTATTAGTATATATTATTAAATCTGTAGCAAATTTTTTACTAACATCATTATTCCATTTTACAGAAACAAGTCTTTCATCTATATCAGCAATATTTTTGCAACAAGTTCTATGTACAGAAATACCTGATCCTTTAGTTATATAACCGATTATCTTATCTCCTGGTACAGGATTACAACATCCACTTAAAGATACTTTAATATCTGATATTCCTTCTACTAATATCTCGTTTTTACCAAAATTTTGTTTATTAGAATTATCATTTATTTTATCAAATATATTTTCTTTTACTTCTTCTTTTTTAGTCACTAATTTTATTATAGTAGCAGGATTTCTTTTACCTGAAGCTATTTCTATATACAATTCATCTACGTCTTTTAATTTATATTCATTTAGTATTATATCTATATTTTTGTTACTAAGAACTTCATTGATAGATAAATTATTTTTTCTTATCTCTTTTCCTAATAAATCATTTCCTTTGTCTATCATATCTTCTTTTTCAATTTTACTATAAAAAGATTTTATTCTTCCTTTAGCTTGAGTAGTTATAACAAAATTTAACCAATCTTTATTAGGACCTTTAGAAGCATTAGAAGTGTTTACTTTTATAATATCACCAGTATGTAACACATAATCAAGTGGCACTATATTATCATTAACTATAGCTCCTACCATTTTATTTCCTACTTCACTATGTACTTTATATGCGAAATCTACAGGAGTAGCCCCTTCAGGTAACTCTATAACATCACCTTTTGGAGTATATACATAAATTGAGTCACTAGTAAGAACATCTTTTTTAATACTACTTATAAATTCTTCAGGAGTACTCGTTTCTTGATTTAGTTCAATAATACTTCTAAATATTTGTAATTTTTGTTCCATTGAATCTTTGCTTGCTTTAGAGCCATCTTTATTTTCTTTATATGACCAGTGAGAAGCAATACCATATTCTGCAATTTTATCCATTTCATAAGTTCTAATTTGTATCTCGAATAATTTACCATCAATACCAAACACTGTAGTATGTAAAGACTGATATAAATTAGTTTTAGGCATAGCTACATAATCTTTAAATCTTTTAGGCACAGGTTTGTATTTTGAATGAATTAGTCCTAATGCTAAATAACATTCTTGTTCTGTATTTACAAAAACACGAAGTGCCAAAATATCATATATATCATTAAATTTTTTACCTTTATTTAATTTATTATATATACTATAAATACTTTTACTTCTTCCTTTTATCTCATGAATTATATTGTGTTCATTTAACAAATCAGAAACATCACTTAACATTTTACCTACTGCTTCATCTCTTTCGCTTTTCTTTTGATTTAATTTTTCTACTATATCAAAATAAGCATCTGGCTTTAAATATCTTAAGGACAAATCTTCTAACTCACTTTTTATTTTGTTTATACCTAATCTATGTGCTACTGGAGTTAATATTTCTAATGTTTCTTTTGCCTTTTTCTTTTGTTTTTCAGCAGACATAACATACAAAGTTCTCATATTATGCAAACGATCCGCTAGTTTAATAATAATAACTCTAACATCTTCAGAAAGGCCTACTAATATTTTTCTTTGATTAGCAGCCATTTGTTCACTATCACTATTAAATTTTAATTTGTTTATTTTAGTAACACCATCAACTAACATAGCAATATCTTTACCAAATTTTTCTTCTAACTCTTCTTTAGAAGAATCAGTATCTTCTATAGTGTCATGAAGAAGAGCAGCACAAATGCATTTGCAATCAGCTTTTATGTCTGTAAGAATCATAGCAACATTTAAAGGATGATATATATAATCTTCACCTGAAATTCTTTTTTGCCCAAAATGTTTATCATAAGCATATTCATAAGATTTCCTTATCAAATTAATATCATCTATATTATCATTATATTTCTTAAATTCATCTATTAATTCATCAATTGTTATCAATTTAGTCTTTATACTCATATTATCATCTCACATTCAAAATATATAATAATTATATAACAAAATTTATATTTTTTAAAGCATAATATATATATTTCTATGAAACTCTTTATCTTTTGATTGATTAGTGATATGAATAATTTTATATATTATTTTATACTTTTTATTAGCTTTCCATACTTACATACAATTCGTTAAAATTTAAGCGCTACTGCAAACTATTATGACATAGACAAAATAACTAAACAAAATATTTAACTTTTAGATAAATAAAAAAAACAAGTGAATTAATTATAACAACCTGTTTCTTATTTTTTATATCTTGCAATAAACCTATCCATGTATTCTTTAAACTCATCTTTTTTTATAGATTCTCTTATATTTTCAGTAATTTTTATTAAAAATCTTAAATTATGTATAGATAATAATCTTTGTCCTAATGTTTCATTAGCAGTAATTAAATGTCTAATATAAGCTTTAGTATAGTGCTTGCAACACTCACAATCACATTCACTATCTATAGGAGTAAAATCTTCTTTGTATTTAGCATTTTTTAAATTGATTTTCCCATCTAAAGTAAAAGCATGTCCATGTCTTGCAAGTCTTGTAGGTAAAACACAATCAAACATATCTACTCCTCTTAGAACTCCTTCAAAAATATCAGTAGGTTCCCCAACACCCATTAAGTATCTTGGTTTATCTTCTGGTAAATATTTAATTCCATAGTCAATCATCTTCATCATTGTCTCTTTATCTTCTCCAACTGAAGTTCCTCCTATAGAATAACCATCAAAATCTAATTTAACAGTTTCTTTAGCACTGTATTCTCTTAAATCTTGAAATTCACCACCTTGAACTATTCCAAACAAACTTTGGTTTTCATTGTTATGTACTTCTTTTCCTCTTTTAGCCCATCTTAAAGTTCTCTCTACACTATTTTTCATATACTCATGGGTTACTGGATATGGAGGACATTCATCAAAACTCATCGCTATATCACTATCTAATTTATTTTGAATTTGAATGGATTTTTCAGGAGTTAAAAATAAACTTTCTCCATTTAAATGACTTTTAAATTTAACACCTGCTTCTGTTATATCTTTAGGTTTGGCTAATGAAAAAACTTGAAAACCTCCACTATCAGTAAGAATTGGACCATCATAGTTCATAAATTTATGAAGTCCTCCTGCTTTTGCTACTATATCTTCACCTGGTCTTAGCCATAAATGATATGTATTTGATAATACAACAGCAGAGTTTATTTCTTTTAATTCTCTTGTATCTAAAGTTTTAACTGTAGCTTGTGTACCAACAGGCATAAACATTGGCGTTTCAAAAGTTCCATAATTTGTTTGCAAAGTACCATATCTTGCATTACTATTTTTATCTTTATGTAATAAAGTGTATTTAATTTTCATAAGAATCCCTCATTTCCTTAAAAATTATATCAAAAATATACAAAAAAAGAAAGATATTAATCTTTCATAGAAGTATAAACTTTCGTAAATGTAACATTATTTATATCTGAATTATTACAATCACTTATTGCTAATTCACTTATATCATTAATATCATTAACATTAATACTTGATGGTTCAATATTATTATCCTTTTTATAATAAATTTTATTATTTTTAATTAGTACTATACTATCTTTGGGTAAATAAACGAAACATTCATTGTCGTCATTTATTATAAATTCATATTTGCCACGATACTGTGCTACAAAATAATTATTATTAGTATCAATATAATTATTATCATCATCTATATAACTAATTTCATTTTTATTTTCTACAGAACTATATATATTATTAGTTAATTTTATGGTCATATTTAATTTAGTAGACATTGTTAATAATAATGAAGATAAAACAAAGAGAAAAACTATTAAAATTGTATATAAAATACCTGTTATAGCAAAACCTTTATTATCTAATTTCATATATTCAGACTCCTAATAAGTTATAACTTCTTTATTTAGATTATCGCTTAATTTACTACTATTTTTTTCACTTGTTACTATTGTACTAACATTTCCATCAGATATATATCTTTTAGTTTCAAGTAATTTAAATACCATTTCTATATCAAAATCTTTTCCATTATTATCGTAAGCACGACATCTCTTTAAAAATGTTGGATCAAAATTTTTGTCAAATGGAGAATATTCAGCATCCCATCCGACTCTTAAAGCAGCTTTAGTTTCATAAGTAGTATCATTGTATGTAGATTTTAATACATACCCAAAGTTTTCATGCTCTTTATTGTATGGGCTACCAAAAGGTAGCGCAATTATATTTACATATTTTCCCGGAATTATTTCATCCAATTGTTTATATACTGAAACTATTTCTTTATTTACTTGTTCAGAAGTAGATTTTTTAATATCTAAATGATTTTCTGTATGATTTCC
>CALVSD010000061.1 GCA_944358805.1 uncultured Bacilli bacterium
GAAAAACAAGATTCTTACTTAATGAAAAGTGTTAACAAAATACTTAAAATAGTAACATTTTTAATTATACCAGTTGGAGTATTGCTTTTTGTATCACAATATTTTTATAGTGGACAATCATATAAAGAAGCAATACTTAGTAGTGTTGCGGGAGTAATTGGAATGATACCAGAAGGATTAGTGCTTTTAACTAGTTTAGCTTTAACTGTAGGAGTCATAAAAATGGCAAAAAGAAAAGTTATTATTCAAAAATTAAGTGGTATTGAAATGTTATCTTGTGTTGACGTTCTTTGTTTAGATAAAACAGGAACTATTACTGATGGGTCCATGGAAGTAGTAGATACTGTAAATTTAACTGATGATAATATCAAAGAAATAATGTTTAATATGGTTTCTGATAAATTAGTAAATGCTACAGATATTGCTATATCAAAAAAGTTTACTAAGGGTAATATATATAGTACAAAAAAAGTTATTCCTTTTTCTAGTTATCGTAAATATAGTGCTAAAGTGTTTGATAAATACACATATATATTAGGAGCTTTAGAATACATAACTAAAGAAAATATTAGTAAATACGATAAATATTTATCAAAATATATTGAAAAAGGGTATAGAATACTTAGTTTATGTAAAAGTAAAAAAGAAATGGATAATGAAATTCCGAGTGATGTCAAAGTAATAGCATTTATTATTATTAAAGATAATGTTAGATTGAATGCTAAAGAAACTTTAGATTATTTTAGAAATCAAGATGTAGATATAAAAATAATATCAGGCGATAATCCAAGAACGGTATCTAACATAATGAGAGGTTTAGAATTTTTAAATTATGATAAATATATTGAAGGAAATAGTTTGCCTAATGATTATAATGAATTAATAAAAATAGTTAATAATTATACAATATTTGGAAGATGTACTCCTAAACAAAAACAAAACATAATAAAAGCTTTAAAAGAAAAAAATACAGTAGGAATGATTGGCGACGGAGTAAACGATATATTAGCTTTAAAAGAATCAGATTGTGGAATAGCACTTGCAACAGGTATTAGTGCTGCACGTAGTGTATCAGAAGTAGTACTAACTACTGAAGATTTTTCTGTCCTTCCTAAAATAGTAGATGAAGGAAGAAGAGTGGTAAATAATATAGAAAGAGTATCGAGTATGTTTTTAGTTAAAACTATATATTCTTTTGTTTTATCAATATTAGTAGTAATGTTATCATGTGCTTATCCATTTTATCCAATCCAATTATCATTAATTGGCTCTATATGTGTAGGAGTTCCATCATTCTTTCTAGCATTAGAACCTAATTACAATAAAGTAACTGGTAATTTTATGGTAAAAGTATTTAGAAATGCTTTACCAAGTGGTATATGTGTGTCTTTAAACATTTTCTTCTTAATAATGATTACAAATATTTTAAATATTAATTATGATTCTGTTCGAATAATAGCAGTATCTTTAACAGGATATATTAATTTAAGACTTTTATATAATATATGTAAGCCACTTAATTTGCAAAGACAAATATTACTAATCGGATGTTTTATAACATTCTTTGAATTATTAGTACTTCTTCCTAGTTTGTTTTTAGTGGATAAATATAGTATTGTAAATATAATAATTATTGTTACTATTTGTATAGCTAATAATTATATAATATCTTTTTTAGAAGAAATGTATGATAAATTATTTAAAAGGAGTAAATATGCAAAAGAAAAGTAATTTTAAATATATATGGGTAACAGGAATATTTTTAATCTTAATAATTATTTTATATTTAGTAGTAGAATATAAAGTAAAATATGAAGATAAAGTAATATATAATTATTTATATTTTTATAATTGTAATGATAATTTATGTGTAACTAATGACTTAGATGAAATAAAAGATGAAAAAAGTATATATTCTAAATACTTATATGATAATACTAGTGATGTTCCTAGTTATAAATATGTAAAAGGCGACTTTGTTATAATAAAAAATAGTGATAAATACTATTATTATAATTATGTTAAAGGTACAATATTAAGTAATTATCAAGAATATATAGTACTTGATAATGATTATTTAATTGTTAAAAATAATGATAAATATGGTATAATAAATATAGATAATGAAATCATATTAGAAATTAAGTATGATAAAGTAGAATATGTAGATGATGAGTTTATAGTGTACATTGATAAAGAAAAGTATCATTTTAATGTTATTACAAAAGAATTAAAAAAGGGATGATAATATGCATGGAAAGAGGTTAAGAGTAAAAGACCTAAATAAAGGCTTTGAAATCCAAGAACATAATATAGATGTTTATTTAGTATTTAAAGATTTAAAATATGGTAATGTTTACTCTATTTATAAAGATAACTTTAGTGATACTTTATATTATGCCTCTTCACATATTAAAGAAAATACATTAGTTTTATTAAATATAAAAAATAAAGAATATATAGAGACTTTAGTTAAAGAAATCGTGTGGGATATTATAAATGATAAAGACAATTCTAAAATTGAAATTATTGATATAAATAATATAACTAATGTTGAACTTATATCTTCAAACTCTATTAAAGTAAAAGATGAAGTTATAATTGGTTTAAATAAAAAATGCATTCCCAAAAACATAAAAAAAGCATCTAAAAATATTAATAAGAAGAGAATGTCTTCTTCAACCAAGATATTAGTTACTGGTTTTTCTTTAACTATATTTGTAATAATAATGTTTTTATTATTTAATAAAGAAGTATTTGCTCCTGTTACATATACATTAGAATGTACAAAAGTAACATATGATAAAAATTTAAATGCTATTTTAGGAGTTACTGATAGTTTTAACTTTGATAAAAAAAGTAATATACTATTAACAAGAAATCTTATTATGGAATATACATTCTTTGATGAAAATCAATATATGGAATATAAAAGATTAGGATTATATTATAAAGTAGAGCCTATTGTAGATAGTGCTACTATGACGTATTATATGGATGATGACGGTTTAACTTTTAAAATAATAGAAAGTATGAATACTAAAAAAGAATATTTTGAACCTACTCAATATGATAAAGTTTTAAGTAAGATGGAGAATGATAATTATTTTTGTAATTTAGTAAGTGAGTGATTTATATGAATTTGTATTTGTTTTATGGAGACAATAAGACAATTATTAATGATAAAATAAAAAAAATGATAGATAAGTATAACATTGAAGAAAATAATGTTATTGAATATAATCTAGAAAATAATTTAGAAACAATTATTGAAGAAGCTTCAATGAATAGTCTATTTGGGGACAATAAATTAATTATAATAAAAACTTCTTTTAAAGAAGATATTGATGTTAATAAATTAGAAGAATATATAAATAATTATAATAAACATACATATTTAATATTTGTTTCTGATGGTAAACCTGATACAAGAAAAAAATTATATAAATTACTTAGTAAATATGGAAATTTAGAAGAAATAAAATCTACTGATGATTATATTAAAAATTATATAAAGGAATATATAAAAGATTATAAAATAGATATAAATTATTTTTTAAGTAAAGTAAGCGATAATTTAGATAATATAACTAATGAATTAGATAAGTTAATGTTATATAAATTAGAAGATAAGAACATAACTAATAAAGATATAGATGATTTAGTAATATATAATGTTGAAGAAGATATTTTTTCTTTAACAGATTCTGTTATAAAAAAAGATAATGAACGAACTTTAAAATTATATAATGAATTTATAAATAAAAGTTATGAACCAATTTATATAATAGGACTTTTAGGTAATCAATTTACATTACTTTTTCAAGTTAAAAAGTTATATAATATGGGAAAAACTAATAATGATATAGCGACTATATTGGGAGTTCATCCCTATAGGGTAAAATTAGCTATTCAAAATAATTACTATTATACAGAAGAAGATTTAATTAAATATATACATAAGTTAGGAGTTTTAGATAAGAATATAAAACTTGGCAATATTGATAAGTATTTAGGATTAGAACTATTCTTAATAAATAAAGATATATAACTTGTAGAAAGTTTTATTTTATGTTAATATAAAATTATAGAATAAAAGGTAGGAGAGTAGATTATGAAAATAATTAAAGATAAAAAAATAGTGATGATTGTATTATCAATAATATTAGTAATAATAGTAATGTCTTCGACAACATATGCATTGTTTTTTAAGACTCATACATTAGATAATACAGAATCTTATACTGCGGGTATATTAGATATAACAGTAGAAGAAGGTTCTAAATTATCTTTAACTAATACTTTACCAATGACTGACGAAGAAGGATCTAAAACTACTCCGTATACTTTTACAATAACTAATAATGGTAATATTTCATATACATTTGATTTGAAAATGTTATCTACTACTACTTCTAATCAAATAAATTCTAAATATATAAAAGTGAAATTAGACGATAATGAACCAGTATTATTATCTAGTTTAAGTAGTGGTATTATAGCGGATGATTTGAAATTAGATCCTGGGAAGTCTGTTACTATGTCTGTTAGAATATGGCTAGACATTAATACACCGAATACTGAGATAGGGAAAAAATTTAGTGCTAAGATAGTTACCGATGGGATAGGTAGTGAGTATGTTCTTGTGGGAGCTGATTATATAGAATCTTTATTGCCCGACAATCCTACTACTATGAATAATGATGATCCAGATGGAAATGTAAGATATATGGGTACGGTTCCTAATAACTATGTTAGATTTAATAATGAACTATGGAGAATATTAGGAGTATTTGATGTTAAATCAAGTGAAACCGGTAATACAGAAAAAAGAATTAAGATAATAAGAGACGAGTCAATAGGTAATATGGCATGGGATAGTGGTAATATTAATGATTGGTCAAAAGCATCATTACAGACATATTTAAATGGCGATTATTATAACAGTTTGACTTCTGAAGCAAAAGAATTAGTAGGTGATACTTATTGGAATTTAGGTGGAGTTTCATCGTCTAGTACTCCGTTAGCCGTTAATTTTTATAGATTAGAAAGAGAAACTTCTGTATATAGTGGTAGACCATGGTATTGGATTGGTAAAATAGGACTTATGTATTTTTCTGATTATCCTTATTCAACAAGTGGTGGTAGTGTAACAAGTAGACAATCTTGTTTGTCTCAAGAATTAAGTAATTGGAGTGCTTATAGTGACTGTAAAAATAATAGTTATTTGTATGAGTCAAGTTTGATGCAGTGGACACTCACGCCAGATTCTATCAATGCTAATTGGGTGTTTTTTGTTCATGCTGGGGGGTATAATGGTTATCAGGGTGCTAATGGTTCTTTTGCTTATCGTCCTGTTGTTTATTTAAAATCAACAGTGCAAATTACTGGAGGAGATGGGACTAAAGAAAATCCATATATATTGGGGTAGGTGCCATTAAAGTAAATAATTGTGAAATGAAAAAGTAAATTCCAGTTTCATAAAGTGAAATTTGAATGTAGAAGAAACGTCCATTTTATGGGCGTTTTAAAGTGATAAAAAAATTTGAAATTTAATAAAAAATAGTGTAAAATATAAAATGTATTAGAAATTTATCCACGACGAAAACACAAAAGGCTATAGAATTTTAAAAAATGTAAGACTAAATTCCTTTTGTTAAAAGTTTAATATTATTGATTTAGTTGGGTGTTTCTATTAACATAATAAATATTATTTATTATGTTTAAGGAGATAAGGTTTTAGGGTAACCTCATCTCTTTTTATTTCTTTAATATTTAATGAATCAAGTATTTCTTTTCCTCTTTGAGGATTATCAGAAGTACTCATCATAAATTTAAAAACTTCATAAGGCGTTTTATCTTTTAAAGATTTTCTAGGAGTAGAATTAATATGGGAAAACATTAAATCTAAATCATCTTGAGTAATATTAGATATATCTATTTCATTTGGAATAATATCTCTAATGTAATTGTGAGTAATTCTCAACATGAGGTTTTTGACTTGATTGATAGGCGTCACAATAGAAAATGTTAGTTCTAAATTCTCCAGTTTTTTGATTAAATTCAAATAAATCAACTTTTTCAAATTCAATACCTCTATCAGTAAGAATTAAAGAAAATAATTCTCTATATAAATCATGACCTAGTTTATTTTCTAAATTATCTAAAGTTTTAGCCATTGATTCAGATGTTTTTTCTTTATGAATAAAACCAATTATAATACCAGAACCTTCAAAATAAAAAGTTTGAATATAAGGACCAGATAAAGAATTTAAAACTGTATCCATTTCAGTAGTAGGAACTTCTGGATTATCTTCTTTAAATTTTAGATAATCTTTATATTTATGATTTTCATAATTAACTGGTTCCTTTCTTTTTTTATATTTGTTTTTAAATTGTTTACGATTAACTTTTTCTTTTAAAGAAAAATTATCAATACCATAATCTTTAAAAACTCCCATTTCAATATAACTATAAAGAGTTTTAATACATTGCTTAATTTCTTTATGAGAAGATTTAATTTGATAAATTGATTGACCTTGATCTAATAAGGGTTTAAGAATATTAGCTAATTCTTTAACTTCTATAGTAGTCATATTTATTCCTTCTCTAAAATCAACTAAATCATTTTTATACTCTAAATCAGCAGTAGTAGCATAATAAAAGTATTTATCTAAATGGCAAGTAGCAATTTTTGGACACTTATTACAAGCACCAGGAGATTTGTCTCTTTTGTTGCATTTTATTTCTTCGTATTTAGAGCACTGTTTTTTACATCCACCGCATTCTTGTCTATGAATACAAATAGAAGGATAAAGAAATTGATTTCTAGGTTTAAATGTTCTATGTTTTCTGAT
>CALVSD010000062.1 GCA_944358805.1 uncultured Bacilli bacterium
TACTAATTTTCATTCCTATGTGTGCCTTGACAACGAGCCTCAAGCGAGGCGGAAAGGAATGATGGCTTAATATGAAAAAAGTATTATTATTTTTAGTATTATGTTTAATTTTTATTCCTAAAGTTAGTTGTAGTACTAGCAATGCTAATTCATATGTTCTTATGGATGCTGAAACAGGAAGAGTATTAGATTCTAAAAATATGAATAACAGAGCTTTAATAGCGTCTATTACTAAAATAATGACTGCGGTTATTGCTATTGAATCAAATAAATTAGATGAATTAATAAAAGTAGATGATTCAATTTTAAAGGCGTATGGTTCTGGCATATATATTCAAGTAGGGGAAGAAATGTTACTTAAAGATATGCTTTATGGACTTATGATGAGAAGTGGTAATGATGCCGCCGTTATGATTGCAACATATGTCGCAGGTAGTGAAGAAGCATTTGTAAAACTTATGAATGATAAAGCTAAAAAAATTGGTATGAAAAACACAACTTTTGTAAATAGTAGTGGTTTAGATAATACTGATTCTGGTAATTATTCAACAGCATATGATATGGCACTTTTAACTAGATATGCAATGCAATATGACAAATATAGAGAAATAGTTAAAACAAAGGAATATACAGTTAAAACTAATTATAAAACTTATGTATGGCATAATAAAAATAAATTATTAAACTATGATTATGTAACTGGAGGAAAAACAGGATATACAGAAAAAGCAGGAAGAACATTAGTATCTACTGCTAGTAAAGATAATATGAATTTAATTGTAGTCACAATAAGAGATTCTGATGATTGGAATACACATATAGAATTATATAATTATGCTTTTTCTAATTACACTTCATATAAAGTATTAAATAAAAATAATTTTAATGTAATAGGGGATACATACTACAATAATAATTTATATATAAAAGAAGATTTATATATTCTTCTTAAAAATAACGAAAAGGGTTCTTTAATAAGCAAAATTAAATTAGAAAAATTAAAAAATTATAAACAAAATGATAAAGTTGGTTATATAGAAATATATATTGATGATGAATTGCTTGCTACTAAAGATATTTATGTAAATAAAAAGGATGAAAATAAAACTCAAAGTTTTTGGACTAAACTATGGGAGTGGATTAAATTTTGGTAAATTATATATGGGCTTTCTTTATAATTGTAGGAATTTTATATAGTTTTTTTAGTGGTAATACTGATATTATTAATACCGAAATTATTTCATCTGCTTCTTTATCTGTTAATATGATTTTAACGATTTTACCAATAATGTGTTTATGGTTAGGACTTATGAATATTGCTAAAGAAAGTGGTTTATTGGAAATAATATCTAAAAAGATTTCTCCTTTTATAAAAATACTTTTCCCAGAAATTCCTAAAAATCATGAAGCTTTAGGATTAATTTGTTCTAATATTGTAATGAATATGTTAGGACTAGGGAATGCCGCTACTCCATTTGGATTAAAAGCGATGAAATCAATGCAATCATTAAATAAAAACAAAGATATAGCAAGTAGAAGTATGATAACTTTCTTAGTAATAAATACAGCATCTGTAACAATAATTCCTACCACAGTAATTAGTTTTAGATTAGCAAATGGCGCTAGTAATCCTGCTGATATAGTACTTGCAAGTATAATAACTACATTCTTATCATGTTTATTTGGTCTTGTTTTAGATAGGATATGTTATATAATATGGAGACGAAAATATGTATATAGCTAATATTATTTTACCATTAATGGTATTAGGAATAGTAATGTATGGGGTATATAAAAAAGTTGATGTTTTTGATGTTTTTATTGTAGGAGTAAAAGAAGGACTTTCTATGTCTTTACAAATATTTCCAACAATATTGGCAATGATAGTTTCAGTAAATATATTTTTAAAAAGTAATTTATTACAAGATATTACTATATATTTACAACCTATTTTTAATTTTCTTAATTTCCCTACAGAAATATTACCATTAGCAATATTAAGACCAATTTCTGGATCTTCTTCTCTAATTATGTTAAATAACATTTTAAGTACATATGGAGTAGATTCTTTCATTGGAAGAGTGGCATCTGTTATACAGGGAAGTACTGATACTACCATATATATATTAGGGTTATACTTTGGAAGTGTAGGTGTTAAAAAAATTAAATATTCATTACTGGTTGGTTTATTAGCTGATTTATCTTGTATTATAATTTCGTTAATAGTAGTGTCAATTTTATTTTAAAAAAAACAGAAATCATTAAATCGATTCCTGTTTTATTGGGTTTACAACCTATCTTAATTCATTTTCAGGTTGTTCTTCTTCAGTGTTAGGTTCATTTTCATTGCAACGATTTTTCATATTCATGTTTTTATCTAACATATCTTTTTTGCATTTGTTTGAACTAACATTGTTTTGCTTTTTCTTAGCCATTTTCATCACCCACTTATAATATGGTGCTTTTTTTTATTATTATACTATTTATATTTTAAAAAAAATGATTTATAATGTAAATAGGAGATAGCTATATGAAAACTGTATATATTGATAGTCAAAATGAGATAAATTATAAAATAGAAGAATTTTTAAAACCTCAATTAATATATATTCCATTAAAAAATAATAAATTATTAATTAAAAATGGAGATTATGTTTATAAAGGTGATATTGTTGCTTTAGAAAACGAAACTAATTTTTCTATATATTCTTCAGTTAGTGGAAATGTTACCAATATTGTTAGCAAGTTTGATTTAGAAGGAAATCAAAGTGACTATATAGTCATAGAAAACGATTTTAAAGAAAAGTATAAAAATAAATTAGGATATTCCAAAGCTTTTTCTAAGTATTCCAAAGATGATTTTGTAAAATTACTCTTTAATATGGGAATAAAAGGATTAAGTGGCAGTAATAATAAAACATATAAAAAATATATTAATGAAAAAATAAAGTGTTTAATTGTAAACGGAGTAGAATGTGAGCCTTCTTTATGTTGTGATAAAAGCATAATGTATAATTATAGTGAAGAGTTACTAGAATGCGTGGATTCAATATTAGAAATAATGCAAATACCTAAAGCAATTATTGTTGTTAAAGAAGCAAATCAAAAAAGTATTTCAAATATAAAAAAAAGTATTGGAAGTTATCCTAACATCACCTTGGCATATGTTTCTGATAGTTATCCGATTGGATGGGATAGATGTTTAATCGAAAATGTATTTGGCTTAAAATATAAAAAAGATCCAAGTGAAATTGGAATAATAGTAAATAGTGTTTCAACAATATATGCAATATATGAAACCTTAAAATTTAGAAAACCACTTATTGAAAGAGTGATAACGATATCAGGTGATGGAATAAAAAAATCCGTTAATGTAAAAGTGAAAATTGGCTCTAATTTAAATGAGATTATATCACAAATATGTCAATATAAAGATAAAAAAGATTTGTTATTTATAGTTAATGGTTTAATGTCGGGAATTAGTTTACCTACTGATGAAGTTATTGTGTCTAGTAATCTGAATAGTGTAGTAGTTATGCAAAAGAAATTTATTAAATCACAAGAATGTATAAATTGTGGTAGATGTGTAGAACTTTGTCCAGTTAAATTATATCCATCTATTGTTTTTAAAAATATTGATAATTTGAAAATGTTAAATAAATTAAATGTAAAAAGTTGTATTAATTGTGGATTATGTTCTTATGTATGTCCATCTAAAATTGAACTAAGTGAATATTTGAAAATTGCTAAAAAAAAGGTTGATGATAGAAATGAAGTTTGATACAAAATTTGGAAATTACATAAAATGTAGTAATAATACTTCAAAAATATTAAAAAAAATATTATTAATAGTAGCTATTATATATTTTTTAACTTTTATTATATATATAACCGAAAATAAAGTTATATTTTTGTTTAATACAAGTATCATATGTATTGTTAATTTATTACTAGAACTATTTTATAGAAAAATGATAAGGACAAATACAAGTATATTACATATTTTAGGGAATTCTTATGTTTTAATATATAGTTTTCTTATCTCTTTATTAACTCCAATTAATATTCCTTTATCTGTTTTGATTATAATTAATATATTTTCATATATTTTATTAAAAATTATAGATAAATTTTTAAAAATTAAAATTAATTATATTTGTTTTGTTTTATTTCTATCTATATTATATTTAAATATAAACAATATAAATATAAATACTTGTTCTTATTTAACAATGAATGTGTTTTTGATGTTAATGATGATTATTATAATTGCTTTTCTTACAATAAATGATTGCCTTAAATGGAGAATAGCAATAAGTTATTTTATAACACTATTAGTGATTACAAGTGTTTATTCACTTTTCTTTAATATAAATTTTTTAACTTCAATTAATTTTATTTTTTCTTTTTATAATATGATTATAGGTACTTTTGTAATAGTAGATATGAAAACTACTTCTGTAATTCCTTTTTCTCAAATAATTTATGGTATATTTATTGCTATATTTATGTTTATATCAATAGAATTTTTAAATTATTATTGGTTTTATATGTTTGTTTTAATTTTTAATATTGTTAATCCTATTATTGATAATATTTGTATATATGTAAAAAATAAGAATAGTTTTTTTAATTAATTACTATTCTTATTTTTGTTCTATTTTTACTAATTTTGCATGTACTACAACTCGTTTTGTTCCTATGTTATCGCACGTAGATAGTGTTAAAATTTTATCATCAGTGGTGATATCAGTATTAAAATTATATATACTTCTATTTTTAATAGTATTAATAAACTTTTGAAAAGTTTCTGTAGAAAATGCTGTTTTTAAATAATAAGTTTCTGGTTCAATTGTATATACAGAAAAAATTTTCCAAATGGTATTAGATGTTGGCGTTGACATTTTTATAATGTGATTATTTTCGTTTTTTTGCCAGTTGCTACTTAATACCGAATCTGGTATAGAACCAAACATTGTTTTATTATTTAAATTGTGCCCATATATAATAGTATTTTTTTTAAACTCGTTAAAGTTTGAACGATAATCTCCAAAAATCCATCCTCCGGCATTATCATTTTTTTTAAAATCATGTGATAAGTAATAACTGTTATCAGTAGTTTGTACTACTGGATAATTAACGTTTGTTCCTTCCACTTTTAACCAAGCGATAGTATCACTGTTTTTCTGTATTAAAGAATTAAAGTTAACGTCTATATATGGAACATTGATATAATCCCAATAGTCATTAGGATAATATGTATTATTGTTTTCATTGCCATTGCTATTTTCTTCATTGTTGTTTTCGTCACTCTCATTAATGTTTTCTTCTTCTTTTTCTTCAATTTTTTCAATTACTTCTGTAGAAGAAATAATATCATTAGTTAAATATTTTATTTTTAGTCCTTGTACATACCATCTAGAAAACAAAAATACTGATAAAAAGTAAATAAATAATGAAAGTGAAATCATCATTATTGGAATTAATGGTTTGTTGTTAACTTTTAATTCATCATTTGTTTTTTTATTAAAGATACTCTTTATGCCAAGAATAAAATATTTTGGAATAATTGTAAGAGTAACTATAAGTCCAATTAAGAAGTGTTTTATTATTGAAAAAAATATTATAGGTAAGTTAATAACCCCTTTAATAAAGTATTTAAATATAATAATAATCACCTCCTAATTATTCTATTAAAATTATATCACATATTCAAAAAGAATGGCAATAGTTGTTAAAAAAAAGAAAATGTTGTATAATACAAAAAGAAAAAGCAAGTAGTGGGTGATTAAAATGTATGATAATTTAAAAGTAGGTGAGAAGTTAGAAATCCATTGTTATAAACATAATGGGCGATTACATAGGCAATGGGATGAAGCTGTTGTTTTAGATATACATGATGACTATATTGTATTTGGCAATAATAAAACAGTTGTTATAGATAGTGATGGAAAGGTATGGAGAACTAAAGAACCTGCAATAATGTTTTTCTTTAAAAACAGATGGTTCAATATAATAGGGCAATTAAAAGATTATGGAATTTATTTCTATTGTAATATAGCAACTCCTTTTTTAATTGATGATAAGGTTATAAAGTATATAGACTATGATTTAGATTTACGAGTTTTTCCTAATGGTAGTTTCAAAATTC
This sequence comes from uncultured Bacilli bacterium, assembly GCA_944358805.1. Lineage (GTDB taxonomy): Bacteria > Bacillota_I > Bacilli_A > RF39 > UBA660 > CALVVX01. The sequence continues at coordinate 6,152 of CALVSD010000062.1, forward strand.
TTGATAGAATGGAATATAAGTATCATAAAAAACAAATGCATTATTCGAATAGATTAGATTTTATTTTAAAATATGAACTTGGTAATTTAATAGATATGGTAAGATTAAAAGAAAAACCTTTTGATAAAGAGACAGTAGAACGATATTATCAAATATATAAAAATATTGTAAATAATAAATAAAAGAAATATTTTAATTATTTTATGGTTATATTTCTTTTTTTATTGAATAAAATATATTGTTAATGTAAAAAAACAAATAAATTTAAAAAAAATGAAAAAAAAAGTTGACTAGTGAAAATAAATTTGGTATATTAATAACCGTGTTCAAAAAAGCACTTCAATTGCTTGAAAAACAAAGTGAAAAAAGTTTAAAAAAGTTAAAAAAAGTGTTGACACAATAAATAATAAATGATATATTATTATTGCACTTGAGAAAAGCGCAAGAAAAAAAGAAAATGTTCTTTGAAAACTGAGCAAAATGTCAATTTTTGATAGCTAGGATAAATAGAATAAAACTTAATAAAAAATAAATTTTTTTGGAGAGTTTGATCCTGGCTCAGGATGAACGCTGGCGGCATGCCTAAG
>CALVSD010000063.1 GCA_944358805.1 uncultured Bacilli bacterium
TCTTTTTTATACATTTGTAAATGATGTGATACAATTTTTTCTATAAAATGACTCAATTAATATTGAGTTGTTTTTTTTGTTAACATATAAACAAGTCTCATTTGACAAATTTAATAATGATGCTATAATATAGTGGCGAAAAAAGAGGTGAAAAAAATGATAGAATTAAATTTAAATAAAGTTGTTAAGAGCTTTGGTTTTAAAAAGGTTTTGGATGAATTTGATTTGGAATTAAAAACTGGTGAAAGAATAGCATTGATTGGACCAAATGGTAGTGGAAAAACTACAATATTTAAAATGATAACAGGAGAAGAAAATGTAAATTCAGGAAATATATCAGTAAGAAAAGGAGCAACATTGGGAATGTTATCTCAAATTCCACAAGCGTATTCTGATGATGTTACTGTTCTTGATGTTATAAAGAGTGGAAAACAGCAATTATTTGATTTAGAAATTAAAATTCGTGAAATAGAAAACAAAATGGCTACAGCATCACAAAAAAAATTGGCTGTGTTGTTAAAGAGTTATGGAACACTACAAGAAATATATGAAAATATGGGCGGTTATCAGCTTGAATCAGATTTAAGTAAAATATGTAACGGCTTTAAAATAAGTGATGATATGTTAGGTAGAAAATATAATAAATTATCAGGCGGAGAAAAAACAATAGTTAATTTTGCATCGTTAATTTTGAGTGAACCATCTATTTTATTATTAGATGAACCAACAAATCATTTGGATATAGATACATTGGAGTGGTTAGAAGAATATTTATCTAATTATAAAGGAAGTATAATAATTAGCTCACATGATAGATATTTTTTAGATAAAGTTGCTAATAAAACAGTGTTAATTGATCGAGGTAAATCTGAAACATTTTTTGGAAATTATTCATATTATATGGTCGAAAATGAAAGAAGAATTATGGCTGAATTTGAAGAGTTTAAAGATCAACAAAAACAAATTGCAGCCATGAAAGCATCTATCAAAAAATTACAAGAATTTGGACGACTTGCATCTCCAGGTGGAGAATCTTTCTTTAAGAGAGCAGCAAGCATTCAAAAAAGACTAGATAAGATTGAATTGTTGGATAAACCAGAAGAAAAAACTGAACTTCCATTAGATTTTCAAATCAAGAAAAGATCAGGTAAAGATGTGTTGAAAGTTGAAAACCTTTCAGCAATTATTGGAGATAAAGTTTTGTTTGATGGAGCAAACATGCATATTATTTATGGAGATAAGGCTTGTTTAATGGGGAAAAATGGGGCTGGCAAATCAACATTAATAAAAATGTTATTAGGAAATAGTGATGCAGAACTTTTAGATGGAAGTATAGATTTAGGAAGTAGTGTTACGATCGGATACCTACCTCAAGAAATAAAATTTGATGATGAGAATGCGACTATTTTGGACACGGCTAGAAAATTTTTTGAAGGAACAGAAACTCATTTAAGAGCTTCATTGGCAAAATTTTTATTTTATGGCGAAAATGTATTCAAAAGAGTGGGAACTCTATCTGGAGGAGAGAAAGTAAGATTAAAATTATTTGAACTTATTCAAAAAAAAGCAAACTTTCTTATACTAGATGAACCAACAAATCACATTGACATAGATACTAGAGAAATGTTAGAGGAAGCATTAAATGAATATAATGGTACTATATTATTTGTTTCACATGATAGATATTTTATAGATAAATTAGCAAAAGAAATTTTTGAAATAGAAGGAGAAAAAATTCATAAATATTTAGGAAATTATACTGATCTTAAGGAACAAAAAAATAAAAAAATTAAAATTACAAAGTTCGCAAACAAATTTTAAAAGAAGATAAAAATAAAATGCTCTCATGTATTGTACATTTGTAAATGATGTGATGTAAAATTTTTATAAAATGACTCAATTAATATTGAGTTATTTTTCTTTGTTAAAGAAAAAATTAATTCATGTCGTTTTTGAAGTGGTGTCTTATATCCTAAAACGGCCATAGGTATTTTATTTGATCTTTCTAAATATTTTTTCTTTATTCCAAGTGAATTCTGTTCCATTATCAGTTTGAATTTCAATAGGTTTATACTCATAATAAGCAATGCATCTTTTAATGAAGTCTACTGTGTTTGTGGGTGTATGTTCATCATACCAAAATAAGAATCTTTCACGTGATGCTTCATCAATACAAGTTTTTTGATGGAATCTTTTATCACAGGAATTTTCTTGCTTTGACAGATTACCAAAACAAACTTAACATCAATCTGCCATTTAATATCTAATTATTTAGGTGTATCATATTTTTTAGAATATATTTTGAAGTATTATTAATGTTAATTTGTTTATAATATCCAAGTTTCCTAATGACTCTATATAAACTACCAATATGTCTTTTATAGTCTTTGTTAATACGTAATTTGTACCAATATTCACAAAGTGTTAGGTTACCATTTTTATGCATTTTAATTAAGTCTTCTATCCATTTAATTTCATTATCAGTATGTGCATTTGGATGTAATCATTTAGGTTTATGATATTTATCTATTAAATGTTCGGTTTGTACATTGTATGCTTTATTCTATTTGTATAGAGACATCCTTGATATGTGATGTTTTCTGCACACATATCTAATTGAATTGCCATTTCTATAAGTTTTAACAGCTTTTTCTCTAGTTTTCAATTAATGTGATAAATATCTTTTGATATTTTCGCTATTTTCTTTTATAATATTTATTGTGACTCAAGCCCTTTCGTTTAATATTTTTCTTTCAACGCAATATTATACAACTTGAGTCATTTTTTTATATAGAAATGTATCACATCAATTGTAATACTATATAGAAGAATAAAAAAATGTTCTTTTTATATGTACAATTATTAAAAAAAATAGTATACTTATAATGGTGATAGAATGAGTAAGATAAAAAATGTTTATGCAAGAGAAATATTAGATTCTAGGGGAAATCCTACTGTAGAAGTAGAAGTAACTTTAGAGTCTGGAATTGTTGGTGTAGCATCAGTTCCAAGTGGAGCTTCAACAGGAATAAATGAAGCATTAGAATTAAGAGATGGTGATAAGAATAGATATAATGGCAAAGGTGTGTTAAAAGCTGTTAATAATGTAAATACTATTATTTGTCAAAATTTGATTGGGAAAGATTCTTTAGATCAAGAATTAATTGATAATTCAATGTTAGAATTAGATGGTACAAGTGATAAAAGTAATTTAGGAGCTAATGCTATACTTGGAGTATCGTTAGCTAATTTAAAAGCAGCAGCTTTATATTCGAAAAAAGAATTATATGAATATATAGGAAATGGTACTACTATGCCTAAATGTATGATGAACATATTAAATGGTGGTGCTCATGCTGAAAATGGACTTGATATTCAAGAATTTATGATAGTTCCTTCAAAAGATAATTATAGTGATAATCTAAGAATGGGAGCAGAAGTATTCCATAGTTTAAAACAAATTCTAAAACAAGAAGGATTAAGTTGTGGAGTAGGAGATGAAGGTGGTTTTGCTCCTAATATTGATAGTGCTTACGAAGCATTAGATTTAATTAAATTAGCAATTGATAATGCAGGATATGTTTTGGGACAAGATATATTTATAGCATTAGACGCAGCAGCAAGTGAATTTTATGAAGATGGATATTATAATTTTGAAGGTAAACAATTAACTAAAGAAGAAATGGTTAAATATTATGAACAATTAGTTAAAGATTATCCAATAATATCTATAGAAGATGGAATGGCTGAAGAAGATTATGAGGGATGGAAACTTCTTACAGATAGTATAGGTGATAAAATTCAATTAGTAGGTGACGACTTGTTCGTTACTAATAAAAAATTACTTCAAAAGGGAATTGATTTAAATATAGCTAATGCAATTTTGTTAAAATTAAATCAAATAGGTACAGTTACAGAGACTTTAGATACTATAAAATTAGCAAAAGAACATAATTATAAAACAATAATTTCTCATCGTAGTGGAGAAACAGAAGATAATTATATTGCAGATTTTGCAGTAGCATTAGATTTGGGTCAAATTAAAACAGGATCATTATCAAGAAGTGAAAGAATAAGTAAGTATAATAGATTAACAAGAATAGAAGAAAAACTTAAATAATGAAAAAATTAATAATAATATTATTGGCTGCTTTTATAGTAGGATGTTCTAGTGTTAAAATAGAAACAGACAATAAAATAGTAGAAGAAAAACAAGATTATTTGGCAATTAAAGATGAGCTAAATAGTGCAGATAAATATATTAGTGATGAGAATTTACCATGTGATATAAAAATTTCTTTAGATAGAATTAACAAAGAAGAAATTAGTTATAGAGCAATTATAGATAATCCCAAAACTAATATGTATAATATAAAAGCATTACTTATTCATGATTATTTTACAGAAGATATATTTCCTTCAATTGGTATATTTGATGAAGCAGAAAATTTAATTGTAGGTAATGAAGAAGTTAGAGGAATATCATTAGTAGGATACATAGAAACTACCAATGATATTGACAAGTTAGATTTAAACGTTAAATTATATATTGAATATTCAGATAGTGAGGGTAATATACAAAAAATCTATTATAAATTAAATGGCGACAAAGAAAATACAATATAAGACATAAAACTATGTTAACATTATATTGGTGATTTTATGAAAGTAAAAGTAATAGATGAATCTCATGAAAAAGATTTAGAAGAAGAAATAAATAAATTTATTAGTGAAAATGAAATAGAAGTAATAGACATTAAATTTAGTGTCTCTACTTCTATTTTTGGTGAAGAACAAGTTTATTGTTTCTCAGCTCTAATCATGTATAAATAGGTTACCTCTTATTCGTATAATAAAATATTTAGTGCTTTTATTATTTTTATACAATTTATTGTATTATCATTTTAAAAATGATAAAATAATAGTAGTTAAAGGAATGATATAATGAGAACAAAAAAAATAGCATTAAATATGTTAAGTGATATAATACCATATATATTAATAGGAGTTGTAGGCCTTGTTAAAGTAAGAGTACTTATTAATTATATTGGGGATGTTGGGAATGGTTATTATCAACTTATTAATCAAATAATAACTTATGTATTTTTAGCTCAAGCAGGATTTGGAGATGCTGTTATATATAAATTGTATAAACCATTTGCAGATAAAAATAAAAATGATATAAACAAAATATATTCAGGAAGTAGAAAAATATTTAAAATAATTGGATATATTATATTAGGTATAATTATGTTGGTATCTTTATTTTTGTATTTGTTTTATGGATTTCAAGATGGATACCGAGATAGTGCACTCTTATGTTTTATTATAATATCTACTTCTTATCTAATAGCATACTTTGGAAGAGGACAAACTTATATGTCTGTACTTAGTGCTGCGCAAGAAAAGTATACTTATTCAATTGTTTCTAATTCTATTAAGTTATTATGTGATATTTTAATAGTGGTAGTAACAATAATTTTTAGAAATTTAGAGTCTATTGCTATTACAATATTAATTATGAAAATAATTGAAGAATTTATACTTAGATTAGTGGTAAGTAAGAAATACAGTTGGTTAAAAGAAGTAGCAGATAAAGATACTTCTATGGTTAATATGACTAAAGATTTAGCGTGGTTACAAGTAGGATACGTTGTTTTAAATAATGTTGATGCTGTACTTTTAGGGTTCTTTTCAGGACCAGTAATGGTAAGTATATATACTTCTTATAATTTTATATTGAGATATTTAAATGAAGTGTCTTCTAGAGTAGAACTTAGTGCGGTATATTCTTTTGGTAATGTATTTGCAAAAAAAGAAGAAGACAAAATACATAAATTATTTAAAGAGTTTATGATATTATTTTTAATACTAGCATTTTCCCTAAGTATAACGTTTATGTTAGGAATTAGAAGTTTCGTAAATATATGGATTGGTAAAGAAAATTATATATTATCTTATGTAACTGTAGTATTATTTACAATAACATTATTTTTAAATATTATATATTATCCGCTTTTAGCATTAATAAATTCTAATGGATTATTTAAAGATAATAAGAATCATATCTTTATATGCGCTTCTATTAACGTGATATTATCAGTTATATTAGTAATACCATTTAAAATAAATGGAATATTATTTGCAACAGCATTAGCTTTCTTAGTAAATATATTCTTAAAAACAAAATTAGTATCAAACAAAGTATTAAATACAAAACATATGGATTTATTAAAAAAATATATATTATTAATATGTATATTTGTACTTCTTAGTATAAGTTTATTTAAAATAGAAGAAATAATACTAGGACTTAATTTAAATATAATTACTTGTGTACTATTATTAGGAATTATATTTGTATTAATTTTATTATTAACTTTTGTAGTATTATATTTAATAAGTAAAGATACTAAGGGTTTGGTTAGTAGAATAAAATTAATAATTAAAAGAAAATAGATAAATAAAAAAATGAGAAATGTTATATAATAATATTGTGCTATATAATTGACATTTAGCATAAAATATAGTATATTATTATTGCATATACGAATGCATTAATAAGAAAATGTTCTCGCTCCCGGATGGTGCGAGTAATAAATTATTCCGGGCGACAATGTTTCTCGCT
>CALVSD010000064.1 GCA_944358805.1 uncultured Bacilli bacterium
AAATTCAAATGGCTTCCTACTTCTTGCATTAACCCATCTATCAAATATTTCCACTGCATTTTTATAGTTGTTATATGTATTGAAGGAGCCTTTGCCTTTAATTTAACACCATATCTTCCACCTTGTTTAATAATCTCAGGTGTTTCTAATTTCATGTCATCGAGTGTTGGAGATGCGATTCCATATCCTGTTTGTTTAACCATTTTTAGGGCCCCTCTAATTTGATCATATTCCTTTTTTGCAATGTTAAATTCTTGGAATAATGATAGTAAATTAGCTTTAGAAGTAATATCAGTCCCTATAATGCTATTTAATACTTGATTATATAATCCATTTGGAGCTTCTAAATTAATTGTTACTTCACCACTAGAAGTATTAACTTCTGACAAATATGCTTTTGATATATAATCACAATTACTAAAATGTTTTGTTATATTATCTATATCTTTTAATTTATTTACTTCTATTATGCTTTCTTTAATTTTATCTATATATGTTTTTTTCAATTCATGCTCGTGGTTTAGTATAGCTATCCATTCTGGCATATTAACTTTAACTTCTTCAATAGGAAATTCGTATAATGCATTTTTTAGAATATTGTACATATCTTTTTCTTGCATATTTTCTACATTTATTGGCATAACAGGAACTCCATAACTTTCTTTTAAAGACTCTGCAAGTTTTTCCGTTTCAGGAAGCATTGGATGTGCTGAATTTAGCACAACAATAAAAGGTTTTCCAATATTTTTTAATTCAGAAATTACGTTTTTTTCAACTTCAATATATTCATTTCTTGGGATTTCCCCAATAGAACCATCAGTAGTCATTACTATACCAATAGTTGAATGATCTTTTATAACTTTTTCAGTTCCTATTTCTGCTGCTTCTACAAAAGGAATTGGATCAGAATACCAAGGAGTCATTACATATCTAGGACCATTTTCGTCTTCGTATCCTTTAGCAGCATTAATAACATAACCAACACAGTCTATCATTCTAATATTGGTGGTAAAATCATCAATTTGTATATTAGCAGCATTAGCAGGAATAAATTTCGGTTCTGTAGTCATAATCGTCTTTCCAGCAGCTGCTTGTGGTAATTCATCTAAAGTTCTTTTTCTCTCCAATTCATCTTGTATATTTGGAATTACTAATGTTTCCATAAATTTTCTTATAAAAGTAGATTTCCCAGTTCTAACAGCTCCTACAACTCCTAAATAAATATCTCCACCAGTTCGTTGTGAAATACTCTTTATAACTTCAATTTTTTCCATAATATACCTCTTCTTTCTTTTTATTCATTAAATACTATGACAAATAAAATATAAATATGAAAAATATTTTCTATTGCGTATATAAGTATTTTTTTATATAATGTAGTAAAGAGAAAGATAGAGGTGAATTATGTTACCAGATTCTAATTCTAATATTATTTTTAAAACAGCAAACGATTTTTCAAATTTTGATAATAATAAATTTATTAATAATGGATTTTTTATAGAAGATAGTATAATAGGCAAGGTAGTATACATTGATTCTAATTTTTATGGGAGTAATAAAAGTAAAATAAATGAAATGATTATAAACTATATTAAAGATTATAAGGGAGAAGAGATAACAATATCTTCTCAAGATTTGATTACTCCTGAAGTATTAGTTGAGTTAAGTAAAAACAATTATATTAAAACAATAAATTTAGGTAGTTATGGAGATAAATATTTATTGAGTAAAGATGATTACGAAGTTCTTATAACAAATCATAATATCAATAAAATAATCACATATGGAGTAACTAATGATTTAAACGATTATGAAGATAGTAGAATAGAATATAATTCTTATAAAAGTGTGTTAATTGATTATATGTTTGAAGATTTAGTAACTCTTAAATATATCACTATAGATAGAACTTTAACAGAAGAAGAAATTGGATATCTTAAATATATTCCTATAGGATCAGATATATTGATAGATTTTAATAGTTGTAATAATAGTGAAAAAATAATTGACATACTAGTGAAATTAGGTCATAAAGTAACAATAAAGAATTTTGTGTTTAAAAATAAATATTTAGATGTAAAATATCAACAAAAAATATTAATTGAAGATAATAATGATACTGTAGATTTGTCTACATATATAATGGTAAATAATATTTTTGATGTGTTTGTAAAAGATATTAATTGTTCAGAGTTGAGTACGTTAGAGAAATTTATATGTGCTTATAATATAACCAAAAGATTTAAACAATATTGTGGATTAAATCAAAAAGATGATCTAGAGAAACCACATTTATCAAGGAGTGTATATAGAACGATATTTAATGATTTAATGGTTTGTGCAGGGTATGCATACATGTTACAAAAGCTATGTTTAAAACTAGGAATTCCTGCAGAAAAAATTAGATGTTCATGTAAAAAAAATGGATTAGATATTGAAGATCCGCACGCTATTGTTGCAGTAAAAATAAAAGATGATAAATATAATATAGATAGCGTATTTTATAGTGATCCAACTGCTGATAATTATTTAATTGAAGACTATTATAATTTTGTTTTATATCCTCCTTATCAAAGAAAGATAGTTTATAGCAAATTAGAATCATCTTATTCTTTATTAGAGAATGATTCTGAGATATCGTTTTCTAATGATTATTTGAAAAGTCCATCGTCAATGATTGATTTAATAAATCTTTTAAAAAACATAGATAAAGAATTTGTAGATAAACTAAAAAGGAAATACGGGGATTTAGAATCTTGTTCTATTGAAGAAATAATTTATAATAAACAAATAATGTATGAATTATGTGAATATGTAAAGCGCAACAATCACTTATTAGATTCTAAGGTGTTAATATCTGCCATAAGAGAAGTTTTAAGATTTACATATCCTACGTTAACAGAAGAAGAAATAAATGAACAATTAAATTTAACAATAATTCAAAATCAAAAAAGACAGCGAGATAACTTTGGTTTTATTCCTGATATATTTCCAGATTTAATTGATAAAAATATAGTAAAAAAATAAAAAAACAATTTTGTAATTATAATTGTTTTTTTCTTCTTCTCTTTATTTCTTGTATAAAATAATTATATAAAAGTTCCATATTATCCATATCTTCAGGATGCCATTGAACCCCTAATACCCAATGATCTTTATCAACCCATTCAATTGCTTCAATAGTATTATCGTTAGAATAAGCTGATAAAATAAATGGTTTTGAAATTGAATTTATTTTATATAAATGTCTAGAATTAACATCAATTGTTTCCCCAAATAGATTATAAAGAATAGATTCTTTATTTATATGTATTTGATGTTTGTCAATTAAAGAAAAATGATTATTAACTTTTATTAAGTCATTTTCTTTTTCTTTATTAGCATATAGTCCAATTATCTGGTGTCCCATACAGATTCCTAAAACAGGTATGTTTTTCTTAATACAATAGTTTAATATATCAAAATGATAATCATATATATCAGATCCGCCTTGAAAGATTATTCCGTCACAAATATCTAATACGTTTTTGTTTATTTTTTGATTGTTATCAAAATTTAATATTCCAACATAACAACATTTGTTATTTAAATATTTAACATTATTTTTAGTAATCGACTTGTAAATAGTATTATTTATTTGTTCATCTCTTGAAACTATTCCTATAATTATATCATTCATTATCTATAAATTTATCAAAATTAGAAGGAACTTTATCATTTAATACAGCATTGATTATTTTTTGCTCTTTTTCTTTTGACACCTCTCTACCTGTCATTTTCGAAATTTCTTGTATCACCTCTTTTAAAGTTTGTTCATCTTTCATATTCCCTTGTTGTAATTTATTAGCTAGTGATAAAATAGTTTCTTTATTAACATTAGTCTTTTTTTCAATTTTTTTAAAAAAATTATCTGAAAAGCCCATAAAAAACCTCCTACAATATAATATATGTAGAAGGTATAAATAGTTGATTAATAAATTATTATGCACTCTTATTCATTTTTATTTTTAAATTGTAATACAATAGGGGTTCCTTCAAAATCAAAATTTTCTCTTATTTTATTTTCCAAATACCTTTCATATGAAAAATGTATAAGCCCTTTACTATTTACATTAAAAGTAAATTTAGGTGGCATTTTTCCTGATTGATTTACAAAATAAATTTTTAATCTTTTTCCTTTATACGAAGGCGGTTCATTTAATAATACAGCATCTCTAATAACATCATTTAAAATGCTTGTTTTTATTTCTTTTTTACTGTTTTCATATACTTTTATAATTTCTGGCATAAGTGTGTGAATACGTTTTTTTGTTAATGCTGATAAAAATACTAAGGGAACATATGATAGAAACTTAAATTCTGCTCTTACTAATTTGGTAAAAGAAGAAATATCATTTTTATCTTTAACAGTATCCCATTTGTTTACAACAATTACCATAGGTTTTCCGGCTTCTAAAGCGTAACTAGCTATATGCTTATCATGTTCAATAATTCCTTCTTCTGCATTTATAACTAGAACACAAACATTACATCTCTCAATTGCTTTCATACTTCTTAAAACACTGTATTTTTCAATGTTTTCATAAATTTTTCCGCTTTTTCTAATTCCTGCAGTATCTATTGCTACAAAATCTTGTCCATCATACTTGAAAGGAGTATCAACGGCATCTCTTGTTGTACCAGGTATATTACTAACAATTGCTTTTTCTTCATTTAATAAAGCGTTAGTTAAACTACTTTTTCCAACATTAGGTCTTCCAATAATAGCAAATTTTATTATGTTGTCATCATCGCTATCTTTATTTACTGTTTGGAAATCTTCTGTTACTAAATCTAATAATTTAGAAATTCCTAAATTGTGTTCTCCAGAAATTCCAATTACATTCTCAAACCCTAATTCATAAAAGTTATAAATGTTATCTTCTCTATTTTTATTATCAATCTTATTAACCGCAACAATTATTTTCTTTCCACTTTTTTTTAGCATGTCTCTAATTTCGTAATCGTTGGCATTTAATTCGCTTTTACCGTCTACAATAAAAACAATAACATCAGATTCATCAATAGCTATTTGTGTTTGAATTTTTATTTCTTCATTAAAAGTTTCTTTACTTACATCAATACCACCAGTATCGATTAAATGAAATTTAAAATCTTTGTAATTAACATCACCATATATTCTATCTCTAGTAACTCCAGGAGTATCTTCTATAATTGAAATCTTTTTTCCTACTAATCTATTAAATATTGTGGATTTTCCTACGTTAGGTCTTCCCACTAATGCTACAGTTGGTAATTTCATAATTTCACCTCTTTCATTTATAATTATAACATTAAACAATTTAAAACTAAATATAAATTTTTAATCCTTTATTTAGAATATCAAAGTAGTTATCAAATACAATGTTACTGATTTCTAATAACTTTAAGAAATCACTATGTTTTATATTATTTGTAATATTTAAGTAATAAGAATTTTTATAATAGTATAGTGTTTGATTCTTAATGTTTATATATTCTAATAAGTCAAAATAATCAACTTTGTATAATATATGATTATCAAAATGATAAGTAATATGTAATTGTACTGAATCTTTATCATTTATAGTTTTAAAGTTTTTGATATTAATAATTGTTCCATAAAATTTATTTGTATAAATATCTAGTTTAACATCACCAAATATTTTAAATTTTTTTAAATAAAAAATCAAATTATTAGTAATAATCTTTTTAATATCTTTTGTAATATCAGATATCTTTTTAATTTCAAAAATATTTAATCTATAACAATTATTGTTAATAATTTTAAAAATCACAAATTTCTCACCTAATTTATATTATGAGATTTGAAAAAAAAAGAAACTATAAGCTTATTAAAGATTCAATTTTGTTTAAGACTTCTTCTTTTCCAGTTTTTGTAATAGTAGAAAAAAGAATGATATCTTCTTTATTTATATTTAGTGTATTTACAATTATATTTATGTTTTTTTCAAAACAACTTTTTTTAACTTTATCTGCTTTAGTAGCTACTATAGTAACGGGAATATTATAGTATTTTAAAAATTCATACATCATAACATCGTCATTAGTAGGTTTATGCCTAAAATCAATTAATAAAAATACATTTTTTAAATTATTTCTTGATTCTAAATAATCTTCTATTATCATACCAAATTTTGTTTTTAGTTTTTTGCTAACTCTAGCAAAACCATATCCAGGAACATCTACAATGTAAAAAAGATCATTAATTAAGAAGAAATTCAAGGTTTGTGTTTTACCAGGAGTTGCGGATGTTCTTGCAAAATTTTTTCTATTAACTAATGCATTAATAAAACTACTTTTCCCAACATTACTTCTGCCAACTAACAAAAATTCACTTTTACTGTCTTCAGGGTATTGACTCCTTCGAACTGCAGTTATTGGTTGATTAATGGAATTAATTTTCATAAAAAGCCATCATTCCTTTCCGCCTCGCTTGAGGCTCGTTGTCAAGGCACACATAGGAATGAAAATTAG
>CALVSD010000065.1 GCA_944358805.1 uncultured Bacilli bacterium
GCAATATTTTTATATGTAAGCTAGCTTTATTTATATTTTTTATTTAATATAAAATGTAATTAAATTATTGAAAGGAAAGATGTTTATGAATAAAAACGAAATACAGGTTGGGTTGCATAAAAGTGGTATCAACTGGTATCCAGGTCATATGGCTAAAACTAAAAGGGAGATAAGTGAAAAGTTATCTTTAATAGATGTTGTATTTGAAGTAATTGATGCAAGAATTCCTATGTCATCTAAAAATAAAGATATAGATACTTTAATTAAGGATAAACCTAAAGTATTAATAATGACAAAAATGGATTTGTGTGATATGGAAAAAACTAACAAATGGAAAAGTTATTATGAAAATAATGGATATCAAGTAATTATGGTAGATTTAATTAATAATAAGAATGTTAATGAAATATTTAATAAGATAAATCCTATTATTAATGCTTTGAATGAAAAAAGAAAGAATAAAGGCTTAAAAGAAAGAAAAATAAGAGCTTTAGTACTAGGAATACCTAATGTAGGAAAGAGTACTTTAATTAATAGATTAGTAGGTAAAAAAGCTACTAATGTAGGAAATAGACCAGGTGTTACTAAAAACTTACAATGGATAAGGGTTAATGATAAATTAGAATTATTAGATACTCCAGGAATATTATGGCCTAGACTTGATAATAATGAAGTGGCTCATAATTTAGCCTCTATGACGGCGATTAAAGAAGAAGTATTAGATTTAGAAGATATAAGTATATATATAATTAATATGATGTTTAACTATTACCCAGATAATATTAAATCTAGATATAATATTACTAATAATGATGATATTGTAGAAACTTTGGATTTAATAGGAAAGAAAATAGGGGCAATTAGAAATAACGAAACTGATTATGATAAAGTATATGATAGAGTACTTAAAGATTTAAGAGAAGGATACTTAGGTAAAGTAACATTCGATAATATATAAGGAAAAGAAGCTAATTATTGGCTTCTTTATTTAGTCTATAAAAATTTATTTCTGGTTTATTAAATAATCTAAAATTATATCTTGATACCCCAATTCCTGAAGTAACATATAGGGAAGTACCATTTAAATCATAGTATCCCTTAACATACTTATGTCCGTTTTTAGGGGTATATAAAGGCCCTATTATAGGTAATCTGACTTGACCACCATGAGAATGACCTGCAAGTATTAAATTAATATTATCATAACTATTTACAATATTATCAGCATAATCAGGTTCATGTAACAAAATAATATTATATGTATTACTACTATCATTAGTATCATAGTAACTCATAACTTTATCAATATCTTCCAGTCCGTGACTAACGGAACTAAGACCACCGATAAATATTTTATCATTATTTTTACTGTATATAATGTCGTAACTATTATCTAATAATTTAAAATTGCCTTCGTTATATATATCTACGATATCTTCACTATTATTAGCAATATCATGATTCCCAAAAATTGCATATTTCCCATATGTAGAATTTATATTAGATAAAGACTCTATTAAAAAATTTTTATCATCTTCAGTTAATACTTTATCAGTATCTACTAAATCTCCAGTAAAAAATACAATATCAGGTTTAATTAAATTTATTTCATTAATAATTTTGGTAACACTTTTCTTAGTTATTATTCTAGTATAATGTAAATCAGAGAAGTGAACTATTTTTAATCCATCATAACTAGTAGGAATATTATTATCATTAATTACAATTTCGTTATTAACAAGACCACTAGTAGCAATATATCTACTATATAATATAGTACCAACCATTATAAGTAATAGAACAATAAACGTTTTAATTAATATTTTCATTACATGCCACTTCCTAGTAAATATAAAATAATTGCCATTGTATTATGAAATGAATGCATACAAATAGTAGAGAATATATTGTCAGTTTTAAAATATGTATACGCAAATGCAATACCTAAACTACAATATGGGATTAAATATAATAAATCTGTTAAATTACTAATACTGCCTACAACATGCAAAGCTCCAAATACGCATCCACTTATTATTACGTATAACCATTTGTTTTTTATGATATCTCTAAATCCTTTTCTAAATAATAGTTCTTCTGTAAAAGGAGCATAAATAGATACACTAAATAGCATATACAAAGGTGAAATATCGATAAGATTTCTTACTTGTTCTTCATTACTTGCTATAGATCCATTTGTAATAATTACAATAATCAAATTACTAATAACCATAATGATAAAGCCCACTAACCAATACTTGAAAGATATTTCTATATTTTTAAAGAAGTCTTTAAAAAATTCTTTAAAGTCTTTTTTTAATGTTTTAAAATATCCTAGTATTATTAATAATAGAAATAATAAATTAATAATAAATGTAATAAATACTTTAATGGGAAGTGAAAGCTCTATAATTAAATTACCAAATAAACTTAAGAAAATACTATCCCATATTATAAATAAAATAAAGAATAATAACAGTTTTAATATGTAAAATAACTTTTCATTTTTGATTTTTTTCTTAAAATAGTTTTCCATTTTATCACCTCGTACTATTGTTAATTATAACAAATTTTATTGTTTTTTTCTACATAAACAAGTAAAAAGAATTAATTTTTACTAATAATATAATAGGGAGCAAAAAATGTGGAAAGGAAATATATGAAAAAGATAATTTTATTTATAGTAACATTTATTTTATTTGTTAATGTTACTAACGCAGAAGAATATAGTGAGTGGCAACAACAATTAGATTTTAGTATTAAATATAAAAATATAGAAACAGAAACTAGATATAGATTTTATAAAGAAGAAATAGAAGGGGAATATTTAATAAAAGATACTTTGGATAAATATAACTATGAAAATAAAAATAAGTATATCTATAGCGATTTTTCCTTATGGCAAGAAAGTTGTGAAGTAGATAATGCCAATATTGAAAATAAAGTGGTATATCCATATAAAAAATTAATTGTGGATACTAATTATATTCATATATATGAGTTTGCAAATAATATAAGTTTTAAAGATATTAAAGTATTTTCTAATGGTAAGGAAATACCTTATACTTATGAAGTATGTGATAATTGTGTAAGTGACTATACAAAAATAACTAAAGATGAACAAATAATATTAAAATTAGATGGTAGTTATCCTACTAAATCATTATCTTTTTATATAGAAGCAAATGATGGTTATCCTAATATAATATATAAAATTATGACTACTTATGATATAGATGGTAGTAAAATAGGCATTGCTAAAGTAATAAATAGTAATTTAAAAGACTTTGTTCCAGATAGCAGGTGGTATAGTCTTGCTACTGAAAGCGATATTATGTATTCAGATATTTTAGTAGAAGAAGATGACAATATAGTAGTATATCCTAGTAAAAATATGTGTAGATATCAACAAAAGATGACTTATCATTACAATATAAATAAAGTATATTATGATGATAATTATTATACTAATATTGATGGATATATTAAAGATGTTAATGATTATAAAATATATTATAGATATTTAATAGAGACAGATAAGAATGCTAATAACGATAATAATATTAATAAGATTGACAATAATGAAATAAAGCAATATCAAAAAAATGAAGAAGAACCAAATAAAATAGAAGAAGATAAAAATATTAATAAAAACTCTAATGTTAAAAATAACACTAATAATAACACTAATAAAGAAGTACCTATAGTAAATACTATGAGTATAAATAAACAAATACCTATAATTAAATATATTATATTAGTAGTTATAGTATTAACTTTAATATTTATCTTTTATAAAAACAAAAAAATGTCGATGAAATAATATGATATCTTTTGTCGAATCTATATAATTTAATATATATATATGATAATTTTTATATGGAAGGTGATATAATTTATGAACATTAACTATGAGTTTAGAAAAGGTGTTATGTTTATTAGATTATTAGGTAATTTTACTATAAATAATTCAAAAAAAATTTTAGAAACTATAAATGATATTATTAAGCAAATTGGAGTTAAATTAGTGGTAATAAACCTTGATAACATTAGAGCAATAGATGCTTATGGAATAAATAGTATTCTTTCATTAAATGATAAAATGATGAAAGAACATGAGAGAATGTTTATCTGTAGTAATAATTGTTTTAAAGAGAAGTTTGGGCATCAAATATCTATTATAAATAGTGAAATAGAAGCTTTTAATGTTATATAGAAAGGAAACAATGAACAAAGAACTAGAAGATCTAATTGTAGATAACAGTAAATTAATATATTCAATTATATCTAAATATCAAAGTTATTATGATAAAGAAGATTTATATCAAATTGGAGTTATTGGGATGATAAAAGCATATAAAAATTACAAAAAAGATAGTAATACAAAATTTACAACATATGCATATACTTATATATTAGGGGAAGTTCTTAAATATGTAAATGAGAATAAAAGTTTTAAATTAAGTAAAGAATATTTAGTAATTTATAAAAAAATAAGTGAAGCTAAAACAATTCTTACTCAAAGATTGATGAAGGTACCTAGTAACTTTGAATTATCTGTTTTTCTAGAAATAGATGAACAAGTTATAAATCATATTGAAATGATAACTAGAGAAATTGATAGGTTAGATAGAATAATTAATGAAGATGGAAAAAATTTGATACTACTAGATACAATAAAAGACGAAAAAGCTGAAACAAGTATTGATAGTATGATGTTGTATGAAGAAATAAATAAGTTACCTAGCGATGAAAGAAAATTACTAAAAGAACGTTACTTCCTAGATAAAACACAAAGTGAAACAGCCAAAATTCTTGGAATAAATCAAGTTCAAGTATCAAGAAATGAACAAAAAATATTAAAAAAGTTAAAAAATAACCTTTGTAAAGTAGCATAAAATAAGGACTTATACTAAATGTAATAGAATGGGTTACATAAAAAATATTGAATTTGTGAGACAATTATTTTGGTGATATGTCGTGAGAAGAAGTGAAAGAAAAAGAAGTGATGTTTATGAAATCATTGCTAAGAATATAAGATGTGAACGAAAGAAGCAAAACCTAACGCAAGCTAAACTAGCAGAAAAAACAGGTTATTCTCATGAATTTATAAGGAGAATAGAAGCTCCTAATACTAAGAAATATTTTTCAATAGATACTGTTAGTAATATAGCAGATGCTTTAGGAATAGATTTAAAACAATTATTTGATAAACATTATAAAGAGTAGAGTTATTCTATTCTTTTTTTTGTATATTTTTTTCTTATTTTTAAATAATAATAATGGTGATTATATGAATAAAGAAGAATATCAAAAATTAGTCAACGAAATAAGCCCTAAACCAAAAAAATTAAAAAATGAAATAATAGCTTTCTTTGTAGGAGGATTAATGGGACTTGGAAGTGAATTGTTATTAGAATTTTATATGTTTATATTTGATTTACCAAGGAAAGAATCTGGTGTAGCTGTTATTATTACGTTAATTATAATTTCTTCAATATTAACAGCATTAGGGATATTTGATATATTAGTTTCTAAGGTAAAAGCAGGATTAATAATACCAATAACGGGATTTGCTCATTCAATGACCTCTGCAGCGATAGATTATAAAAACGAAGGATTAATTCTTGGAATAGGATCAAACATATTTAAGTTAGCAGGGAGTGTTTTATTGTATGGAATAGTAGCAGTATATATCTTTGGATTAATAAGGATACTATTTATAGGAGGCTAAATATGACAAACACATATAAAAATGTATATATAAAAGATACTTTTACCATTGGAGGCCCTTATGAAGGAAATGGTCCGCTTGGTAAGTATATTGATAAAATATATAAGAAAGACTTGTATTTTGGAGAAACTTCATTTGAAAAAGCAGAAATTAAATTACTTACTGAATCTATTTCAATGTTACTAAAAAAAGCGAAGCTTAATGATAAAGATATCGATGTTTTAATAAGTGGAGACTTACAAAATCAAATAGCGTGTTCTAATTATGCATTAAGAAGTTTTGATATTCCTTTTTTAGGTATATTTAATGCTTGCGCTACTAGTAGTGAAGGACTTATAATTGCATCTAATTTTATTGAAGGTAAAAAAGTCATGAAATGTATAGTATCAACTTCTTCCCATAATTTAGCAAGTGAAAAACAATTTAGAAATCCAACAGAATATGGAGCCCCTAAACCAGATACTGCTACATTTACTTCTACAGGAGCTGCTTCAATACTTGTTACAAATACAAAAAGTGATGTTAGAATAGAATCTTCTACCATAGGTAAAGTAGTAGATATGGGAATTAAAGATGTAAATAATATGGGGGCAGTAATGGCACCGGCCGCAGCAGATACTATTTATAGACATTTAACTAGTTTAGGAAGAAAAAGTGACTATTATGATTT
>CALVSD010000066.1 GCA_944358805.1 uncultured Bacilli bacterium
GCAAGTAGAAGGAACTTTAGAAGAAATAATGACAAAAGTTTATGCTGAAGTTCCAGAAGATGAAAGACCAATGATGCTTACTAATTTTGAAGTTACTGAAGAAAATGTTGAAAATTATCTTGGTACAAAAGATATTGAGTATGAAGAAGCATTAGCATCTGAGTCTGCAGTAGGATCAATTGCTCACTCTGTAGTTCTTATTAGAATGAAAGATGGAGCAAACATAGAAGAAGCTAAAAAGAAAATAGAAGAAAATGCTAATCCAAGAAAATGGATATGTGTTGAAGCAGATGATGTCGTAGTTAAAAATAAAGGTAATTTAATTATCTTAATAATGTCTTCATCTAATTATATCGAAAAAATAGAAAACAGTTTTGATAATTTATAGAAGTCTTCCAAAAGGAAGATTTTTCTTTAAAGGAGAGAATATATATGCTTTTTTCAAGTATTACATTTTTATTTTATTTTTTACCAATATTATTAATAATATATTTTATAGTACCAAAGAAATTTAAAAATTTAGTTTTATTTATATTTAGTTTATTTTTCTATTTTTATGGGGAACCTAAATATGGATTTTTATTACTTTTATCTTGCGTTATTAATTATATAATGGGTAATCTTATAGATAAACATAGAAAATATGGGAAAATATTTTTGATTATAGCATTTGTATATGATATAGGTAGTTTATTATATTTTAAATATTTAGACTTTTTTATAGAGAATATAAATAATATATTTAAAAGTGAAATTCCATTATTTAATATAATAATGCCAATAGGTATTAGTTTCTTTACTTTTCAAACAATTAGTTATGTTGTAGATATTTATAATAAGAAAGTAGAGCCTTCAAAAAGCTTTCTTAACTTTGCAACTTATGTATGTTTATTTCCACAGTTAGTAGCAGGTCCAATAGTGCGTTATGAAACTATAGCAAATGAACTTAAAAATAGAGAAAGTAATTTTGATACATTTGCTCTTGGTGTAAAAAGATTTACAATAGGTCTTGCTAAAAAAGTATTAATAGCAAATTTATTAGGAGAAATGTGTACTTCATTAGCATCTCTTCCTAATGGTTCAGTTATGTCATATTTATTTCAGACAGTAGGATATACATTACAAATATACTTTGATTTTAGTGGATACTCAGATATGGCAATTGGTTTAGGATTATTCTTTGGATTCCATTTCTTAGAAAACTTTAATTATCCTTTAATAGCCAGTTCTATTACTGATTTTTGGAGAAGATGGCATATATCTTTATCAAGTTTCTTTAGAGATTATGTATATATTCCCCTTGGAGGTAACAGGGTATCTTTATTAAAATGGATAAGAAATATCTTTATTGTTTGGTTTTTAACAGGATTTTGGCATGGAGCTAGTTGGAACTTCATCTTATGGGGATTATATTTTGCGAGTTTTCTAGTGTTAGAAAAGAAAATATATGGGAAATATTTAAATAATACTAAAGTGTTTAAATATATATACACAATAATTTTAGTAGTTATTAGCTTTGTTATATTCAACTCTCAAAGTTTAAATGATATAAAAATCTTTTTATCTAGTATGTTTGGGTTAAATAACTTACCTTTAATAAATAATGAAACATTATATTATATAAGAAGTTATTTAGTATTATTAATTATAGCAATAATAGCGTCAACTCCATCATTAAAAGTAATAGGAAATAAACTTAAAAAATTAGAATTTTTAGAACCAGTTATATATATAGGAATAATTATATTAGTAACGGCTTATTTAGTAGATACTTCATTTAATCCATTTTTATATTTTAGATTTTAAGGAGGCCATATGAAAAATAAAATAATAACAATTTCGTTTGTTTTTGTAATAGAATTTTTCTTTATATTAGGTTTAGTTATAAAAGATGAAAGTATTAGTAAAACAGAACGAAGAAAATTAGAGTCATTTCCTAAATTAACAATAAATAAAATAATGGATGGAAGTTTTATGGATGATTTTGAAGATTATTCATTAGATCAATTTCCATATAGAGATACTTTCAGGAGTATAAAAGCGAGTGTTAATTATTATGTATTATGTAAACTTGATAATAATAATATATATTTAAATGAAGATGGTATTTTTAAAGTAGAGTATCCTACTAATACAGAGTCTATAGATAACTTTATTAATAAAATTAATAGTATAATAGACACTTTAAATGAAGATAACAAAGTATATTCTCTTATTATTCCTGATAAAAATTATTATGTTAAAGATAAGCTATTTTTAAAAATAGATTATGACTTATTATATTCTAAAATAGAAAAGTTAAATACAACATCTATTGATATTAGAGATATAATGGATATTAATGATTACTATAAGACAGATACACATTGGAAACAAGAAAACTTAGATAAAGTAGTAAAAAGATTATCTGAGAAGATGGATTTTCCATATACTAAATTAAATTATAAACATAATACTTATTCTAAATTTTATGGAGTTTATTATGGCCAAGCTGCATTAAATGGAAATCTTGATACTATAACTTATTTAACCAATGATATTATTAATGAATGCACAGTAGAGTATTTAGAAAATCCTAATTTAAATACTGTTTACAATCCATCAAAATTAACAGGGATGGATTCATATGATGTATTTTTAGATGGAGCATCATCTCTTATTACTATTAATAATCCAAATAGTAAAGGTAATAGAGAATTAGTAGTATTTAGAGATTCTTTTGGAAGTAGTTTAATACCATTATTAATTCCATATTATTCTAAAATTACTGTTATTGATATTAGATATATAACTAGCGATTATTATTTAGATAAAATAGAATTTACTAATCAAGATGTACTTTTCTTATATAGTACATTACTTGTAAATGATAGTTCTAGTTTAAAAGAATAGAAAAGAAAATATTTATTATGTTTTCTTTTTTTGATATAATGAAAGTGGAGATGATAAAAAATGATGAATTTAGGTATAGAAGAAGCAAGAAAAACAATGAATGAAAATATAGGTGGACCTTTTGGAGCTGTTATTGCTGATAGCGAAGGAAACGTTATAGCAGTTAGTTCAAATACAGTATTAGGAAGTCATGATCCAACTGCTCATGCTGAAATAAATGCAATAAGAAAGGCATGTAGTGTATTAAAAACACATGATTTAAGTGGTTATATATTATATGCAACAGGGTATCCTTGTCCAATGTGCTTGTCTGCTATAATGTGGGCTAATATTAAGAAAGTATATTATGGAACTAACTTAAAAGATGCTGAAGATATTGGATTTAGAGATGATTTTATTTATAATTATATTAAAGGAGATAAAGATAGTAAGACATTAGAACTTATAAATATTGATCATGATAAATGTTTAGAATTATTTCATGAATATAAAGAAAAAAATAAGGAAATTTATTAAAGGAATAGTTATTAGTAAATAATTAAATTTATAACTTCCATATATTATTATGGAGGTGTAAAATGGTAAAAGAATATTCTTATAAAAGTGATAAAGATAAAGTATTAAGTAAACACTTTAAAGTAGGTGAATTTGCATCAATAGACAATAGAAATGATAAATTAACTACTGATAAAATATTAATTGATGATAATTTAGTTATAATGTTAGAAAAGTTATATGACTATTTAGATAATTTATATGGTATTAAAAGTATTTTAATTACTTCAGGATATCGTAGTTTAGATTTTGAAACGTCTCTTGTTGGAGGCGTAGCAAATGGACAGCATCCTAAAGGAACTGCAGTTGATATTATTGCAAACAAAAAGAGTGGTGATAGTGTTGACTCTAAACTAGTATGTTGTGCAGCAGAAACAGTTGGTTTTAACGGAATAGGATATGGTGGAAATTATACTCATATTGATGTAAGAAGTAATAAAAGTTATTTTGATGAAACAAATGGTAAGACAGGGATAAGTAGCTTTTATTCATATTTTAATATAATTAAACCTAATAATAATACAAATAACACTAGTAGTAAGTATAAAGTAGGGGATATTGTAAATATTAATGGTGTATACATATCAAGTGATTCTAATGAAAAATTAACTCCAAGAGTTACAAAAGGAACAATTACTAAAGTAGTTTCAAATGCTAAAAATCCATATTTACTTAATGATGGTAACATTGGTTGGGTAAACGATTCAGTAATAACAAATAACGTTATCTATTTAAGTAATGCAAGTTATAAAGGTACATCTTTAGTAGATGCTTTAAATGAAATAAAAGTAGATAGTAGTTATGCTTATAGAAGTAAATTAGCAATAAAAAATAATATATCTAATTATAAAGGAACAGGTGAACAAAATATTGTTATGTTAAACTTGCTTAAGAAGGGTAAATTAATAAAGGCGTAATAAAAAAATAACGTTTTAAATAAATGACTTGTTTTATGCAAGTCTTTATTTAATGTTTGTAAATTAATTGACAAATTTCCCGATAATTTATATAATTATTATGGGTGATAAAGTGAAGAAAATAATTATACCATTAATAATATTATCTGTTTTTCTAATACCAATGAAGGTAGAAGCAAAGACATTAAATGATTTTTATAATGAACTTGCTGAGTTAGAAAAAGAGTATGAAGAATCTAGCCAAAACAAGAAGTTAACTCAAGATGAAATAAATAAAATAAATAAAGAAATAAGTAGTATTAGTTCTCAAATTACTACTACCAAGAATGATATTGCTAACGCAGAAAAAGAAATTGAAGAAAGTTACAAAGAAATAGAAAAGAAGAAGAATGAAACAGATGAACTTATGAAGTTTTTACAAATTACTAGTGGAGGCAATGTTTTTTTAGAATATTTGTTTGAGGCAGAAAGTTATACAGATTTTATATATAGATATTCTATAGTTACTCAAATGTCTGGTTATAATACCAAACTTATGGAAGAATTAGAAACTTTAATTAATACTTTGGAAAACAAAAAAAAGGAGCTTTCTACTAAACAAAATGATTTAGAAAAACAAAAGAAAGAATTTAATGACAAAGTAAATTATTTGAATAGTAATTTAGAAAACTATGCAGAAGAAGGAGCTACAATAGAAGAAAAAATAGAACAAGTAAAAGAAGAAATAGAATATTATGAAAAATTAGGATGTGGTCGTTATCAAGATACAACTACATGTAATTCGACACCTAGTGCTACAGGATGGAGTTATCCTCTTCCTTATGGTACTGTAAGTGATAATTATACAGGTTATGCTTACGAAAGACCTAATATTGGTGGATATCATCATGGTATAGATTTATGGTATCCAAATATTTATGGAGCACCAATTAATCCAATCGCCCCAGGTAAAATTGCAATAATTTCATGGATTTCTGGTGGTGGTAATGCAATATATATTTATCATACTGTTAATGGAAAACAATATACATCAGTATATATGCATATGAGTGCTTATGCATCAGGGTTGTATCAAGGAAAAGAAGTAACAACAAGCGATGTAATTGGTTATGTAGGAAATACTGGAGTTAGTTTTGGAGCACATCTTCACTTAGGTGTAGCAACAGGAAATAGTGTAAGCGGATTTAATAGTAGAGCATTTGATCCAAGAAATATACTTTGGTTTCCACCAATGGATAGTGGACAATACTTTTATAGATAATATAGGGCATTATATGCCCTTTTTTAGGAGGTATATACATGTATGATGGCTTAACTAAACAAGAAGTAGAATATCGTATTAATAATAATCTCGTTAATAATGAAAAAACAAAATATACAAGAAGTACTAAATCAATTATTTTAACTAACGTATTTACTTTATTTAATTTCATAAATATTGGACTTTTAGTGTTAGTTCTAACTACAGGTTCATTACAAAACGGATTATTTGCTTTTATTATTATAATTAATACTGTAATAGCTATAATTCAAGAAATTAAAGCAAAAATTATTCTTGATAATTTAAAAATAGCAACGCAAGAAAAAGTAAAAGTAAAAAGGGATGGACAAATAAGAGAAATACTAAAAACAGAAATAGTAATTGATGATATATTAGTTTTATCAAGTGGGGACCAAGTGGTAGTAGATTCAATTATATTGAAAAGTTCTAATTTAGAAGTAGATGAATCTATTGTAACTGGAGAATCTGATCCAATATTAAAGAAAAAAGATGATAAACTATTGTCAGGAGCAGTTGTTATAAGTGGTAATTGTTTAGCTAAAGTAATATCCATCGGTAAAGACAATTATGAACACAAATTAATTAAAGAAGCAAGTAATATTGAAAAACAAGATTCTTACTTAATGAAAAGTGTTAACAAAATACTTAAAATAGTAACATTTTTAATTATACCAGTTGG
>CALVSD010000067.1 GCA_944358805.1 uncultured Bacilli bacterium
TTTAATTTAAAAAAAGTCTTAATATTTTACACAAATTTGTAAAATTTAAAACTTTTTCATGCTTTTATCCTGTAATTACATAATCAACAGTTATTAAATCATCACAATAATAATCACCAAATTTGTCAATTAAATCATCTATGACCCTTTTATCGTTACTCTTTACTAATATTTTTATATCATTACAACCAAATTCTTTTTCACACATTATTATCACCTCTTGAATCATATATTAAGTGTTTCATAGAATATTTTGATAATTCCCTTTTCAATTCTTTTCTTGGCATACTAGTATTTAAATACTCAAATATTAATGATATTTTTCTTTCCATTAAATGACTATTTTTATTTGTTTTCTTTATTATAATATCATTATCTTTAGCAATTAAAATTAATTCTTCAAAAACATCTTTTAATGTTTTTTTAGGCAAATCAATTAAATAATTACACACATAGCCGAGAAAAGAACAAAATTGTATTTCAGTATTTAATAACATATTAGTATAAGGTTTTAGTCTTTGGGAATTTATTAACATAATATTTTTTCTATAAAGAACAGGAGTAAAATCAACATAGAAAATTTTATCTTTATATAAAATAAAGTTTTTTAAATTCCAATCAATTATTATTTCATTTTCTTTTAATAAAATAATTTTATTAAGAATTTTCTTTATTATTTCTTTTTTGAATGAAATATCATATTTATTAGATTTTAGTATTTCTTCTACAGTATCCCCTTTAATTAGCTTTTGTACTAAAAAAAGAGTATTATTTATTTCAAACGAAAAATATACTTTTGCTATATTAAAGCCTAATTTTTCTATATCATTTTGATATTTTTTTATATATTTAGGTGTTGTAATATTTTTAAAAACTAATGTTATTTCATTTGAAATATATTTTTTTATTATTAATTTATAAATTGATATATTTGAACTAAATAATCCTTTTTTCATTTTCTTTTTTTAAAAACTTTCTTACTTTTTCATAATTTACTTTGTAAAAATCACTTTCAGTTTGATTATTAGCTACACACCAGTATAAAGAAGTATATGAATCAAATAGGCTATAAAATTCTAGTTTCTCAAAGAAATCATTATCAAGTTTTTTCTTTGTTTTATATCCATTGATAACTTGTTTAAAATTATTCTCATTTAATAATCTATTTATTTTTACAAAATCAAAAACATGATCTCCATTCTTTGTACTTTCAAAATCTATTACACTAATATCATTACCTCTAAACATAAGATTACCAAATCTAAAATCCATATGCATTATACAATTATTATAACTATTTTCTATTAATGTTTTTATTTTATTTCTTAAATAATTTTGAATATTAGCATTTTCATCTAGAAAAATGCTTTTTAATATATCTTCTGATATTTCCAAACATTTATATAAATACTTAACCCAACTGTCATCATCAGCATCTATAATTGGAATAGAATGCAAAGTTCCCAATATAACACCAACTTCATACATCTGCTCATTAGATAATAAATTAGCATTTTCATCCGAAACATTTTCACCATTTAGACACTCCATTATTATATAGTTACAATTATTAATATTCGAACTTGAAATAATTGAAGCTACTTGTAGATATTTTTTTAAATACTTCAGATATTTTTCTTCACATAATCTTTTGGAACTAGTTTTATAAAATTTTATAATATAATTTTGTTTTTCTCCTACTACTTTAAAAACTTTAGAATTGTATGAATTTTGCGTATCGCATATACTATTCACTGCAATTTGTTCTTTTAAAAAAATTTCTTTAACTATCTCTTTATAATTTTCTTTCATTTTATCTCTCCGTCTTTCTATAGCTTATACTTTCCTTTTTTATCTTACTAACAATAAATCTTTTAAAATATATTAGAAAACCTGATGGTCTAAATAGTTGCCATATTGGAGAAATAATAATTGAAAAAATTAAATTAATTCTACTTTCTGTTTTTACTCCATTAGTTCTGAATATTATATATGATGATATAGACCAAAGATAATGTGTTGAAAACATTAGAAAGAATAAAAGGGTAAATTCTCTATTTATAATAGATATTATGTAATATATTATAATTATATATGGTACTACTGTAAATATTAAAATATTTCCTGTACCTGCAATAAACATTTTAAATTTTCCCCAATAATTTTTACTTGCTCTTTTTATTTCACTAATATATGTAGAAATTCCTTTAAAAATAAGTGTTGCACTATTCATATAGTCAAAAACATTATTATAAATTAAAGTAAAATTTTTATTTGGAAGATATGCAAAATTTAAATTTTGTATTGAATATCTATATCCAAGTGTTAAATCATCTACAAAAGGGAATTTATCGTTTTCCATTAAAGTATCCATTCGCAAGTGCATACAGGCTCCCATAAAATATTGCGGAACTTTCATATTAGTAAGGGAGCACAATAATATTTTCATTTTTTCAACTGCGCAAGATCTAATAGTATGTTGCAAACTATACAATATTATTAAAATATTTTTTATTTTTTTAGACAAGAAAGCAAAGTTTTTACAACAAAGTGGAATTTGCAATATTGCATTAGGGTTGTTTCTCAATATTGCTACTTTATTTAAATCTGTAAAAGTATTTAAATCTGGTTCTGAATCAAAGTCAAATACAGATATGTAAGTATTTTTTTGCTCTATTTTTTTCTTATCTATATAATCAAGTGCATAGTTTAACTGTGAAGATTTATTTCCATTTGTTTTAGGGTAATGTAAATGTATAAATCTTTTATCATTTAATCGTGCTATTTCTTCATCAACAAGTACATTAGTAGTTTTATCTTTAATGTTTAACTTTCTATATTCAGCTTCTTCTTTTTCACTGGTTATAACTATAAATTGAATATTACCTTTGTATTTAACTTTTGAAAAATGTTCTAGTGTTTGCTTTACAATTTTTTGTTCTTTCAGTGCAGGTAATAATACATATATATTTTTCCACTTGCTAACTCGAACTTTTTTTAACCGTTTTTTATATACTTTTTCTAAAATAATAGTAAGCAATGTTAAAAATGCCCCTAACATATACACTATAAGTATTATAATAATTAATGCTTTCATTTTTAATACCCCCTTTGTTTTAGTTGATTATTTAATAATATAATTCCAGTAATGAAAAAAGCCAATTGTCTCTTTGGATAATCACTATGTAATGGAATCATAGAAATAAACAACAATGCTTCAATTAATTCTATATCATTAATATTAATTTTTTGCTGTATTAATATTTCGTCAAATATTTTATAATCATAATCTTTATATAATTTAAATGAAATATTGTTATTTATTTCTTCTATTTCAAACAAATCATTTATAATATCATCATAAGATCCTTGATAACAATGTCTTAACTTTGCTATATCATATCTATAATCACCATACACTGTATCTTTACCGAAGTTTCCTCTTGGATCTATAAATTTAAAAATAGTTGTTCTTGGAGAAAATAAAATATTTGAAAAAGCAGGATCCCCATGAATAATTGAAATATAATTTTCACTTTCATTACATATTTTCGTAACATCTTTATTTAATATTGTTAGTGCCTTATTTAATCCAATATATTCTTTATTATTAATTTTAATTTTATCTAAATTTATTAAATCTTTTCTATTCCATTTATTAATTCTATTATTTGTCTTATCTATTAATATTGTTTCAAATAAATATTTAAATTCTTTATTATCAGTTATTTTAGTAGATTTATAAATAGTCAATAAAAGTTCAACTAATTTTTTAAATATATATTTTCTACTATACTCTGATAATGGATAAAAAGTAAAATATTCTGATAAAGTTAAATAGTCATAAAACTCAATACCATAACCATCATTAGCAATACAATCATCATAAAACTTTGGACTATGTTTTTCAAATAATGTTCCTTTTACTTTACTAAACCAATTATATTCTGATGTAATCTTTTCATAATTACTTTTTTTATATAAAATACTATCTTTTATTTCTAAAGTATTAAAATTACGACAATTAAACATTTCTTTATTTACTTTAGTGTAGTCTTCTAAATTACCTATATCAAGCCAATAATTAGTTTCATATAAATATATCTTCTCTAACTTCATATATTCTTTAAAAATCATAGATAATTGATATTCTCCAAATATTTTTTCCTTTTTCATATTACTAATGGCTGTCTTTAAATTTATAGGAGAATTAAAATAATACATTCCTATAATCGCTTGTGTCAAATCACTATTATTTGGTTTATCAATCATATTTATAATCTCTTTTTGGTTATTATATTTTACCATACAATATTTATATGTTTCACTTTTAGAAATAGTTTTTGTTGCTATCCAACTTGTTTTAAAATTAACAGGGATATTACATATAGTATCTCCAAGCAAGAGTATTGTAGGCTTTAAAATATAATCTTTTGTTAAATATAAAGCTCCTCCTGGTCCAGAAAAATCATCCTGAATTATATAATCTATATTTAAGTTTAAATTTTCAAAGACATAGTCATTAAAATTTCTAATAATTTGCTCATTTTCTTTATTAACAACAAATATTATATTTTTAAGTCCTTTATTAACCATTGGTATAAGCATATTATAAATAGCCGGTCTTTGCTTAACACTTAATAAGCATTTAGGCATACCTAAGGTTAACGGGAATAATCTAGTAGACTTACCTGCTGTCAAGATTATCAATTGTTTATCGTTATACATACTTTACCTCCTACTTTTTATTTTCCTTATAAATTCACTAGAAATATCATTGTCAATTCCAATACTAGCTGTGTTTTCGTTATGGAAATCAGAACCACAAGTTGTTAACAAACTATATTTTTCTGCTAAATATAGATAAAATTTCATTTGTTCAATAGTCGTTTTAGAAGCATTAAATACTTCTATCCCATCTAACCCAATTGTTGCTAATTCCTTTACTAACTGTTCTAGTTTAAAATCACTATATTTAATAGTAGAAGGATGAGCAAAAACTGAATATCCATTTCCTGCTTTTATCATTTCTATAGCCTCTTGTAAATGTAAACCTTTCTTTTTTATATAACATGGAGAATATTTACTTGTATATAAATATCCTGCCTCATTCCATGTTTTAGCATAATTATTATTTAACATCCATTGAACAATAGTTTTTTTATTAATATTACCATCTAAACTCATTTGATAAAGTTCCTCCAATGGTATTTTTATATTATAATATTGATAGATTTTTTTTACGATTTGTTCAGTAATATTGTTATTTTCTCTCAAAATATCTACAATATATTTAGCAAGAGTCTCATTATTCTCCATATCATAAGCTAGCAAATGAAATTGTGATATATCAACTATATCTAACTCAATTGCATTAATTACATATACTTTTGATTTTTCACCATATTCTTTTATATAATCTGTTTTAATTTTTGGTGAATAATTATCAAAAATATTATGGTCTGCAAAAGCTACTACTTCAACATTATTTTCGTTACAAAAATGTAACAGTTTAACTTTATCATACTTTCCATCAGAAATGGTTGTATGAATATGTAAATCATATCTCATATTTCCTCCAAAAACAATTACATAACATAGAAATTTAATCTTAAATATTTCTACCGTACAGTACTACTACAATATTTTATCTCAAGAAAATTTAATTTAAAAATTTTATTTTCAAATTTTCACACTGTTTTTTTACATTCATTTTTTCTATGCAAAGGTCTCCTTTATTGTATACCAAAAAAGGGGACAAAAAGCAATTGTTTGCCTTGTCTCCTCTAAAATAACATTTATTAAAATAATTAAAGTATGGGCAAACAATCCCAATAATTTATGCTATATTTTAGACTAGTTGGAAAAAATTGTCAATATTTTTTTAAATATTATGTTTTTTATTTTTAGCTTTGTAGTCATTTTTCAACAAATGTGGAATTTATCTATTCAAAATAAAATTTACTTTTACAACTAAGTTTTTATAATTTTTCTATATATTTTAAAATATATTCTAAATAATACCTAATAAATTAATAAAAATTTAACAAAGATAAATAAAAAAAAACATCAACAACAATTGTTGATATCTTGATGGTTTTGTTATTAGTTATAATACCCTCGTTATCCATAAAAGAAACAATGCTCAGGAACTGCTACTACAATTACAGTAACACTTAAAGTTAGTGCTTCAAGGAGGTAACCAAATAAAAGAGGAATATTAGTTACAGTATCTATAATTTTAGT
>CALVSD010000068.1 GCA_944358805.1 uncultured Bacilli bacterium
TATAAATAATTTAACAAGTGATATTTTATCTGTAGGTCAAGTATTAAAAGTACCTAATAGTAATCAAGGAGAATCTAGTAATACAATTACATATACAGTAAAAAGTGGAGATAGTTTATATTCCATTGCTAAAAATTATGATGTTACAGTAGATGCTATTAAAAAAGAAAACAATTTAACAAGTAACTTATTAAGTATAGGTCAAGTATTAAAAATACCTACTACTTCTATAACAGAAACTACTTATGTTGTAAAAAGTGGAGATAATTTATACTCCATTGCTAGAAAATTTAATACAACAGTAGATGAATTAAAGAGGTTAAATAATTTAACAAGCAATTTGTTAAGTATAGGTCAGATTTTAATAATAGAATAGGCGATTAAATATCGCTTTTTTTAAATCCCAAAATTTATAATTATGTATATATATGTTTGTCTTTTTCAAATTGTTTTAAGATTCATAAGATAAAATGGAGGTAGTAAAAATGTATGAATATGTACCAATGAATTATAATGAAATAATTAATTTTATTAGATGTAATAATATTTGTACTTTTGCAATGGCAGAAAATGATTGTCCATATGCTGTTCCTATGTGTTATGAATCACATTTTAGTTGTAATGATTTGTATTTAACAATGAGAAGTAAAGATTGTGGTAAAAAAATGAAATATATGTATAATAATGAAAATGTTTGTATTGTTATATATAATCCTAGATCTTGTAAAAGTGTGATTATATATGGAATAGTAAATATAGAAAATGATTGTGACTGTAATGGTATATTAACAATAAAAGTTGATATAAAAGAAGCAACAGGAAGAGAATTTTGTTGTTAAATTATTGAAATATAGTAAATTCTTTATTTGAATAAAAAAAGATTAAATATCATAGTATAACAGTAAATAATGAAATAGTAGGTATAGCTAGGTTTATAAAGACTAGTGGATATATAGTACCAATTGGAGACGTAATAGCAAAACCAAGATATCTAGACCATGGTATCAAGGAACAATTGATTAACAAATTATGTTTAAAAATAAAAGAAGTAGACTTTTTGATAAATTCAAATTATCTACTTCTTTTTCTTAAACTTTGAATGTCCTCATCAGTGAATTTTTTAATAAATTCATTAACGTTATTTAATGATTCTAAATATTCAGTTCTAGCCCTTTCATCATATGGTAATATGTATGTAACTAAACTAAGTCTGTTGTCGATTGCTATAAACCAATCCTTGTTACCCACAATAAATCTAAAGCTACTAGCATCTATATTTTTATAATTTTCTTTAAGACTTCTTTTAGTATCTTCATCAACTGGTAGATAATCTATGTAAGAGTAAGCAATATTATTTACAAAAATATTTATTCTTTCTTTGTCAAATTCTTTTAATACATTATACTTATAAATAGGATTCCTAGTTTGATAGAATTCATCATTAGATACATAATATATAGAACCAGTATAACTACTTGATTTATATAGAAAATAATTCTCAATTGTATCTTTATTATAATCAGTATAAATACCAGCGTCTATTGGTAGATATTCTTGAAGATTAAATTTTTCATATTTACTGTTTTTCATATAATTTGGTATATGTAAGTCTGTAATAGTAACTGCTTCAATATTACTATAATGTTCTCTGCCTTCTATAGTGGAAGTATCGCAAACTTCTTTAGCAAATTGTTCTAGTGCTTTTAAGCATTCTTCTAATAATGATTCTTCTGGTTTGGGATCTATTCCATTACAATGAATAGTATTACCACTTCTTATAAATGGGCAAACATAAACATTATTTTGGCTATCATATAAATATACAATAACACCATTTTTATTTAATAGACAGTATCTTAATAAATCTTCTCCTAAAGCTCCAACTTTAAGACAATTATCGGCATCTACTCCAGCAGCTAATAAATAGTCTGCATCAAATGGAGCAACACGATATTTTATATTTTCGCATGTTCCTTTGATACTTGGAATTGTAGAAAAAACTTTGTGTTTTCTTTCACGATGTAAATTAAAAGTTTCTTTAACAACAATTTCTTCAGGTTTTGTACGATATTTTTTTGATTTAATAATTTTTGATAAAGTTGATAACATAATATCTTGTAGATCAGGAGTCATATCATATAAGTTAACTTTAGAAATATCAATAATATCTAAAATTGAGTTTAAAGATAATTTCCCATTTGATTTGTTTACAGCTTCTTTAATTGTGGTAAAGTTGTTAATTACATTACTAATTGTATCGTTCAAACCAAAAGCTTCTTTATTAATAATTAACCTAAACAAACAATCATTATCTTTTTTTAAATTTCCAAGTAAAAAACTTTGAATATCGGGATTAGGAGTGTTTATACCTTTTTCATCTAAATTAAATGTAGGAATAGCATCACCTAATATATTAACAATATCACTAGCAGTTATCATATTCTTTGGATTTTTATTCTTTATTCTTTCTTTAGTAAGATTCATATTTATTTTTTTATAACATTTTTCTCTTTTATTTATAGCATTAATTAAAATTTCTTTTATGTATTCTTCACTTTCTCCTGGTGTCATCCCTTTAATATGTTTCTTTATTAAGTTCATTAATTCGAAAGCCTCTTCAATATCATTTTCAAAAGTAAAAGGTAAGAAAAAGTTAATGTCCATTTTGGCTATTGCTTCAATGGCACCTTGTTCAATTCCGTAGTAATAAAATTTGTTTTGATTATTTATTCTAAATTCGCGTCGTAGATCTTTAAAACTAACTTCACAAACTCTATTAATAGCACTTTCTGTCATTTGAGTAAAAGTGTTATTAATTATTTTAAATGCATTATCAAATCCAAAAATAGAATATAATTGTATAGTAGCTATAAATACTTCTTCGTGATTAGTATTTCCTTTTCTAAGTAACATATTAGATAAAGTATATACATGCTTAGTATAAAGCTTCTTTAATATATCGTAGTCAATACTGTAACCATTAGATAAAGTTATTTTATTGTCATTAGTATCCCTTACTTTAATAACTAAGTTAAATTTTGCTAATAAAAATAATTCTTTTTCATTAGTAGTTCTAAGTAAAGTAAGAGGGTTTAATCCTGTTTTAACTCTATTTATAAAAAGTTCTGATGTATTAATATCATATTTCATAGTGTTAACTAAAAAATTATATAAATAATTACTATTTTTAAAAATACTATGTTCATTAAACACTTGTAAGAAATCTAGTTCGTTAATAAGTTTAAAAAATGTTTCATCGTCAATTTTTTTTAAATAATTAGTTATTAATTGTTCATATTTTGTTATATATTTAGAATTGATGAAAAGTGCTAATATTGTATTTATTTTTTTCTCATCAAATAGTTCAAACAACGTTTTTCCGTTGCTATTTGGTTTTATACTCATAACTTTATCAAATAAGATTTCATTTTCTAAAATGCCTTTTTTTACTTCAATACTACTTTTTAAGAAGAATGATTTAAAAAGATTTTCATTCATATTAAGAAGAACGTTGCTATTTATAATATCTACTAATTTTTTTTCATTTAATGAATCAAATAGTTTTAAGAAATCTACTAATGATAATTTATTAATTTCATCTATATTATACTCCATCTAAACACCTCTATAGTAATTATACCATTTTATAAAAAAATTAACAATTAGAGATAGGAAAAATTAACAAACCCTTTTAAAATAAAGAAAAAATGACAAATAATTGTCTATTTTGTTGTTAAAAAAAATAAAGTATGCTAAAATTGTTATGGTGGTAAAATGGAAGATGTATTAAAGAAAATATACGATTATTCATTAGAAGAAATAATGGGTGATCGTTTTGGAAAGTATT
Source organism: uncultured Bacilli bacterium (assembly GCA_944358805.1). Classification (GTDB taxonomy): domain Bacteria; phylum Bacillota_I; class Bacilli_A; order RF39; family UBA660; genus CALVVX01. The sequence continues at coordinate 3,848 of CALVSD010000068.1, forward strand.
CAAAATATATAATTCAAGATAGAGCAATACCGGATGTTAGAGATGGATTAAAACCAGTTCAAAGAAGAATTTTATTTTCCATGTATAAAGAAAAAAATACTTATGATAAACCATATAAAAAGAGTGCTAGAGCAGTCGGAGATGTTATGGGTAAATATCATCCTCATGGGGACAGTTCAATATATGAAGCAATAGTAAGAATGAGCCAAGATTGGAAAATGAAAGAACCATTTGTTGATATGCAAGGTAATAATGGTAGTATTGATGGAGACTCTGCAGCAGCATCTCGTTATACTGAAGCAAGACTTTCTAAAATAGCAAATGAGATGTTAAAAGACTTAGATAAGAATACTGTTGTAATGGCTCCAAACTACGATGATACATTGTTAGAGCCTACTGTACTTCCTAGTAAATTTCCTAACTTACTAGTAAATGGAACAACCGGAATATCAGCAGGTTATGCAACTAATATACCTCCGCATAATTTAGTGGAAGTAATTGATGCAACAATATTTAGAATTGATAATCCTAATTCAAGATTAGATACAATTATGAATTATATTAAAGGACCAGATTTTCCAACAGGAGCAATTGCTTGTGGAATAGATGAAATAAGAAAAGCATATGAAACAGGAAGAGGAAGAATAATAATTAAATCAAAGACAAAAATAGAAAAAAATAAAATTATTATTACAGAGATTCCTTATGAAATAAATAAAGCTAATCTTGTTAAAAAAATAGATGAAATTAGAATTGATAAAAAAATAGAGGGTATTAGTGAAGTAAGAGATGAATCAGATAAAACAGGACTTCAAATAGCAATTGACTTAAAGAAAGATGCGGATGCTAATACTATATTAAATTATTTATTTAAAAATACAGAATTACAAATATCATATAATTTTAATATGATTACAATTGTAAATAGAAGACCTATGCTACTTGGACTTTTAGGGATATTAGATGCTTATATTGCCCATCAAAAAGAAGTGATATTTAAAAGAAGTGAGTTTGATTTAGCCCATGCCAAAGCAAGATATCACATTGTTGAAGGACTTATTAAAGCTATTTCTATCCTAGACGAGGTTATAAAAACAATTAGAGCTAGTAAAAACAAAGCGGATGCTATTGAAAACTTAGTTATAAAGTATGAATTTACTAATGAACAAGCAGAAGCAATTGTTAATTTACAATTATATCGTTTAACAAATACTGATGTTGCGGTTTTAAAAGAAGAACTATCTAATTTAACTAAGATAATTAATGCATTAGAAGAAATCTTAAAAGATCCAGAGAAGTTAAATGCAGTAATTAAAGAAGAAATGCGTAGAATTAAAAAAGAATACGGAACAGAAAGGAAAACACAAATCCAAGATGAAATAGAAGAAATTAAAATAGATAATACAATAATGTTACCAAAAGAAGATGTAATAGTAGTAGTAACCAAAGAAGGATATGTAAAAAGAGTATCTCAAAGAAGTTATGCTTCTTCAAATGGTGAAGATACTATGCTAAAAGAAAATGATTATATAGTAGGTATTTATAATATGAATACAATGGATACATTACTTGTATTTACAAATTTAGGAAATTATTTATATATACCAGTATATGAAATAACAGAGTGTAAATGGAAAGAACTTGGAAAACATATTAGTAATATAATAAGCATAAGTAGTGGTGAATCTGTAATTAATGCAATGCCGGTATATGACTTTAATGATAATATCTATATAACTATATTTAGTAAAAATGGAATGGTAAAGAGAACTAAACTTGAAGAATTTAAAGTTCAAAGATATTCTAAACCAATAAGTATGATGAAGTTAAAAGATGATGACTTAGTAGTGGATGTAAGTTATGATAATAAAAATAACGTCTTTATTGCTACTAAAAACGGATATGGACTTTGGTATAACACTAATGAAATAAGTGTAATAGGATTAAAAGCAGCGGGAGTTAAATCAATTAATCTAAAAAATGATGAAGTAGTAAGCGGTATGCTTTTTGATGATAATGAAGAATATATTTCAATTGTGACTGATAAAGGTACTGGTAAAAGATTAAAATTAACGGAATTTGAAAAAGGAAGTAGGGCTAATCGTGGACTTTTACTCATGAAAGAAATAAAGAGCAACCCTAGTAAAATAGTAAAAGTATATATTACTAATACTAAGAAAGAGATAAATATTGTAACTATAAAGGGAACAAAAACTGTAAAATTAAATGAAATGCCAATAATGGATAGATATAGTAATGGTTCTTATGTAGTAAAAGATAGAGTAAC
>CALVSD010000069.1 GCA_944358805.1 uncultured Bacilli bacterium
TTTTTAAATTGCTTGATGTAGATAAGATTAATCAAATGAAAAACACATAAGTTTCAAAAACTCATGCGTTTATCCTACTAATGCACTTTGATTCGAGCCATATATATTTGCAAATTCACAACAAAATTCGGGGTTTCCTGACTTTAAAACCACTTTTTCTAACGCTTTTTTATGGGATTTTCTTATAAAGCGTGCAAACTTATAACAAAATTCGGGGTTTCCTGACTTTAACACTACTTCTTCTAATGCTTCTTTGTCCGAATCTTCTATACCATGTGCAAACTCATAACAAAATTCGGGATTTCCTGATTCCAACACTACTTTTTCATGAGCTTTCCTATTCGCTCCATTTATATAATACGCAAACATATAACTTAGTTTTGGATCTCTAAAAGCTAATATCTTACTTTCTAAAACACTACATACATAACTAGAACCTTTTTCATATTTTAGTGTCAAAACGGAATTCCAAATTTCTTGTCTCTTTTCTTTATTCATAATTTATCCCCCTTTGAAATTGCCACTATTATATCATAACGATTTATAAAACGCAAATTTAATATGGTAATCGCTTAAAAATTTAACTAGTAACTATTGACAATTAGCAAATCCTTGGAATTACTTTAAAAATAAGTTTTTCTATATTTTGTAAATTATAAATATATTCTATTTTAATCATTCATATCCACTAATAATTCATGAATATATTCTTCTTCATTACTTAAAAGTACTTCTTCTATTCTATCTACCCTACATTTTTCTGCTTTAATAATTGCTTCTATTTTACTAACAGCATTATCTACTTCATCATTAACTACTACATAGTTATATTTAGATACTTCATTTATTTCTTTATATGCTATTTTAAATCTTTCAATTATTTTTTCTTTGCTATCAGTATTTCTTCCTACAAGTCTTCTTTTTAATTCTTGTAATGTTGGAGGCATAATAAATATAAATAATGCTTCTGGAATTAATTTCTTTATTTGCATTGCTCCTTGTATTTCTATTTCTAAAATAACATCTATTCCTTCATTTAATTTTTCTTCTATGAATTTTTTAGGAGTCCCATAATAGTTACCTGCATATTCTGCATACTCTAAAAAGTATCCTTCTTTTATTTTATCTTCAAATTCTTCTTTACTATAAAAATAATATGTTACTCCTTCTATATCATTTGTTCTAGGAGCCCTACTAGTAGCAGACACTGATAACCATAAATTATTTTCTTTTTCTAATAATCTACTTATTACAGTACCTTTACCTGCTCCTGATGGTGCTGATATAACAATTAACGTTCCTCTTTTTCTCGTTTTTATCATAGTATCCCTCTTTTCTTATTTATGATAGTTTATCATTTTGTAAAATAAAAAGCAAGATAAAAGAAAAAACAAATTATTAATTTGCCTTTTCTGTATATTTAGATTTTACATTAAATAAACTAGTTAAGAAATCATTATTTCTTGCAAGTATTTCTCTTATTTCTCTAGACGTTTGACCAAAGTAATCTTCTCCACTTGCAGGTATTCCATAAGCTTCTACTCCTAATGAATTAGCAATATATAAACTTCGATATAAATGATATTTTTGAGTAATAATAATAGATTTATTTATACCATAAACATTTTTTAATCTATATATACTATCATAAGTAGAAAGTCCATAAATATCTACAATTATATCTTCTTCAGGAATACCATTATTTATTAAATATTCTTTCATTTTAGTTGTCTCATCATAATCTTTATGTTCTGAGTCACCACTTACAATTACTTTTTTAATATCTAACTTATTATATACTTCTATAGTTTTATCTAATCTATCTTTTAACATTAAGCTAAGTCTACCATCATCATGTACTTTTGCTCCAAGAACTATCATAGTATCTACATCTTTTATCTCGTCTGTATCTTTTATTCTATCCATAACAGTATATTTAACATAATAATTTATTCCCATTGCATATACAAATATAGTTAATAATATTACACCTAATATAAGGAATATTTTTTTATATGTTTTCATCTCTTATTTGTTCTAATATATTATCTTTCTTAATCTTACTAGATGAGTATAACATAGATAATAATATTATGATAAATACTGATACTATAGCGATTATTATACTAGTCCATGGAATCATAAATCCATTAGATACAACGTCTGCCATTGACATATATATTAAGTATACTACAAATAATGATACAGGAAGAGCATATAATAATGATTTAAGTCCAAAGAATAAACTTTCAAAATATAATATTTTATTGAATCCTTTTTTAGTTAAACCAATACTTCTTAAAACTGAAAATTCGCGTCTTCTAAGAGCAATACAAGTATTAATTGTATTAAATACTGAAGTAACTCCAATTAATGTTACTAAAGCAATAAATCCATACATAAGTATTTTTATTACTAATAATAAATTCTTTTGCATTTGCATACTAGTGGTTAAATTAGTATAATGTCCAGCATTTGTAGCATTTATTTTTTCGCCAATTTTATCTAAATTAGTAAATTTATCAGCTTGAATAGCTATTTGATATTCATTTAAAACATTTGTATTATCATTTTCTGGATAGAAATCGATTGAATTATAATTGTTATATAAATAATTAAACATTTTTTCATTTACTATTACTTTTATACCTTGATATCCTTCAAATACTTCTAATAATGATGATTCTTTATTAGTTATATATATATTATTTAAATTATTATTACAAGCAGATTCTATAACACTTTTATCTGTTGTCATAGTATAATAACTTCCATATTCAGGATCTTCTACTTCTACATAATAATCTTTTAAATCACATGCTTTAATTGTAGCATTGTCCTTTAGCATATTTACTTTATAATTTTTTCTATTTCCATTATTGTATACAACAGTGCTAATTGTATTATAAATAATAATTTTATCTTCACTTATTCCTAATTCTTTTACATATTTATTATAACTTTCATCGTCTAGTTTAATTAAATACATACTATCATAATCTTTTTGTTTTAATTCTTCATCATACATAAGTTTATATAATTCTTTATATTCATCAGTATATATATCTTTATCTATTTTTAAATCAATAGTAGATAAAGTATATTTAGTAAAACTATTTATATCTGGTGAATGTAATAATTCATCTACTAAGTTATCAAATTCTTCATTTTCATCATATTTATATACCATGATATCAGTATCATAAGTACCTAACATTTCTTCAGCACCACTTGTAGTATAATCTAAGAAAGCTGAAAATGATATAAATAATACAATACTTATGAATAAAGATACTATTGTTATACGATATTTCTTTTTATTTCTTTTAATATTTTTAAGAGCAAGTTCCCCTTCTACTCCAAATATTTTACCAACTAGTTTATTTGTTTTAACTTTTTTACCTTTAATTTTTATATCATCATTTTGTCTTATTGCTTCAATTGGAGATACCCTACTAGCACTTCTTGAAGGAATAAATGCTGATAATAAGATTACTACTATCATAAATAGAATTGGTACCATTATGTAAGTTAGATTTACAGTTAATTCTAAGTTATATTCAAGTAAACCTTTAAGTAAATTATTCATAATCATTATAACAATACTTATTCCAAGGAAAGCTCCAAAGAGTCCCAAAATAATTCCAATAGATCCTACTATAAACGCTTCAAAAAATACAGTATGTGATAATTGTTTTTTAGTAGCACCAATACTTGAGAATAATCCAAATTGTTTCTTTCTTTCCATTACAGATATTGCAAAAGAGTTATAAATAACAATTATGCATCCAATTGATACAAGAGCTAACATTATTGATAAAATTGATACAAACATACTACTTATATTGTCATATCTACTCTCTCCATACATTGCAAGTAAAGAGTCATTATATATTATTTTATCTTTAGAATAATTAATTTGCGAAGCAATCTTTTCACTTCTATCAATAATATTTTTAGTTTTATTAAATGTTAAATAAAGGTTAGCGTTATTACCAATATCATTATTTAAAGTAAATACTGAATAGCCACAAGCACTATAATCTTCATAATTACTTCTTTCTACAATACCTACTATTTTATATGTTTTAGTCCCTATTATATCAAGAGTTTCTCCATCCTTATATTCATTATTTTCTAAAATAGTTTCTCCGTCTACATTTCTAGTACCATAAGATAATGTAATAGTATCTCCTACATTATAAGTAACTCCACCATTTAATTTAATATGTTCTGATATTACTATTTCACTATCATTCTTAGGAAATGCACCTTCTTTAAGTTTTAACTCATTAAAGTATTCTTTATTAACCCCAAGAATTGCTAAATATGGTTTATATTCATTTTGACTATCAAATTCACTAAACCCTATTTTATTTTCATAAATATAGGTATATTCATCACTTTTTATTTTATTAAAATCATCTTTATTGATACCAATAAATTCAGCATGATAACTACCATTATAACTAATTACTTCTTTTATCATATAATCACTAAAAGTAGAAAGTAATAGTCCTATTCCTACCATTAATGCTGTAGATAATATTATTCCAATAATTGTTACAATTGTTCTTTTCTTATTTAAAGTTAAATGTTTTATTGTAAGTTTATTTAGTATTTTCATCTTTATTTTCCTCGTCACTTATTATTTTTCCATCATTAATTGTAATGACTCTATTTGCACATTTTGCTAGATTAATATCGTGAGTTATCATAATAATTGTTTGATTATATTTAGTATTAGATAATTTTAATAAATCAATTATTTCTTTACTTGATTTAGAATCCAAGTTTCCTGTTGGTTCGTCTGCTAATATTATATCTGGTTTAGCCATTAGAGCACGACCAATACTAACTCTTTGTTGTTGTCCCCCAGATAGTTCATTAGGTAGGTGTGATACTCTATCTTTTAGTCCTAATATATCTATTAATTCATTTAAATATTCGTTATCTACTTTCTTACCATCAAGTAAAACTGGTAATGTCATATTCTCACTTACATTTAATATTGGAATTAAGTTATAAAACTGATAAATAAGTCCTACTTTTCTTCTTCTAAATATAGCTAAGTCATTATCATTTTGTTTAAAAACATCAATTCCGTTTACAATAACACTGCCACTTGTGGGTCTATCTACGGCTCCTAGGATATGAAGAAGTGTACTTTTTCCTGAACCAGAAGCTCCTACTATTGCAACAAACTCCCCCTCATTTACTTCAAAAGATACATTATCAAGTGCTTTAACTAAAGTATCTCCTTTACCATAATTTTTACATAATTTTTTAACTTCTAATATTTTCATTTTATTTACCCACTTTCTTAAGTATTTCTTCTTTTGTTATTCCTAACTTCTCTAATGAAGAAATAATATTTTTTATTTCTTTTATTCCTTCTTCTATTTTACTATCTTTTACTGTATCTATATTTCCAGATATAAATGTTCCTTTCGTAGACAAACTAGTAATAACCCCCTTACTTTCCAAAATACTATATGCTTTTTTTACTGTGTTTGGATTAATTCCTAAATTACTAGCCATTTCTCTAATTGAAGGTATTTGATCTTTACTTTTTAAAATACCTAAAGCTACATATCTTTCTATTTCACTAACGATTTGTTCATAGATTGGAGTTCTACTACTATAATCTAAATTAATCATAATAATATTCCTC
>CALVSD010000070.1 GCA_944358805.1 uncultured Bacilli bacterium
TATATTTTAACAGTAGATGTAAATCCAAGTAATATGCACGATTCAGTTGCTTTCTATTCTTCATTTGATAAATTAATGAATAATTATGATATTAACAATATTGAGTATTTCGTTGGAGATGCAGCTTATATTACTTCACATATATGTAAAACTATAATAGATTTAGATATGATACCAGCATTTCCATATTCAAGACTTGGTTATAGAAAAAATTATTTTAAGAAATACGAATTTATTTATGACGAACATAATGACATTTATATTTGCCCAAATGAAAAAGATTTAATTTCTACAGGTATTAATAAAGATGGTTATATAATTTATAAAGCTGATAAAAATGATTGCAAATGTTGTCCTTTTAAAGATAAATGTACAAAAGGATTATATAAACAAATATTAATACATGTGTGGGAGGAATATAAAGAAATGACAAATGACTATAGACATCATAATGATGTAAAAGAAATTTATAAGCAAAGGCCATCTCATATAGAAAGAGTCTTTGCAGATGGAAAAATGAAATTTGGTCTTGCGAAGACCTATTTTAGGACTAAGGAAAGAGTTGGTCGTGAACTAACTCTCCTTTATGCATGTATGAATCTCAAAAAGTTTGCATTACATCATCAAGTATGATAACGGGTATAGTTAACAATATCTTTCTTTTTTTATAATTTACATAAAATAAAAGACAAATAGATATTTTTGTACCTATTTGTCAACAGTCTGACAAACCCTACACTTAAAGTGTAGGGTTTGTTTTTACAATAAAAGCAAGTATATTAACTAAAAGTCATTTAGTTATTTTAAATAATGTTTTCATATTATCATTTCTTCTACATACATTTTAATTTTTTTGATTACTTTTCAAGCCTCTCTACAAAAGCATCTGTTTTTTCATAAATACTATATTTATTAACATCAGTTTATCTTTGATCACTAATTGTGGCACTACTATTGCTTTCTTCTAATGCAGTAAGCGGATCATATGATGCTCCTACTTGAGTTCCTGCAAGTAAAGCTATATCTACAGCATTTTCTGGTATTCCCCAAGAATTTCCTGAAAATAAGAAAGATGCTTGACCCACGACAAAACCACGAGTATTATAAGTAACATTATCCATAATTGTTCCCGTCGAATTAGGATTTAAATAAGCAGATTGTCGCAAAGTATGAAAAATATTATTTCTAACAAATAAATTAGTTATACTATTTTGTGTAACAAATCCCCTATTTACTACCCAAGTTGAAGAATCGCCGGGTTGGTTTGGACCATAAATTTGGCAATTTAAAATTTGGTTATTATTTCCCCCTATTTGTATAAATTCAACGGGATAAGGATTATCACTAGTCATGGTAAATCCATTAATTGTAATATTATCACTATTACATAAAAAAGGTACCAACGAAGCTTGAAGTAAAATTAATGTTCCTGCTCTTCCTTTTAATATTAGTCCAGGTATATTTAAAGCAATTTGCTGCGTAATAGAATATGTGCCGCTAAGTACATTTATAATACCATTAGGTTGGGCTACTGCTAGTGATTGCTCTATAGTTTGAAATGGTGCAAGTTGACTTCCATCTCCGCCTGGTCCTGCGTTAGACAGTACATATAAATTATATGGATTTGGTTCAACAGTTCCCGTTGCTCCGGTTGGGCCTGTTGGACCTACTACACTAATACCTTAAGGTCCCGTTGGGCCTGTTGGACCAGTTACTCCAATCCCTTGAGGGCCTGTTGGACCAGTTACACTAATACCTTGAGGCCCTGTCGGTCCCGTTGGGCCAGTAGGGCCTGTCACTCCATTAACATTTCTATTATCACAGCAACTAGCAAACTTTAAAAATTTTATATCATTTTTAATTTTATTTAAAGCATTTTGATAATTATCTCCCATTATATCATTCCTTCTCAATATAAATTTATGCAATGATAATAAAATTAAATAATATTTTTTATTTACAGTTTAGCATTTATCTATAATAATAAATATCTATTAGTAAAGACTAATAGATATTTAAATCTCAAATTCCCTATTTACAACTTCCACCATTATCAGTGAAATATTTTTCGATATTTTCAATACTATGTTCAATATTAGCCCAATCAGTTATATCTTTTAAATATACAGTCATATCCTTAGTACATTTTGGACAATCAAAATAATTATCACTTCCAATTGTAATTTCATATTCATTGTCTTCAATAGAACAATACATTGTAGAAGAAATTTTTTCTACTGATGGTTCATTAGGAATTACCATAAATAAAACTATAGCTACAATCATAAGTACAAAATATAAAATTATAAAAATCCCAAATGCTTTTAAAATTTTTATAATGATACCCGCTAACTTTTCTGTATTAGATACTCTTTTTTCAATTATTCCTTTTATATCATTATCTAAAAGCTCATCAATACTTACATTTAATGTTTTAGAAAGTAGTTTTAACTGCTCTGGATTAGGGGAAGTTTCTCCTAACTCCCAATTAGAAATAGTTTGTCTTGTTACATTAATTTTTTCTGCTAATTGTTCTTGTGAAAGATGGTTATCTTTTCTTAATTTTAAAATATTATCTCCTAATTTCATATTATCTTCTCCTTTCACAAACAATTATAAATAAAATAAATTAAATTATCTATCAAAACATTTAGGAACTTTGTCAAAGAGTTTTAACATCACTTTAATAAATGTTTAAATAAAGATAAATCTGACTAATTTATACCATTTTCTAATTACTAATAATACAATCCGATTTCCCTAATAATTCTCCCATTTCTTATTGTGTTATTTTTTCTAAGTTATACAATAAAATTTCCTGTTTTTTCTTAAATCATAAATTTTTTCCCTTTTTCCATAATGTAATAGCTTGTTTTTACAGAAAATATTTCAAGGCATAACCAATGCTTCCTTATTTGTATAATATTTTTATCATTCAAACTAACTAGTTATTCTTTTCTAATTTAATATTATCTTCTATTTAAAATCAGTATTAACCAATTTTAAATTCTACTGAAACATATTTATCATTAACATTTTTTATTAATCTATACTCGCCACTTTCGAGTTCTCCATAAAGTCCTTTCCAATCAATATTTGATTCAAAATTATTATTAGGTTTTAATATATATCCAATAGCATTAAATCCATAATTATCTATTATTGGAGTTAATGGTTTCCATTTACCATTCTCTTTTTTATCTATGCTATATTCTTCTCCCAATATTATTTCATCATTACTTAAATTTGTAATTATAAGAGTAAGACCACTATTTGTTAATGTTCCTTCTTTAATACTCATTGAACCATCATTTACTGTATTCAAATATTTTTCTAATTCTTCCATTTCATCATTATCAATTGGACAAGTAAATTTAGAAAATTTCAAATACCTATTTACTGATACTATATCTTCTTCTTTTACACAATAATATGTATCCATAAAAATCCCTTTATAAGCATAACTATCATCATCTTCTAATTCTACTTTAAAACTTAATATTGGATTACCTTTTAATAATAACGCTTGTAATGTATCAATTACAATTAAACCAATAACTCCCAAAATAACTATTAAAATTATTTTTAAACGTTTATTCATACATCCTCCAACCATTAATTTATATTAATACTTCCTATTCCACCTTCAATATTAATATTAGTGTTTCCATTACCATATACTTCATCATTAGATATTTCTTCATTATTTAGTTTAATAGATCCTAATCCTTTTTCCGCTCTTATTTTATAATTTTCTAAACCATTTATTAAGTTAATATTAACACTTCCTACTCCTGATTCTATTTCATTATTTCCTGTTAATATAGCATTTAAATTAAACTCTCCTACTCCTAAATTCAAATCTAAATTATTAAAACTACTAGATAAAATATCCATTTTACCTGTTCCGCCTTCAATATCTACTTTTTCTATAACAACCAAATTTTCTATTAGAACTTTTCCTGCTCCTTGTTCTAAATGAAATTTATTTATTTGTAAATTATTTATATTAATTATTCCTCCAGATGATTCAATATCTACTTCTTGTAAAGTATTCATATTTTCTGGAATGTATATTACTACGCTACTATCAGTATTCCCTAATTTATAATTCCAAAAATTACTTTCTTCTTCTATTTTAATTATGCCATGGTTGTTTTTATATTTTACTTTTGAATTATTAGTTTCTACTTTAAATTCTTCTCCTCTTTTAATTTCTAAAGAAGTAAAACCTAACTCTATTTTTAATTTATTTACAGTAGTTTCTTCACTTCCTATTACTTCCATATATTCCATAATATTATTATCATTACTAGTAAGACCTAAGACACCGCTTAAGGATCCAACTAACCATAATATTCCAAATACAATATTTATAACTAATAAAATGGCAAATGCTATTGCACAATATTTTATAACTTTTTGAACACTTGTCATTTTATATCAATACCTCCAAACATAATTGTAGCATTAATATAAATTGTCTTTTCATCTTTATCTTTTGAAACCTCTTTTCTCTTATTGGAAATGCCTCCAAAAATAGAATTTGATTTAATTTTTACTTTAACATTTTCTGGAACATAAATATCAATACCTCCAAAAATAGCAGAACAATTAATTACTTGATTTTCCTTAATTATTGCCTTTCTTAAATCACATTTTACTCCTCCAAATACAGAAGTTAAATTTGCTCCTTTAAATTCTTCATCATCAAAATATACATTTTGACTAGAAAAAGTTGCACAATATTCATTATCACTATTATTTTCTTTATTAATTTTATTTATTTCCTTATTTATTTTGTTGTTTAAACTATCTTTAAAAATAAATGATAATCCTACTATTACTAAGATTGTAGGAAATGATAACTTCCAAATAATATTAAAGTCTAATAAATCTAGACAACATAATAATAAAGCAATACCTATTACTAATCCAATTATATTTCCTGTTTTTTCTTTTTCATTAAATAAACCAATAAAACAAGGAACAATAATAAATAAAGTCCACCACCCATCAAAAAATATATTAATGCGAGTAATATCAAGGGCATTTAGTCCCCATATTAATCCAAAAATAACCAAAGCGATTCCCCAAAAAACATTTTTCATTGTATTCATAAACATCTTCTCCTTTATATTATTATAACATACGGCAGACTGCGTCCGCAACCTAACTTGCAAACTTTCTAAAACTAATATATAATAACATTTACAAATTTCAACTGTCAGAAAAAAGGCCGACCTATATAAGTCCTTTTCTTAATAAAAATTAAGTTTTTCACGTTAGAATTATAAGATTCAATATTATACAGTTGAACATAATAAACAAGTTTATTCTCATGTATCTTTATATGGGGAAAGGGGCATTTTGCCTTTTTATCAAAAACTTGTTTTTTATTTATGTTTTTTTAAAGCAATAGCATATATAATAAATATTTTATTTCACTGAAAAGATTTTTTTTAACAAAAAAATATGCAATCTATTTATTAGATAATATATTTAACTTTAACAATATTAATTACTTTCTTCTTCTATTTCCACTATTTCTTCTTCACTCTTAATTGTACTTACATACTTGTTTTTTAAAAGTTTATCATAATATATTACTCTATTTTTCCAA
>CALVSD010000071.1 GCA_944358805.1 uncultured Bacilli bacterium
TAAGTAAAAAGTCTTATTTTTAAGTCTTTTTTCATTAACTTTCTACATAACTAAAGTTTCTACATAAAAATAAAAAAGATGTTCAATTATATATCTAAATTATGATATACGTTTTGAACATCATCAATATCTTCTAATTGTTCTATTAAAGTTAAAGCTTTTTCTTTTAATTCTTCATCTAACGAAATATAATTATCAGGAATAAATGTTACTTCTGATACAATTGTTTCATCATATCCTAAATTAGTAAGACCATCTTTAACACTAATAAAGTTTTCTGGAAGTGTATATATAGTATATCCATCTTCTTCAGAAAGAAAATCTTCAACATCAAGTCCTAAAACATCTTCCATAAGCTTATCTTCATCATATTTTTTATCTAAAATAATTAAACCTTTTCTTTTAAATAAGTAACTAACAGAACCGTCTGTCCCTAGGTTACCTCCTCTTTTAGTAAGAGTACTTCTAACAAAACTTGCAGTTCTATTTTTATTATCAGTAAGGCAGTCAATCATAATAGCAATACCACCAGGTCCATATCCTTCATATCTTATTGCGTCATAGCTTTCATCATTATTTTTGCTATGAGCTTTATCAATAGCACTTTGGATATTAGCTTTAGGCATATTTTCACTTTTAGCTTTTTCTACTACCATTCTAAGTGCTGCATTATTTGCAGGATCAGCATCTCCACTTTTAGCAGCTACATATAATTCTTTTGCTAATTTTTGGAATACTTTACTTCTTTCAGCATCTATTGCCCCTTTTTTTCTTTTGATTGTTGACCATTTTGAATGTCCTGACATATTTTCACCTTTCCTATCCTATATAACTTAATATTACAGGAGACAAGATAATTAATAAAATTAAAGGTACAAAGAATAATACCGAAATAATACTAATTTTAATTGGTACTTTAGATATCTCTGCTTTAATTTCTAATTTCTTCTTCTCTCTTAAATAATCTACTTGATTATACATCGTATCAATAATACTACTACCAAACATATCTGCTTGAGTAAGAGTTAATATTATATTATTAATTGTTTCTGATGGAATATTTTCTTGCATATCATTAAGGGCCTCTGTTAAACTTTTACCAAATCTGGCTTCTCTTAATGCTTCTTTAAATTCATCAGATAGTTCTGAGTCAATACTATTAACAGTAACATTTAATGCTTCTTCTAAATTTCTCCCTGTTTCTAAAGATAACGTTAACACTTCAAAAAAATGCATTGCTTCAGATTCTAACTTACTTTGTCTTTTTTTAATTTTATCATCTACTAGAATCTTACCAATCAAAAAATAATATAATATTGTAACAAGTGGCGCTACAACATAACCAAGATTTATGATATATAATACCACAAAAAAGACAATAAAGGAAGTAAATAAGCGAAGATTTAAAAATCTAATTGCATCAACATTATTGTAAACTCCTAATAATTTTATCTTTTTATCCATTTTATTAATAGTTTTTTGGTTATATATCTTTCTTGCTAATTCCGGTTTCTTTTCCATATTACACCTTCACCTTCATTATCTTTTGTAAGAACCATATATAAATAACTACCATAATAAAGATTATAAATAAGATAAAATAACCTAAAGTAGATGCAAATAAAGAATCAAAATAATTTGGATTTAATATATATATTATTCCCACAAATATAAATGGTACAAACATAAGAACTTTTACAACTAAATTTGAACTAACTGTTAAATTTCTAAGTTCTTCTTTTAATTTCTTTTTATCAAATAAAGTTTTCTCAATTGAATCAAATACTTTTACTATATTACCACCAGTTTTATTTAGTATAGTAAGAGATGATGATATATATCTTGCTTCTTCTATATTAATTCTTTTAGCAAATCTTTCAAATACTACATCTACTCCTAATCCATATTTTAAATCTTGATATATTTTTTTAAATTCATCACTTATTGGTTCAGGTAATTCTTCACTGGCAATTAACACTGCTTGCATTGTAGATTTACCTGCTTTGAAAGCATTATTCATAATAATTATTGCTCGTAACATTTCGTTTTCTATTTTCTTTATTCTCATTTTATTTCTATATATTAGATATATATCTAGAATATAATATCCTAATACAAAGTTAAATATTAATTCAAATAAAGTAACTAATCTTGTTTGTAAAACTTGAGAAAATACAGTTAATGATACAAATGTTATAGCAATTATTAATTTATGAACTATATAGTCTACTGCTAAATTATCTTTTCCAAATAATGTATATTTTTCATATCTTCTAGATATTCTTTTTATTAACCTACTTTTTAATAGTACTTTTCTTACTTTTTTTACGAATTTATAATATTTGATTGATAAATTATCAAATACCGATAAACTTTCACTTTTTATTGGCTCTATACTATATCTTCCAATTCTTCTTTCATGTCTTATTGATATATTTTGTCTTAACATGAAAACAATAACTATGAATAAAATAACAATAATTATAATTTGAATTATCATTAACATTAAATCTTGATTCATAGTTATCACCCTTTCTATTTAAACATTTCTTTAATTTCTGGAATTCCTTTTCTCTTTAATTTTTCATATATTTTAGGAATTTTCTTAGTCATTGTAAAGTCTCCAATTACTGAATTATCTTCTGCGATTCCTTTTTGTACAAAACTAAATATTTCATTTAACTCTAGCACTCCATCTTTAAGTCCTATTACTTCTGATATACTTGTAATTTTTCTTCTTCCATCACTCATTCTATCTATTTGAATAACTAGTTCAATAGCATTTTCAATATAACCTCTAACAGCACTAACAGGTATTTCCATCTCATTCATAAGAATCATTGTTTCAAGTCTGTTTAGTGCATCAACTGGAGAATTAGCATGAAGCGTAGTAATAGATCCTTCATGTCCTGTATTCATAGCTTGCATCATATCAAAAGCTTCTTTTCCTCTTACTTCTCCTACTATTATACGATCAGGTCGCATTCTAAGAGAGTTTCTTACTAAATCTCTTATAGTTACTTCTCCTTCTCCTTCATAATTTACTAATCTTGTTTCTAAGGAAATAACATGATTTTGCTTAAGCCTAAGTTCTGCAGCATCTTCTATAGTTATTATTCTTTCGTCGTTTCCAATAAAACTACTTAAAGCATTTAATAAGGTAGTTTTACCTGTACCTGTTCCTCCTGAAATAATAATATTAACTTTAGCTTGAACACATGCTTCTAAAAATCTAGCCATATCATTAGTAAGAGTACCTTTTAATAATAATTCATCTACATCATCTAACTCTTTAGCAAATTTTCTTATTGTTAAAATAGGGCCTTTTAAAGATAATGGTGGTATTATAGCATTTAATCTTGAACCATCTCTAAGTCTAGCATCTACCATTGGATTAGCAGCATCAATTGTTCTTCCTAATGGTTGAACTATTCTTTGAATCGTTCTTATAATGTGATTATCATTTATAAAAGATACTGATTCATCTTTTACAATTTTTCCATCTATTTCAACATATACTTCATTAATTCCATTAACCATTATTTCGGTTATTGTATCATCTTCTAGTAAATCTGTTATTGGACCATATCCATTAACTTCATTTTGAATTAGGTTAAATATATGATTTCTTTCTAAGTATCCTAAATCATACCCTACTAAAACCTCATCTATTTCATCATTAATATATTGTTCTAACATTCTATCTTCAGGAATATTATTATCAATTAAATCTTGAATTATTTTACTTCTTAATTTGTCTAATAATTCTTTGTCTGGAAATATATCATAATCTTTTACTGCTTTAGTATCAAGTTTTCTAGGTTTTACATTAAAAGCTTCAATTAAACTTTGTTTAGTCATTTTCCTTCACTTCCTCTATATGTTTATCGGATATTAAATCTAAAGCCATCTTTTTCATATTATTTATATCTCCACTGTGAAATCTATTAATACTTTTATTTAAAGTTAAAATTTCTCCATTCAACACGTATTTATCTATATTTTTTATATAAAAGTTTTTAGATATAGTATAATCAACATTATCTTTTATTATATTTCGAATATCAAACATAGATAAATAATCCTTACCTGTATCTCTTGAATTATTTAAGCATATTAAATAATTAGTTTTGCCAGCATCTTTAAATATACTAACAATGCTTTTCATGTTTTTTAAATCTACTAAATCATTAGTAATAACAAATAAATTCATATATGCATAATCCATAGTAATTAAATTAACTTCATCTAATATATGGTTAGTATCAACGAGAATAATATCATACTCTTTTTTTACCATTTCTAAAATAACGTTTAGATATTTAGGATCAACTTTTAAAGCTTGTCTTGGATCTCTCGGAGCAGCAATTACATCAATATTATTATTATAAGATTCTATATAATCAGCAGTAGAAGTAAAGCGATTATTACTAAGACTATCAATCATCATAAATATATCTTTTTTGTTTTTTAAATCTAAGCAAGCTGCTACACCACCACTAAAAAGATCTAAATCAATAATTAATACCTTCTTTTTCATAATAGAGTATATACCTGCCAAATTAATTGTCAATGTGGTTTTACCTACACCGCCTTTTACTGAAGATACACAAATTATCTTCCCTCCATGATTATTAGTCATAAAATCACTTTATCCTTTCTATACTTTTCTTATCATTAATAATAGTACCTTTATATTCTGATACGATTTCAAAATCTTTTATGTTAAAAATATGTGCTATTAAACTTTTCTCTGTTTTTTTCATATTGATATATACTTCATTGTCTACAACTCTAATATCCATATTATCAATTTCACTATCGTTAAGAACTATATATTTCCTTATTTCTTCTTCTAAATTTTCTTTTCCTAAATTAGAAAGGCCATAATCAACCATCATATAATTAATATTATTCAAATCTTGTTTAGAAGTCATTATTGTTCCTACATCAACCACTAATACTATTACTAATAATAATATTGGTAACAATACAATAAATAGAACTAAACTTTGTCCCTTGTTATTTAATTTAAGCATATGGAATTACCCTTTCAACAGTAATTACATAAGGGTTACCAAACACCTTGTTCATACCTGGAGTTACTATATTTACTTTATCTTTAAAAACTAGTTTAGTATAGTCATTAACATTTACTAACTCTATTTGTATATCTTTATATAAATCTTGAATTTCTACTAATGATTCATTCTCCTTATAAATTGATATAGCATCATTGCTAATACTTTCTAAATTACTTTTTTTATTAAATATCATTCCAAAATCAATAATAACAAATAAAATCATGATAAAAACGGGTAATATTAAAATAAATTCTACTAAAGCCTGTCCCTTATTATTCATATTA
>CALVSD010000072.1 GCA_944358805.1 uncultured Bacilli bacterium
ATTCGAAAAAAACAATTAATAAGGTTGCTATGGATTTTATAAAAATTGCTATTGAAGACTGATAAATTAATTTTTATCAGTTTTTTTGAAACTTTTTAGATAAAAGATACGACTATAATAATGAGGTGAACAAAATGATCGATCAAGAAACCTTAAATACATTTGATGAATTGTATTTTGATACCTATCAAGATGTTTTAAAGTATATTGTAATTAATTGTTCTAATATTGAAGATGTAAAAGATATTATTCAAAATGTATATTTAGAAGTAATAAAAAAATTGAATAATAAAAATATACAAATGAATAAATCTTATATAATTGGAATTGCTAAAAATAAAGTAAAAGATTATTATCGTTTCAATTATAAAGTTAAGATAACATCATTATTTTCTAGTATTATGGATAATAAAGATATTGATGTTATTGATACAATTGATGCTAATATAGATATAGAAAAAATAATTATAAATAAACATGATATTAATCTTGTTTGGCAATATTTAAAAAAACAAAAAACAATTATAGCAAAGATATTTTTCTTATATTATTATATGGATTACAGCATTAAGGATATCTCTTTGGCTCTTAATATTAATGAATCAAATGTAAAGAATTATTTGTATAGAACATTAAAAAAACTTAATTCTTTAATGGAAGGTAAAGGTGAGTAAAATGTCTAATAAGCAAATAATAAAAGATGTATTTGATAATGAATTTAATGCTAATAAAATGAGAAATCAAATACTTTTAAAAAGTGAAAGGAAGAATAAAAAAAATATGATTAAATTTTTGAAATATGCTATTCCTGTGTTTATAATAGCTATTGTTGGTGGTGTTGTGTTTCTAAATAATAATCAGGATGATTATATATTTTCTGATAATAATTCAAATATTTCTGATAATAATTCAAATATTATAGTAAATAAAATTGATAATTTGGATTTAACCAGACTTGATGCTGATATAAGGCAAGAAGAAATAAATAGTGTTAATTTGCCATGGAATGATATGCTTAATGATATTAATATTCCTAAAGATTTGGATAAATTTTATGGATATGGTGTTTATACTAAAAATGATTCTAATAACGAATATAATATTTTAGATTCTTATGTATATGAATATTTTAATTTAGATAATAATAGAAAAATTAAAATAGCATTTTCTAATACAAATAAACCTATTAGAGATTACTTTTTTGATACTGATGATGTTAAAGAATCTAATATAAATGATAATAAGTTGGTTGTTTATCAAAGTGAAGATACTTATTTTACAGAGTTTAAATATAATGGGTATTATTTTGATGTTGAAACACATGGAATTACTATTGATGAATTAATAAGTTTATTAAAATCTATTATTAAATAATTAATTAAAGTGGGTAATAAATATTATTATCTGCTTTTTTAATTATTTATTAAAAAAATAAAATTTAATTAAATTATCTAAATAAATGTTATAATTATATCAAAGAATGAGGTGATGCTTATGAAAAAAATATTAATAGTGGAAGATGATATAAGTATTCATAATTTGATTAAAGAGATTTTATTAAAAGAGCAATATGAGTTATTAGATGCATATTCAGGATCAGAGGCTTTAATGATTCTTGAAAGAGAAAATGTTGATTTAATATTGTTAGATCTAATGTTACCTAATATTAATGGTGAAGAAATTATTAAAAAATTTAGTCAAATTCCCATTATTGTTATAAGTGCCAAAATTTCAATTGATGATAAAATTGAAAATTTATTAAATGGGGCTGATGATTACATAACGAAGCCATTTAATAATGGAGAATTAGTAGCTAGAGTTAAAGTTAGGTTAAGAAATAAAGATAATTGTAATCATAATTTAAAATTTAAGGAATTAAAGTTGTCATTTGAGGATAGAACATTGTATGTTTGTAATAATAAAGTTATTTTGACTAAAACGGAATGTGCTATTTTAAAACAATTATTGCTTTCGCCAAATAAAGTAATTTCAAAAAGTAAAATGCTTGAATTAATAAATTATGATACACCTGATTGCGATGAAAACTCATTAAAAGTTCATATTAGTAATTTAAAGAAAAAGATAAAAAAATATTCAGAAAAAAAATATATTGAATCAGTTTGGGGAATTGGCTACAAAATTTTTGAAGATTAATCTTAACAAAATCTTAACCTTTTTTTAACTATTATCTTAACTATTTTTTAGTAAAATAATTTTTAGAAAGGAGTAAAATATGATTAATGTTTTAGAAACACATAATATCGAAAAGAAATATAAAAATACTAGCGTTTTGAAAAATCTTAATATGTCTATTAAAAAAGGTGCTATATATGGTCTTATTGGCAAAAATGGTAGTGGGAAGACCACTTTAATTCGTATTATTACTGGCTTACAAAGCCCCACAGGAGGTACTTATTCATTATATGGTGTTCCCTATAATGATAATGAAATCTTAGATATGAGAACTAGAATTGGTGCAATAGTAGAAACTCCATCTTTGTATGGAAATATGTCAGCAAAAGACAATTTGATAGTTCAATTTAAAAATATTGGTATTCCATCTTTAGATAAAATAAATTATTTGTTGAAACTTGTTGGATTAAAAAATGTTGGTTCAAAAAAAGTTAAATATTTTTCTTTGGGTATGAAGCAAAGATTAGGAATTGCTATAGCTTTATCATCTAGTCCTGATTTTCTTATTTTGGATGAACCTATTAACGGATTAGATCCTGAAGGCATTATTGAAATAAGAGAATTAATATTGAATTTAAATAAAAATGGCATAACAATATTAATATCTAGTCATTATCTTGACGAACTATCAAAAATAGCAACTCATTATGGTTTTTTAAATGATGGGAAAATTATAAATGAAATTAGTGCCGATGAATTAAACAAAAAGATGAGAAAGAAAATGATAATAAAGGTAAATAATTTAAAGGAAGCTGTTAAATATTTTGAAATTAAAAACATATCATATGAGGTTATTGATAATTTCAATATAAATGTCTATGGAGAAGTAAATATATCAAAAATGGTTATGGATTTATCAAAGAAAAAATGTATAATAGAAAAAATTCATGAAAGTAATGAAACGCTTGAAAATTATTATATAAATTTAATTGGAAGTGGTAATTATGATTAAATTATTAAATGCTAACTTTTATCGTTTAAAAAAAAGTATAACATTTTGGGTGTTATTATTAATAATGGGATTAATGGGATTTTTTCTTTACATTAATTATAATGGCATTAGTTCTTCTTGTGTTGATTGTTCTAATCAGCTTGGAATAGTATTCTTTGGTTTTAGTTCTTTAAATTGGTTAATACTACCTATATTTATATCTATATTTATTGGATCAGATTATTCCAATGGAGCTATTAAAAACAAAATAATAAGTGGTCATAAACGAAGCAATATATATTTGGCTAATCTTTTAACATCTATAATAGTGAGTATTGTTTATAGTGTAATCTATATTATTTCTGCGATTATTATTGGGTTAATATTAGAAAGTGATATTACTATTTCAATTAATAAATTTATATTTTTATTATTTGATTCTTTCTTATTAAATATAGTAATATCATCATTATTTACATTTATATGTATGTCTACCACAAGCAAATCAATTTCTGCAATAATATCATTAATTGTTGTTATATGGACGGTTATTATAACTTCTAATGTTATGTCAAAAATTCTTGATGCTACTGGAATAGTTAAAAGTATTTATAAATTTATTTTAAATATTTTGCCTTATGGTCAAGCCACACAAATTCTTAATTTAAATGAAAATTACAATATTTTATGGTTATACTCTATTGTTTTAATATTTATAATCAATTTATATGGTATAATTTTTATTAAGAAAAAAGAACTTAGTTAGAAAGGATTGATTATAATGAGTATTTATTGGATATTATTAATATTTTTTTTGATACTTATTATAATCTTTTTGATTGCTAAAATTTTATTAATTAAGCTCTATTTTAAAGAAATAAAATTAAATATTGAAAAAATATTAAAAGAAGATTCAAATCGCTTAATAACTATTTCTACTAATGATAAACAATTAAAAAATTTAACAAATACTTTAAATATGTATATTTATGAATTTCGTAAACAAGAAAGAAGTTATAAAAAAGGGAATCAAGAACTTCAAAAGTCTATAACTAATATATCTCATGATTTAAGAACACCATTAACAGCTATTAAAGGTTATATTGATTTGATTGAAGTAGATAATTTAAATATAAAACAAAAAAAATACTTAAAAATAATTAATGATAAGATTGATGTTCTTACAAATTTAACTGAACAATTATATGATTATTCAAAGAGTTTAGATTTAAAAGATAAAATAAAAAAAGAAAAAGTATGCTTAAATGAAGTATTAGAAGAAGTTTTAATTTCATATTATGGATTATTTAAAAATAAAAGTATTAATCCTATAATAAAGATATGTAAGGAAAAAATCTATAAATATTTAGATAAAAATATGCTTATTAGAATTTTGGAAAATGTTGTTTCTAATGCTTTAAAGTATTCAGAAGATGAGTTTAAAGTGAATCTTTTGGAAAATGG
The DNA here is from genome assembly GCA_944358805.1 of uncultured Bacilli bacterium. Classification (GTDB taxonomy): domain Bacteria; phylum Bacillota_I; class Bacilli_A; order RF39; family UBA660; genus CALVVX01. The sequence continues at coordinate 4,589 of CALVSD010000072.1, forward strand.
AAAAATCATAATATCTAATAAAACAAAAAATTTTAATATAACTAATGTAAATAAAATTTTTAATAGATATTATACGCTGGAAACAGGGAGCAAGTCTTCAGGTATTGGATTATCTATTGCAAAACAATTAATTGAATTAAATGGTGGACACATATATGCTAAACACAAAAATAGTATTTTAATTATAGAAATTGAATTATAAAAATTTTATTGCTTAAAGGTGGTGATTAATATGAATTACATTATAAAATTAATTGATGAAAATTTTGGAATAAAGTCTATTAAAATGGAAAATCCAAGGCATCGTTTAGGAGCTAGAGGTCTAGTTTTTAAAAATGGAAAAGTGGCAATATTAAATAAGCAATCAAAAAACGAATATAAATTAGTTGGTGGTGGTATTGAAAAAGATGAAGATCCTGCTACTGCCTTTCAAAGAGA
>CALVSD010000073.1 GCA_944358805.1 uncultured Bacilli bacterium
TTTTTTGATATCAATTTGGGGTAAGGGGACTTCTACCCTTTTTTCTTCAAAAATGTGTTTTATTTTTTTCAGGTTAATCACCTGAGGTAATTATATCAAAAAAAATTAAATAAAGCAAATTTCCCTTTTATATAAAAGAAATTGCTTAAATTTTATTATTGTGGTAAAATAAATAAAAAACTGGTTTTGGATGTGAATTTATGAAATTTGAATTTGATGTGGCGTTGTTTTTAGACAATGAATTAAAGAAACTTGGAGTATATAGAGAAGAAACAATTACAAGTGATAATTTTGTTATATTTAATAATGAAGACCTTCAAAAAATTACAGAATTAACAATAACAGGATTAGAAAATATAGACTTTTTAAAATTTTTACCAAATTTAAAAAAATTAAGATTACTTAGTAAAGATTATAGTTTAGTAACGGAAGATGGAAGTTACTTTGATAATCCACTTTTTAATAATATTTCTAGTTATAATGTTGTAGAAAATTTAACTCAATTAGAGGAATTAGAAATAATAAATGATATAAATATAAGAGAATTAGATTTTAAAAATTTGACTAATTTAAAAAAAATTAAACTATTTAATAATCCTAATCTTTCTAGGTTAATTAACATGGGGAATATGCATTATTTAAAATCAGTTGTTATGTATGGAAACCCAATAAAAGAATTTCAAAATTTTGAAGAATATCTTGCTAATACATTAGATGCAGAAACTAACATAGTGGATATTGATGCTTATTTAGTTAATGTAAAATCAGTTTCTGATGCTAATAAACTATATGAAAAATCCATAAGTGGACAAATTAACGTTCAATTTGCGGAAAAAAGTGGATTATTTCATTATACAACAACATATTTATCAAACTTAACTGAGTTATATATAAAACTATATAGAAAATTAGTAAGATCAAAAATTTTTGATAAACCAGTAACAGACAGAATAGAATATGTATATGAATATGGTTTAAAAATTAAATTTGCGGAGAAAGAATTAAAAGAACGTCAAGATTTATATGATGAAATATTAAATAAGTATAATGAAATTCCTGATTTTTACAGAAAAAGATTAAGTTTTTTACATAATAGTTATAGTACATTTCATTTTAATTATGGGAACTGTGAAGGAATAGTAAATTTAATGCATATAATGCTTAGTATATTAGGCATAGAAAGTGAAAATGTACATTGTCATGATCGCCGTTATAATTATTTAATAGCAAATAATCATGCATTATTAAGAATTAAAACAGATGGTGAATGGCTTTATTATGATGCTGTTTATAATAGGAATATTCGTATATATGGTCAAACATATGAACAAATAACAGATTATTTTGATATGTCAAAATTTGAAAAACAGAAAGTAGATGAAAAACATAATGGACAATATAATGGAACAAATACTAGAAAACATAGATGAATTAAGATCAAGCCAAAATCTAAGATTGCATTTGTCTAGTTTAAAAGAAAAAGAATTTTATTATTTTAAGGAAAAAATAAAAAATATAAAAAAAGAATTTTTATATCGAAGTAAAATTCATGGAATATATCATAGTGAAAAAGTAGCTCTTAATGCTTATTTAATTGGATTAGAACAAAATTTAGATGATATCGATATGGAAATATTGATGGATGCTGCAATATACCATGATATTGGAAGAATTAATGATTTTGAAGATGCTTTTCACGGATTAGCTAGTGCAAATAATATTGACAAAGTTGTAAATAACGTTATATATGATGATGTATACAATTTGAAGATTTTGAAAGCAATTATAGATTATCATTCACAAAATGATAAAAAATTAAGAATTAATTTTGAAAATTATGAAATAAAAGAAGAGTATTACGATAGATATGTAAAATTGGCAAAAATGTTAAAGGATGCAGACGCTTTAGATAGAAAACGATTTGTAGAAAAATGTAATGCCGCATTAAATCCTAAATTTTTAAGATTTAATATATCACACAAATTAATTAATTTAGCAGAAGAAATAAATAAATTTTATTGGAAAATAATTGAAGAAAAAAATTTTAGTATAAGCGAATTAGAGTATACAGAAAGTGATTGTTTACATAGTATAGGATTTGATTTTTTTAGATTGACAAGTGTCTTAGATAAAGGCATATTATCATACAAAAGGATGCAAATGGAACAAATGACTTTTCCTAAAAATTTTGAAGGTGGAAATAGTAGCTTATGGATTTCTGTAGTTCCTACTAGTTTAATAGATAAAAAAGGTGAAGGTTTTAATCATTTTATAAAAAGAGGAATAACATTTTTTTGCGATACGCAAACATTATATAAACCACTAGAATATAATCGAAAAGCAGAAGCAATGAGTAAAGGTTTACCATATGATAAAAGCAATTATATAGATGAGCTGTATGCGTATTATGAAATTCCTAAAAATGATATAATAGGGATGTTTGTTGTTAAAGAATTTGCGGAAAAGGATGTAAGAGATGTTGTGTATTTATATAATACTCTTCATTATGAAACTTTAAAAGAAAAAATTATGTATATTTTAAAAAATATAAATTATAATTCTTTAGAGGAAAATATAGAATTATGCAATTTATTAAATGAATATAAAAAAATAACAGATGATTATGAAGACTCTGACTTTGAAACAAGAAGAGAATTAAATATAGAAATGCCACACAAATTAAATAGTCTTTTAATAAAAATAAATGACATAATTAGTAATTTAATATATGAATATTACTTAAGAAAATTAAATAAAAATAAAGGGGATAAATTACAAGTGATAGAAGCAGTAATATATGAATTCCAAAAAAGCAAAGTTCTTTGTTATTATATTATCAAGGGAGACGAAGAATATATATTTACATTAAATAGACGAAAATATACTTATACAAAAAAATAACCTATAAGTTTTGACTTATAGGTTTTATATTAATCTCTTCTGCTGTTTGCTATTAAGAACAATCTTAATATTTCTAGTAAAGTTGTAACTAATGAAGCAACATATGTAAAAGCTGCTGCATTTAACATGCTTTTGCTTTTGCCTTTTTCTGTTTCATCTAAAAGTTTTAATTTTTTTATTTGTTCTGCTGCTCTATTTGATGCATCAAATTCAACAGGTAAAGTGACTAGCTGAAATGCTAACATAGCTAGTAATAAAACAATACCAAATATAGCTAAATCAAATAAACTAAATATAATTCCAATAGTAATTGCTAAATAACCCATTTTAGAAGATAAATTAACAAATGGAACCATTTTGCTTCTAATTCTCATAAATGTATAATTGTCTTTATCTTGAATAGCGTGACCGCATTCATGAGCTGCTACTGATGTTGAAGCGATAGATGAACCATTAAATATATCACTTGATAATCTAACTACTTTTCTAGTAGGATCATAGTGATCTGTTAAATTCCCTTGAATTTCAACTATGTGTATATCTTTGAGTCCATTTTCGTCTAATATTTTTCTTGCAACTTCAAATCCGGTTAATCCATTTTTATTATTAACTTTTTTGTATTTACTATAACTAGAACTAACAAATATTTGAGCCATTACTGTAATAATCATTCCCAAGAACAAAAGACCATAGTTAATAAATAAATAATCCATTATATCATCTCCTTATATAATATTTTTTTCAATTAATTTATTTCTATATATATCAGCTTTTTCAAAATCTTTTTCTTTTCTATATTCTTGCCATTTATTATAATTTTCAACATCTTCTTTTGTAATATCAGGCAAGTCGTATACTAATCCTAATATATTAGTAATCATTAATATTTTGTTATATAGTAGTAATACATTTTCTCCCTTTTGTCTAATTTCAATATTTAATTCTTTTAATAACTCAAGCAAATAAGTAATAACATTTGGGGTATTAAAGTCATCATTCATATATTCTTCAAATTTTTGATCTTTTACTGAATTAATGATTAAATGTGCATCATTTAAAACTAATAGCAATTTAGCGGATTTTAAAGCATTATATATTTTGTTATCAATATTATTGGCTTCATTAAATAATTCATCAGTAAAATTAAGTGGTAATCTATAATGTGTTTTAAATAAAGCAATTTTAATTAAATTAGCATTATGCATCTTTAGGAAGTCTTTTGCTAAAATAAAGTTACCTAAACTCTTACTCATTTTTTCCCCATCTACGTTAATATGTCCGTTGTGCATCCAATAATTTGCTAGATGATTTTCGTTTAATGCCATACTTTGAGCTATTTCATTTTCGTGATGTGGGAATTTTAAATCAACGCCTCCACCATGTATGTCTATTTTTTTACCAAATATGCTATTAATCATTACTACGCATTCAGTATGCCATCCAGGAATTCCTTTACCCCATGGAGAATCAAATTGCTCTCCTTCATCTGTTTTTCGCCATAAAGCAAAATCAAGAGGATCTTCTTTTTTATTATCAATGTCTACTCTAGATCCTGCTTCTAATTCTGATATGTTTTGATTAGATAAAATTCCGTAATCTTTAATTTTACTTACTCTAAAATAAACATCTCCATCCTTTACATATGCATAGTCTTTTTCAATTAATTTAGTAATAAAATTAAAAATATCATCTAAATGGTCTATAACTGTTGGTCTTTCATCAATGTCAGAACAATTATAGTTTTTCAAATCATTTAAATAAGCTTCAATAAATTTGTTAGCAACTTCTCTTTCTGTAATACCTAATTCTTTGGCCATGGTAATTATTTTAGGGTTTATATCTGTAAAATTAGAAGCATAATTAACTTTGTATCCTAAATATTTAAAATATTTGTAAACCATATCAAAAGTTATAACAGGTCTCATATTACCTATGTGTACATAATTGTAAACTGTTGGTCCACACACATACATAGTAACTTCATTTTCTTTTATAGTTTTAAAATCTTCGATTTTATTGGTTAATGAATTGTATATTTTCATAAAAAGCCATCATTCCTTTCCGCCTCGCTTGAGGCTCGTTGTCAAGGCACACATAGGAATGAAAATTAG
>CALVSD010000074.1 GCA_944358805.1 uncultured Bacilli bacterium
ATACTATTACAAACAAAGTACTCCTTTGTTTGTTACCTATATTATAAATCGGTGACATTTTAACTAATGTTTAACATACATTTACAAATATTTCCTATCCACTTTTGAAAATTATAAACACATTTGAAATCTACATTTGTCCTAACCCATTTATTATATTTTACAATCAATTTGTTTTTTTATAAATATACCCTTTCACGTTTCCATGTTTTAAATATCCATTATACCTTTCTAATAAAAATTTTTTTCTTTTTTCTTTAGATATATTTTTTATACTTTTATTAATTTTTCGTTTTACTTTTGAATTTATTAAAGTATATAAACGTTTATTTTTCAAAATAAATTTATATCCTAAAAAAGAAAGGCCATCATGTATTTCAATTATTTGAGTTTTAGAATTTAGCTTTAGTTTTAAATTGTTCAATTGTTTTTCTATATGATAAAGACATTTTTTTAAATATTCCTTATCAGGATGGATTAAAATAAAATCATCCATATACCTAATATAATATTTAATTTTCAATTTTTCTTTTATAAAATGATCTAAATCATTTAGGTAATATATGGCTAATATTTGTGAACTCATATTTCCTATAGGTAATCCTTTATTATATTTATAATTTGGTATTTTATCTAGTTGAGATAATTTCAAAGTTTTTTCCTTTGAAGAAATTTTGAGGTTATTTATTTCTTCCCTACTTTTTTCTTTTAACTCGTTTATTTTCTCATTAACATAATCGTAATTTGTACTATTAATAATGGACTTAATTAAATTGTAAATATCAACATCCTTTATTATAGTTGATAATTTATATAATAAAATTTGGTGATCAATTGAATAAAAGAATTTTGTTATATCACATTTTAAAATATAAATTTTGTTGTTATTTTCCTTAAGCTTATTTATATATTTTTTTAATTTATTTATACCTTCTTTTGTACCCTTATTTTCCCTTGTAGCAACGTTTGAATCTATAAGTTTTCTTTCTAGTAAAGGGAATAAAACATATTTGCTAACCAAATGATTAATTATTTTATCACTCATACATTCACTCATAATTATTCTATATTTAGGTTCTTTTATTATAAATATATTATATTTACCATGGACATAATTTTTATTTTTAAGTAATTGCATAACATTAAATATATTTGAAGTGTAAAATATAGAAAATTTTAAAATTTTTTCTCTGTGTTTTGAATTCTTTTTTATTGTATAAAATACATCATTTAACTTATCTATGTCTAATAGATATTCATAATTAATTATTTTCATTTTGCATCAAACCATAACTCATTTTACGTAATTCAATTATTTTTCTACCAATTACTTCAAATTGCCTTTTACTAATTATTTTTTTATTAAAACTAGCATTTGTGTAAAAATCAATCATTGAAACTTTAATAACATAATCTTTTAAATGTTTTTGCTTTATTCTATCAGAATTGTTTATATTAAAAGCAAATAAGCTTTCAATCATTTCGTAATAACATTTTTCAATATTTTGTCTTAGTATTAATTCTTTTTTTGGATAATTAACTAATAATTTTTCATAGTATTCAATTAATTTAAAACTCTTATTTAATAGATTAAAATTCGTATTCATCAATAAATTTCTTTATTTTATTATAATTTTCTTTATTAGAATTAATTAAATAAGTTATTCTTTCAATTAAAATTTTTTTGCTTTTTTCTTCATACTCTTTTTTCTTATACATATTATAATAGTAATCATAATTATTGTTGTTAAATTTTTTAAAAATAGAAGAGTCGTCAAAATTATATACTATGTAATTTATTTCAATCTCGTTTAACTTATACATAACTTTATTTATGTTGTTTACAGGGAAACCAATTTTATTATTACTAATTTTATATTCAAAAATTAAATTTATAATATTAGCATCTTCATCAAAAGCATTATAAAACATCCCAGATTTAATAAACAACAAATGTTTATTATTTTTATTTTTTATATCCAAATAAACTTCTTTAATTTTCATAAAACAATTTCTATAATTAAATTAAATTTAATTATTCTCCTCTCTTTTAATGTATTTAATATTTATATTTATTTTTTTATATTAAACTATCAATAATTTAGAATTAAATTTAAAACTTTAAATTTAATATAGCAATAGACGTTGAAAAATATAATTTAAACATTGTTCAACGTCGTCTATATTATATATTTTGAAATAAATTTATTTCATGGTAAATCTTGTTTCCAATCTAATTATTAGACTATAATTTCTGCTAAAAAAATTATTACTTCCTCTAACTATAAACCTTAATCTATTAGTATACGGATAGCAAATGTATTGCTAATTGTAGTAGGAATCTGGCGCACACCGTAGGCATTCGACGGGTTGTTCGCATTCAGGTTGCCAGTGGAGTTCACATTCCACACATTCGAATTCGCATTGTTCACGTTGAAGTTAGACGGCGACACAAAACAATTTAATAGATTTACCAAGATATATACATTTATATATCCCAAACTTTGTTAGGCAAAATGAAGAGACATTTTGCCTTATTCCTCACTTCTAGTTTAGTATTATTTTGTATGGATCTTCCTCTGTTCCTGTTCCTGAAGAATACAGAACATCAGATGACAGATTTACGACGGGGCGCACACCGTAGGCATTCGACGGGTAGAACGCAGTCAGGCTGCCAGTGGAGTACACAGACCACACATACGAAAGCGCATTGTACACGTAGAAGTTAGACGGCGACATTGTCCAGTAAGTTTGTCCTGTATATAAGTAATAATTATAATTAGAAACTCCGTTTTTTCCACCAGCTAATGCAGCTTCATCTATTGTTAATAATGCAACCGGATAATCCAAATTTCCATTACCTTTATCTGAATTTACTGTAAATTTATCATTATTGTTAGTACATATTAAACTTGGACTTTTTTTGCTTGCATTTCGATAATATGAGCCAAACAGATTATTGACACTTCCTAAATCAAAATTATATCCGTTTCCACTAGTCACACTTCTATCGTTGCAAAACACTTCATCGCTTAAATAATCAGATAATAAATTACCTCTAGAATCAGTCATGTTTAATATATTTTTTTCATACCAATTATCTACTTCATATTTTATATTACTATCTGCTACATTTGACGTTGCACTTTCTAAACTTTCTGAAAATAGTCCATGATATCTAACTCTTGCATTTGTTTTATTAATGTCATCATTATTTTTTACAACTCCTAATATTTCTGATACAATAGAGCATTTTACGGTAACTGTATTTCCCGTTGTACTATTGGTAGGGATAGTGATACATACATATTTATACTCATTTGTATAATTATAAAGCGTTGTTGTTGAGCCTATACCACTAGTATTATAGTTATCTGGATTACTTGCCAAGTCATAATACGTACTATATATACAATTATCTCCTTTACCAGTATTGCTATCATAATTATTACAAGTCATTGTACATGTTTCATCTTTCAAACTACAATTACTATTTAGATTAAATGAATTAAAGAAATAGTATTTAGTAGTTGCTCCAATATTATTTTGTTGAGGATAATTATTTAAATTATTTGTGGCACTTAAAGTGGCAGATGGTGTCGTTACAAGAGTCATTTCCGGATTATACATATATCCTAAATATGTCGTTCCTTGGAAATAAGCTTTATTGGTATTTGGGGACACTGCCGAATATGTTGAAGAATAAGAATTTTTAGAATTTTTTATTGAAGCATATTGTCCTGTATGTGATGCTCCTTCTTCTGCTGATCCTGAATATATCATTCTAATACTACCATTTCCATTTATTCTTACTATTCTCCATAAACTATTTGCATATTCTACCCAGTTATTTTCAACATCTCCTCTATAGAAATAAGTAAAATTACTATCTATTTCTCCATCATTATTGGTATCTTTACTATAGTCATCAACTGTTTTAAATAAACCAGTTCTAACTGAGGTACCTCCAATATTTTTATTAGAATATTTGTACCCTTTATTAAATTCATATCTATCATTCGCATATCTATATTCATATATTAAATATAAATTGTCACAATTTCCATTACTCGTAGTATTTAAGCAAGTATACTTATATTTACCATTTTGTATATCTTCTTCTGTTGTTATTATATCTTCTATTCCCCCAGTTTTGGCATTTTGGAAAGTATATTTATATGTTGTATTGTTAAAGGATATATTTTGAGGTGTTCCATTATCTCCATTATAAATTACACTTGATTCTTCTACATAAGTAAATGTTGTATTTGTAGTATATGTCATATAACTATTAGAATTAATGTCATATTTATATTCAGTTATTAATGGTTCATAATAGTTAGTTGGCTCTATAGTATCTAAATTAGTTAAATCTAATTTACTTGTCTTACTATCAATATTTAAAAGTGCTGTATCATAATCAGTGTATGAATCACTTCTAATTAAGCATTCACTAAAACTTGTTATATTATTATATTTACAATAATTAGAATATATTGTTGTTATTTCTGTTGCTTCTGCTCTTACTTTGGTTGATAAAGTTTCTCCTTCTATATTTTGATTTATATCCATAGATTCATCTAACCATATGTATATTTTAAATAATTGCTTTTCTACTCTAAGCGGTATATTAATTTTTAAACTTACTGTATCACCAGTTTGTTGTCCTATAAAGTCACCAAAATTTAATAGTTCATCTTCTAATACTATTGCCCATTTTAATGCAGGTTCGTTTACTAAATTGGTTCCTATTGTGGTTATATCTAAATATATATGTCCATATATATTCATTGTTTCTGCAATTGGACTTTTCCATAATTCTATTTCAGTAGATATTCCCCCGGTATAATCTGTACTAGGCAAAAGTGTTCCTGTTAGTACATCTGTTCCTTTATTATAATTAATATAAGCATCAAGTCCATTTAAACTTA
>CALVSD010000075.1 GCA_944358805.1 uncultured Bacilli bacterium
ACATGTCATAGAGCGCATGCTTCAAATGTTGGTATTGCTAAGTTACTTCCTAATGGAATTGGTTTTTTGGTTGAAAAAGAAGTAACTAAGATAGATTCAGTATTAAATGAAGATACTCATCCATTTATAATAATAATGGGTGGTAAAAAAGTAAGTGATAAAATACCAATTATAAAAAATTTAATTAATAAATGTGATTTATTATTAATTGGAGGAGCTATGGCTTTTACTTTTCTAAAAGCTAAAGGGTATAATGTAGGTAATTCGATAGTAGACGTTGATAATATTTCATTTTGTAATGATATGTTAGAAAAACATTCCAATAAAATAGTATTACCATTAGATATTGTTAACGAGAATAAAGAAAATATTAAGATAGAAGATATAAAAAATGATATAGGTTATGATATAGGAAGTAATACAATAAAATTATATTGTGACAAAATAAAAGATGCTAAAAGAATTATTGTTAACGGACCAATGGGATTATTTGAAAAAGAAGAGTATGCTAATGGCACCAAAAAAATATATGAATGTATAACTGAGAATAATATTAAAACGATAGTAGGAGGAGGCGATTCTGCATCTTCTGTTAACAATTTAGGTTTTGCAGGAAAATTTTATCATATATCAACAGGAGGTGGAGCTACACTAGAATATTTATCAGGAAATACTCTTCCTGGAATAAGTGTTATTGAAGATGAAGAAGAAAATATGCATTAATTTAATAACAATAGTTGTTGTTGTTTGTTTAGTTTTAATAGTTTCCTTAAATTATGACTTTGATACAATTATTAATCACATTATTAATATGAAATTTTTATGGTTTATAATAGCTATTATTGTTATGATGATATCAAGATTAATTATTGGTATATGTTCCTATATGATGGTAAAAATTAATGGAGAACATGTAAGTATTGGGAAAATGATTCAAATAAATTATATAATTCCATTTTTTCATGGAATAACTCCTTTTTCAGGAGGAGGTCAACCAATGGAAATATATTATTTACATAATGAAGGAATAAGTAAAACTAAAAGTACTAATATAGTACTTCAAAACTTTATTTTATTTCAAAGTGCTTTGATTATATTAAGTTTAATAGCGGTTTTATATAATTATTTCTTTAAATTATTTCCTAGTGATAGTTTTATGAGAGGGTTAGTTACCTTAGGATTTGTAATTAATTTCTTAGTTCTATTATTTAGTTATATGTTGAGTTTTTCTAAAAGGGCTAATAAATTTATTTTAAATAAAGGGCTTAGTTTTTTATCAAAAATTAAAATTGTTAAAAATGTAGATACAACTCGTGAAAAATTAAATAACTATATAAATAAATTTTATACAAGTGCAACTTTTTTAAAAAAGCAGAAAAGAAAAGTTTTAATAGTTCTTTCATTAAATGTTATATCGTTAATAGTGCAATATAGTGTTCCTTATGTAGTTGGTATAGGTATGGGAGTTAATAATTTATCTTTTATGATGATGATGGTTGCTACTACATATGTTATGATGATAGGATCTTTTGTACCAATCCCAGGTGGTACTGGAGGAATTGAGTATGGATTTGTATATTTTGTAGGATATATTATAAATGATGTGGGCTTAGTTACTGCAATTATGTTAGTATGGAGACTTATTTCTTATTATTTATCTATGGTTTTTGGAGCAGTCTCACTTATCTTTTATAGAAAGAAGGAAAAAGAATGCGAATAGGAATATTTACAGATAGTTATACGCCTTTTATAAATGGAGTTACAACAAGTGTCCTTATGTTGAAAAAAGGATTAGAAAAAAAAGGACATACGGTTTATGTAGTAACTGTTAATAATGAAAATATGAAATATAAATTAGATGAAAGAGGGAAGGTATTAAGACTTCCTGGAGTACCTATTGGAATATATGATTATAGATTAACAGGAATCTATCCTTTAAAAGCAATTAATATAATAAAAAAATGGAATCTTGATGTAATTCATTGTCAAACAGAATTTGGGGTAGGAACTTTTGCAAGAATAATAGCTAAACAATTAAGTATTCCATTAGTTCATACATATCACACAATGTATGAAGATTATATTCATTATATAACAAAGGGATATTTTAATAGAACAGGTAAAAAAATTGTTGAATATTTAACATTATTCTATTGTGATAGGACTGCGACTGAACTTGTAGTACCTACTAAAAAGGCATATGAACTTTTTAAAGAAAAATATAAAGTAGATCGTAATGTATATATAGTTCCTACAGGAATAGAAGTAGAAAAATTTTATTTAGAAAATAATAAAGGATTAAATATAATTAAGAAAAGAGAATCACTTGGTATTAAAAGAGATGACTTTGTAATATTATTTGTTGGTAGAATAGGTAGCGAGAAAAATGTTGAGCTTCTTCTTACAAGTATGAGATATATCGTTAATAATTGTCCAAAGGCCAAACTCTTAATAGTAGGTGATGGACCTGATTTAAATAAATATAAAAGTTATGTAAAAAAACAAGGACTTGAAAAAAACATAATTTTTACAGGAAAAGTTCCATGGGATAGCATTGCAGAATACTATCTAATATCAGATGTTTTTACTACAGCATCAAGAACGGAAACACAAGGACTTACTGTAATTGAAGCAATGGCAGCATCACTTCCTGTTGTATGTATAGATGATGAGAGTTTTACTAATACAGTAATAGATAATTTAAATGGTAAAATATTCAAAAATAAAAGAGGATATAAAAAAGCAATTATAGAATTATATAATAATCCTAAAGAATTAAAAAAATTAAGTAAACAAGCTAGAGTATCTGCAGAGATGCACTCTTCTAAATATTTTGTAGAAAGCATATTAGACGTATATAAAATAGCAATAAAGAATAAACCACAAACAATTATTCCATTAGTAGACAAAATAAAAAATCTAATAAAAAAGGATGATAAAGATGAAAAAGATAATAGTTCTAAATCATAAGATGACTTTATTATATGATGAAGTATTAGAATATATAGTTAAATTGAATAATATTGATACTAATAATGATATAATAGTATGTCCTAGTAGTATTTATTTAGAAAGTTTTATAAATTATTGTAATTGGGGAGTAGGTAGTCAAGAGATGCATTATGAATTATCTGGGGACTATAATGGAGAAATATCTTCTTTACAACTAAAATCAATGGGAGTAGAATATGTAATTGTTGATGAAAAAGACAATGAAGTAGCTAATAAAAAAGTAATTGCAGCCCTAGAGTCAAATATCATTCCTATTATATACTTAAATGATAATGATAATAGTGTAGAAGAATTATATAATAATTTTAAAAACATTACTAAAAAAGTTGAAAGTTATGAATTTATTATATTAGCATATCACAATAATAAAGAATTAAACTTAACGGATATGGAAGAAAAAATAAAAGAACTTAAAAATATGATAAAAGTAAATAGTAGTAAAGACATAACTATTATATACAGTGGAGATATAAATAAAGATAATATAAATAAAATATTTAGTATAAAAGAAGTTGAAGGAGTAATATTAGGTAGTATTTCTAGTAGTATTAACGAAGTAGAAGATATAGTTAATGTTATAGATTAGAGAAGTATGGCTAATTACTTCTTTTTTTCTTTCTTTTATGTTATAAATCGACAAATATAGACACAAGAGAAATATATAATAGTACTAGAAAGTGAGGAAGAAAAAAGAATGAAAAAGATAAGGGTTTTAATGATTGATGATAATGTTAATTTGACTAAAATGGTTGAGGAATATTTTAGTGATCATAAAGAGATAGAAATAGTAATGAAAGCACACGATGGAGGAGCAGGACTAGATTTAATATTAGATAAGAGTGGAGAATATGATTTAGTGCTTCTTGATTTAATAATGCCTAATAAAGATGGAATATACGTGTTAGAGGAACTAAAGAAAAGAAATATTACTAAAAATATAATTGTAGCTACTTCATATAATGCGCCAGAAATGATTAGAAAAGTAAGTGAGTATGGAGTTAATTATTATATTTTAAAACCATTTGAATTAGTAGACTTGGAAAATAGAATATTAGATGTCTTTAAAGTAGTAAAAGGAGGAAGTATAAATTTATATCATAATAACTTACAAATATCTATAACTAAAATGTTACATGAATTAGGAATGCCATCCCATATAAAAGGATATCAATATATAAGAGAAGGGATAGATATGATTTATAATAATCCTGATATGATAGGTGGTATAACTAAAGAAATGTATCCTGATATAGCAAGTAAATTTGATACAACAGTATCACGTGTTGAAAGAGCAATAAGACATGCGATTGAAGTAAGTTGGAATAGAGGTAATTGGGATTTTATGGAAGAAGTATTTGGCCATAGTGTTGATATTGATAAAGCGAAGCCCACTAATAGTGAATTTATTGTTACAATAGCGGATAAATTAAGACTAGAATATGCAAAAGAAAAGGCAAGGTAATTGTCTTTTTAAATTAGAAAGGATATTATATGATAAAGAAAATTAATATTATAACTACTAAAAGTGATTTTAGTAAAATTTTAGAAAAAGGATGTGTGGTTTGTGCTAATAAAGATTTTAAATATTTGTCAGTAAAAGATAATTATATATGCACAAAGTGTAAAAGTAAATATGCGTTAGCAAATAGGGGTGTTATTAATACATTACTTGAAAACGAAAATATAAGAGTACGTAAGGATAGCACTTCACTTATTGATGATGTAGAAGTAGATAGAGAATTAGAAGTGAAAATTACAAGGGATAATAGACCTAAGATAAGAATAAAGAGATCAAATAGATAAAGCATCTAAGTTTGATGCTTTTTTATTTATAAGGAAAGTTCGATTTTTGTGCCATTTATTCACTAAAATTATTGACAAACAAATGTTTACATTTT
>CALVSD010000076.1 GCA_944358805.1 uncultured Bacilli bacterium
ATTTCCTTGGTTAAATATTTTAGATAATTGTTTAATAGGATTAAAAATAGAAAAAAACTTAACAAAAGAAAAGAAAGGAAGAGTTATAAAATTATTAGAATTATACGGTCTTAAAGATTTTATTTATAAATATCCTAAAAATTTATCTGGAGGTATGAGACAAAGAGTAGTATGAATACAGTATAGACACAGGTAATAATTAAGCGAAGTTACTTATAACCCTTATAATTAAAGGAAAAGAGGTAAAATATGTTACTAGAAAATAACACAAAAAAGGTCATAAATTTAATAAACAATTTTGATGATTTGAACAATATTGATAAATTAAGATTAAGTATTTATATATTAGAAAACAAGAATTTTGATGTTAATTTTAATACTAGAGATATACTTATTCTTTTAAAAGAAGTACTATCTAAATTAGATTCTAATTATCGTAAAACTATTATTAATTTTAGCAAATATAAACATTTATTATTTTTTTCAGCCAAGTATTTAGAATTAAGCAATATGGAAAAGAAAAAGTTTACTGCGGAAATGTTATTTAATATTTATGAAACCGATTTTAATGATAAAATAATTAATAATGAGATAAATAAATCATTACCAATTTATGATTACTCATATTGCATATTAAACAGCAGAAAAATACCTAGTGAGCATTAAGTTGCTTACTAGGTTTATTTTTGGCTTTTATTTAATTATTTTTGTAATACTTGATAATATTTATTATTCTTTAATAATTCTTTATGTTTTCCATTACCAACTAATCGACCATGATCAATAACAATAATTTCGTCAGCAAGTTTCATTAATTGTGGTTTATGTGTAATCATTAATATTGTATGATCCTTTTTTAAATCTTTAAGTATTTTCATTATTTTTTTAGATGTATTTATATCTAAAGTGGAAGTTACTTCATCAAATAACAATACTTCGGATTTTGAAAGCAATGTCCTAGCAAGTGCTATTAATTGTTTTTGACCACTAGAAATATTTTCAGCATCACTAATCATTTTAGTATTATAACCATCTTTTAAACTCATAATATAATCATGAATTCCTGCTCTTTTACAAGCTTCAATTTGATGCTGATGATTAGAATCAACTAAACTTAAATTCTCTCTAATACTCATATCAAAAATAAATGGTTTTTGAGTTACAATGGCAACATTACTAGAATATACATCTTTTGAATATTCATAAATATTTTCATTGTCAAGTAATATATCCCCTTGATTAGCTTTATATAATCTTAATAATAATCTAAATATAGTGGATTTACCACTACCACTTTTACCAACTATTGCAATAAAAGACTTAGGTTGTATTTTAAAACTAACATTTTTTATTACTTCTTGTTTCTCATAAGTAAAGGAAACATTTTTAAATTCAATTTTACCATTTATCATATCATTATCATTTTTTCCAAAATCTAACATATTTTTTGTCTTGTAGTTTAATATTTTGTAAATTCTATCAACCCTAGTAGTATTTCCAGATATATCATTTAACTTATTAAAAAATTTTGAAAATTCAGTTTGAATATTTTCATAATATCCTATAATCAAAACTAACGTAGCAACATTATATTTATCACCTAAAATTAAATATATGGAAATTAAATATATTAAAATTTTTCCAAAACCTAAAATGGCAGGAACAAAAACATAAACATTATCATTATATTTTCGCTTTTTAAAATAATTTTTGCGCCATTGTTTTTTATAGTTTTCTAAATAACCACTTATATCATCTTTCATATTAAATGATTTAATTTCCTTATTTCCATCAATAATTTGCCCCATTAAACCCGAAATACTATCTTGATACTTTCTTTGCCCCGCCAAATAAAATTCTTTTTTTTCCATATTCTTTGCACTTGTATATAAAGATATAATATTTAATACTAATGAAAGTAGACCAATAATAAAATTAACCTTCATCAAAATAGCTATTGCTACAATGATATTTATAGCTTCAGCAATTGCATCAAATGTTATATCGGGAATTTTCATAACATTACCAACATCGTTAAATGCAGTATTGACAATATAAGGTGTAGAGATTTCTTTTGAAAAATTTTCGTCATAAGTAGTAACTTTATTCAAAATTAATTGTTGCAACTTATTATGTGTAAATATAGAACTATTTGAATATGCTACAAAATTATAATGATGAAATAAAACATATATTAAACTACTTATAAGAAATATAAGAATCCATATAATAGCCCTATTAAAATCACTAATAGCAGCATATTTAACTATCATTGATGCCGTAAATGGTATTAATAAAAGTGAAAGACTTCTTAAAAAAGCTGAAAAAAATAGATGAAATAATAATTTTTTATTGTTAGCTCCAAAACTAAAAAACTTTTTAACTATTAAATAATATCTTTTAAACATTGTCAAACACCCCCATTCTACTAGGTGATTTTCTAGATTGTAACATTTGATAAATTTTGTTTCTAGCCATTAATTGTTTATGTGTTCCTACATCATTAATTTTTCCTTTATCTAAAACAACAATTCTATCTGCCTCTTTCATAAGTTCAGGTTTCTTTGTAATCATTATAATTGTATGGTCTTTTTTTAAACTATTAATTAATCTAGGTACTAATTTTGCAGTATCAGGATCTAGTGATGTCGTTATATCATCTAATAATAAAACCTCTGCCTCTGATAAAATAGTTCTTGCTATTGAAATCATTTGTTTTTGCCCACCTGATATATTACTACCATTTTCTCTTAAAATAGTATTATAGCCATTTGGCAACGTTTCAATAAATTCATGAATCCCTGCTTTTTTACAAGCTTCAATTTGATTACTAATATTTGTATCAACAAAATCTAAATTTTTTCTAATACTCATATTAAATATAAATGGTTTTTGATTAACAACTGAAACATTATTGGAATAAGCATCTTTATTAAAATCGAAAATATTTATATTATCTAATGTTATTTTCCCTTTAGTAGGTTCAAATAATCTTAATATTAAATTAAACATCATTGTTTTGCCACTTCCTGCCTCACCAACAATAGCAACAACCTCATTATGATCAATTTTTAAATTAATATTGTGTAATATCTTATTATTTTTAATTTCTAAATTAACATTTTTAAATTCAATAATACCATGTATATCTTTAGTATCAATAATTCCAAACTTTATTTCTTTTGAATCATAATTTAAAATATCATTAATTCTGTTTACGGCTGTATTAACTTCTCTTATAGTAGAAGTCGCATCAATTAAGTCATTTATATAAGATACTATATATTCATGATATGAAACTATTAATACTAATACACTGACATCAATTTTATCTTTTGTCATCAATAGAATTAACAATATATATAATAAAAATCTAAAAATATAAGTTATAACTTTAACATCATTATCTCTAATAGTATAATAATCTCGTTTTTTTCCATAAAATTTTATAAATTTATTTTGAATAACATCTAATTTATTTGTTAATTTAGGCAACATATTAAATGTTTTTATTTCTTGTAATCCAGAAACAATTTGAGTTAATAGGGTACTATATTTATCATCTTGAACTACAACCTTATTATGATAATAATTTATTTTTCTATCTGAATTATTTCTAACTATAATATAAATTATTGAAAATAATATCAATAATAATGATAAATAAATATTATAGAAACAAACAATCACTAAAACTGCAATTATTTGTAAAACACCCATTAAAAGTTCAGATATTCTATCATTCATATCACCAACATCAATTATATCTGAATTAATAGAATTCATTAATCTCCCCTTACTAATAAATCTGGTAAAATTATTATCTACTGAAACTAATTTATCTAATACCTTATTGGTTAATTTGTCATAAACAAAATTCATATTATACCCATAAATTTTATAATTAATATATAAAGCAATATTATATAAAATATAAGTCAATAAAAATGCGCCTAAACAAATATAGCTCATTTTGGCATCACCATTAGTCAAGTATTTTATTATTAATGACCCTATAAGCGGTAATAAAATTGAAAATCCTTTATAAAAAAATGCAGATAATATGTTAATAACCACATATTTTATTTTTAATTCTGCTAAATTTAAATAATCTTTTATAAATTGATAATATTCTTTAATCACAATTTCACCTTACATCTTTCTTAAAACTTTGGCATCATACTAAATTAATTATAACACAAAAATCTACATTTTTTGTATTACCATATATAATTGCACAAAAAAGGCAAAATTATTTTGTTAAATTGTTTTACGATTCAAAAATTTTATCTATTTTTACACCTAATATTATAAATATTTTATATAAAATCATAAGTGATATATTATTTCTATCAGTAAATTTTTTTAACATTTAAGTTGTTTATCTCATAGTGATATAGATATTTTGTAGTATAAACAAAAAATTATTCAAAGTTAAATTTATATATGTAAAAAGGGGCAAATTTTTGCTCCTTTTATAATGACAGATATGACACTTTTCTATGTGAGTGGTACTCCTACTTTTTAGTGTCACAAGTGTCATTTTTGCCAACTCTATTCTTTTTTATAACTTTTAATGTTTCTTTATATGCTTTTTCTTCTACAATAAATGCTATAATTTCTGCAACAAT
>CALVSD010000077.1 GCA_944358805.1 uncultured Bacilli bacterium
GTTCCTTAAGTATGTACACAAATTTTAAGAAAAGTTAAAAAATCGTGTACACAAAAATGTACACAAAATTAGTTATATTTATTTGAAGATTTAGGATTTACACCAAACTATAATATTGATAATTTTCTTTAACATTTCTTAATATGATTTTAATAATAATGAAATTTATATGACTAAATGTACTATAAAAGTAATAATAGTTGTTTATATATCATACTCTTACTTTTTAGTTATTAATTTTAGAATTATTAATTCTACCAACAAGCCAATCCATTGATACATTATAAGTTCTACAAATTAAATAAGCATTTGTTGTGGTAATTAAATTAAAACCTGTTTCATAATGACTATATGTAGTTTGTGAAAGACCACATTTATTAGCAAACTTTTCTTGAGATAAATTAAAATTATTTCTTAAATCTTTTAACTTTTTTCCGATTAAGTTTTTATTAGTTTTAATTTTAGCATTGTTTCTGTTATTCCTTCTTGTTAATCCCATAACGAAATCTAATGAATAATCATATAAATTACAAAATTTAATTAATTTACTAAATGGAATTATATTGCTTGAAGTTTCCCAACCAGATATAGTTTTTCTACTGACGCCAAAAATATACCCTAATTCTTCTTGTGTCATTTCTAATTCTTCACGACAATATTTTAAGTTATTATCAATCATTACTATCACCTAGTAATAATTTTCCCATTAAATTTGCTTTTAATCTTAATTGTCTGGCGAATAGGTTAAAATTATTGTATAATATTTAATAGTAAGTTTAGGATTTTTAAAAATGGAGGTAATAAAATATGAAAATAGATAATATCGATTATGTTCAAAGTATAACTAAAAAAATGACTTTAAATTTAAGTGAGGTAATAAAAGTTCAAGAATATACATTGGATGAATTAACTTCATCTATTAAAGATTTAAACACTGATGAAAAAGAAAAGATTTTAGAAGATATTATTAATAACCAACTCGTAGAATTAAAAGATAAATCAGAAGAAAAAATAAAAAATGTTTTTAAACAGGTTGATGATATAACAGATTATTTTATTAAATATTATGATGATAACTCAGATATAGTTTCAGAATGTGATGATATTGCTAATGATTTATTATTTAAAGCACTAGGTAAAAACAATAGAAAACTGGAACTTCCTATTAATCTTTCTTATATAAAAAATTATTGTCTTTCTTCTACTATTAAAGGTAATCAATTATATGATTCTCTTGTATGGATTTCTTTAAGATTAGTAGCAATATCATATTGCATTAAATATAATGATGGTTTAGAAGAAGATAAAAATGAAGAGTAGTAAAATAATATGAATAGTTGAAACCCTAAACTTACTTATATTTAATTGTAATAACTAATTTTATGATTATTCTAAATAAAAAAATATGATATAACTATATTTGAAAGATAAATAGTAATTTATTACATTGAAGAATTAATGGTAAAAATTGAAGTGTTAAAAAATATATAATAATTCTAGTTAAAAATAAAAAGATGAATAAATCACCTTTTTATTTTTTAATGATAGACAACAATAGTTCCTTCAACACCATTATATGCTAATGGATCTCTTATTGCTTGAAATGCAAAAGCATAATGTTGTGATGTATTTAAGCCTCTAAATGTTACACAAGCACCAGTTGGAGCTCCACCAGTTGTATGAGTGCCTACAAATTTTCCTGTACTTACATTATATAATTTTATAATCATTTTAGTACCATTAGCGTTGATAGGAGAAATCCAATAATCTATTTTTAGTTCCCCATTACTATTAGGAGAAAAATAATAATTGGTGTATAATAAACTACTACGTACTTCAACTAAGTTACCATTGTATTGACTAGAATTTAAATCCCAATGTAATGTAGGTACATTTTTTTCGCGTAATTTTCCATTTAACACATCACTAGGATTAGTAAAGAATTCTTTTGGGGCTCTTGAATTAGATGTAACTTCTATTGTAATATTTTCATCAATTGAATTGTTATCTAATTCCATAGCGTTTATTTTAGTGTTCCCAACAAAAACAACAAATAACAGTAATAATATGGTTAAAATTTTATTTTTCATTGTATTTTCACCTCCTTCTTTTTTTTATATACGCTAATGACTATTAAACCAACTATACATCTTATAATGATATCATCTATGTCGAATATGCCAATAGTCATTAACCACTTAAATAATTCTAATAATAAATTTAATATTAATAAAATTGTCATAAATTTATTATTATTTTTTTTAAAATATATTATGTAAAAACTAATAACAAAAGCAAGTAAAGAATTAATTATTATATTATTAACAAATGTGATAACATTTTTATTACAAATTAGTGCATATACATTACTAAATGGTATTAATGAAATATGATTAAATAATTGTTCTATATAAATATTATTGAATCCACCAAATCGTGTTGAAAAATAAAATATAAATATAATTAATAAAAATATAAAAAACAAAATAAACAATGTCATAGATTTACGATTTTTAGAGTCTTTATTAATTTTTATAAGTGTTTCAAGTAAGATGTTAATATCATCTTTTTCAGCTTGAACACATTTGTTTAAATATTCACCTTTTAATAGTTCTAAAATTGATATATCTAATTCATTAGATAATGGTTCTAAAAGAGAAATATCAGGAAATCCTACTCCACGTTCCCATCGTGAAATAGCTTTATTAGTAACTTGTATACGTTCAGCTAGTTGACTTTGTGTCAAATTTTTATCTGTTCTTAATTTACATATAAATTTTCCAATTTTTTCAGCATCCATATATCTATGTTTACCTCTCTTTCAATTACATTATAAAATAATGTCAAGAAAAACACAACCGACGGAACGTAGACTGCTTAATTTTAATAAAAATTTATAATAATAATTATGTATAAAGTTATTTAGTAATTAGATAAATGTATGTTATTTTTATTTAAATAACTTTATTTTTTTATTTAATGTTTTTTGTGCTAATTAACTTTTAATATGTAGTCAAATATGTTATAATTGTTTCAGAAATTAACCTTAATTGCGATTTCCAAACGTGGTTCTCTTACGTGCCAGAGAATTATCCGATTTTTCCTTTATTTTATAAGGGAAAAATCGTTTTTTTATATCTGAAAATTTTCTTTTATTATTTACTTATTTTTTGTAATCGTTTTGTTCTATAATATACTTGCTATGTATTAAGAAAAGAGTTAACATTCACATAGAGAGGATGGAATTATGAAGGAAGTAACGATTGAAATTAATGAATACCAATTGGTAATTTATCATACTATAAGGGCTTTATATGAAGACTATGGCTCTGCTCTACCACCAAAAATTGAAAAAGAATTAGAAAATTTTGTTAATTTGTTAGGAAATTATTTAGAAGATGATGTTGAGGGAGATATAGAGGAACAAATTTTTTATAGAAAAACTATTTATAAATATGAATAAATGGGTGCAAAACTTGACTTTTTAGTCATTTTCATTTATTATATAAAACAATTTCAGGGGTGATATTGTGTTTGAATTGTATGATTTAAGAAATAACTTTACTTATTATCACGACTTTTATATTACGGCAAAGGAAAAAAGCTATTCTGATGCTAGTAGAAAAAATAATGTTTCTCAATCTAGTTTAACTAGAAGTATTAAACAATTAGAACAAGTTTTAGATCTTAAGTTAGTTAATACCAATAATAAAGGATTTGATTTAACTCTTGATGGAGAAAGATTATATAAACAATTAAATGATTTCTTTAATAGTATTGATATATTTTCAGCAAGTCAGTTATCTACTAATTTGGATGTGGTTTTAACAATAGGAACTACTCGAAATATTGCAGATTTTACTCTTGCCAAATATTTAAATAAATTTACTAAATCATACCCAAATGTAAAAATTAAAATAAATACTGATAGTGCATCAAACTTGAATGATTTTTTACTACAACACAAAATTGATATTTTAATAGATTATTTGCCCCATATAAATTATAGTGAAAAATTTGATTTTGAAGTAAAACCAATTCACCAATATGAAACTTGTTTTGCTTGTTCTAAATCTTTTTATGAAAAAATAAAAAATGATGTTAAGTCATTAAATGATTTATCTAATTAT
Organism: uncultured Bacilli bacterium; assembly: GCA_944358805.1. Lineage (GTDB taxonomy): Bacteria > Bacillota_I > Bacilli_A > RF39 > UBA660 > CALVVX01. Next base: position 4,131 of record CALVSD010000077.1, read on the forward strand.
ACATTAGTTATATCAGGAAGTTCTCGCAGAAGACAAATGTTAGATGAAATTTTACAAAAAAATAATATTAAATTAAGTGCAACACATTTAATGCCAGATTCTAAATTAATGGCTGATTATATTAAAGAAAATGATTTTATAGGTTATTTTATTGAAGATGAAGTTAGAGAATATGATTTAGTTAAAATCAAATTAAAAGAAGAAATGCCTATAAATCCTATTGGAATTATTTATTCGAAAAAAACAATTAATAAGGTTGCTATGGATTTTATAAAAATTGCTATTGAAGACTGATAAATTAATTTTTAT
>CALVSD010000078.1 GCA_944358805.1 uncultured Bacilli bacterium
TATTTTAGCATATAAAAATGTAGGAAAACCGACAAAATAATTTACCGAATTCCTACATTTTATTTTACCATTTACATACATAAAAATGGTATAACAATAGTATCAATAAGGAATCACGCAAATAGACATTATATATAGACAATAAAAAAAGTATGATGGAACAGTAAGGGTCTAGATTAAAGGTCAAGAAAACCACACTCACATCCAAATGCTCATGCAGATTTAGAATTAGAATTAATAAATAATATGAAGTCTAGATATGGAATGGATTGATTGGTAGAGGTATATGTTTAATTAAAGAAAAGAGGATATGCAAGAAGAGCAATGTTTGAATAGTAAAACAAATAAATCCCCCCTAAAGAGAAAGTAAAATTAAGTAAAGTTTATAGAAAACACGAAGAAAAGTGCGGAAAATATCCAGGAAATAAAGTTAAAGTAGATATAAAATATGTTCTAAGAGAATGTTTATTATTTGATACAATGGATAAAAAGTATTACCAAATAACGGCAATATATGAATATTCTAGAAAAAGAATATTAGAAATAGTTGATGAAAAAAGAGTAACCAATACAAGACGTTTTATTGAGATATTAAAAGAAAAAATGGATTTAAAGATAAATACAGTTCAAACAAAAAATGGAGATGAATTTGTAAATAATTAACTGAAAACGAATTTACTAATATTATTTGAATTAACATTAAAAGAATTTGGAATTAATCATAGAAGAACTATGCAATATTCCCTATAGCAAAATGGAAAGGTGGAACAAAGTCATAAAACAGATGTAGAAAGATTTTATAGTAGAAATGAATTTACATCAGTAGAAGATCTAAAAAAGAAATTAAAAAGATATAATGCAATATATAATAATATAGCTAAAAAAGTATTAGGACTTAAAAGTCCAAATCAAATAGTAAAAGAATATAAAATTAATTGTACCGTTGATTAAAAATGATATAAAAAGGATATTACATTTATCAAGACTAAAATAAATCACTATATCATTCTTGACAAACATAATATTTTTTATAATTAGTTAGTAAGTAACAAAGAAATATTTTTTTTAAAAATGTAACATATGATATAAAAATTTTAAATTTTTACCAAACCTATTGACAGATAATAAAAAAATGGTAAAATATACCGCTAAGGAGACACTTATATTTAAACGATAATAAAAAAGTAAAAATAAGGAGGATTTATGAATCAATATTCAAGTGCTAAAAGTTTTTTTGAAGTTAATATGATAAAGGATTATAATTAAAAAAAATTTCAAAAAATTACAGAAAATGAAAGGAATTTTTTACAAAGAAGTTTTTTAAATACTGATGCTAATATTTTGGATATTATGTGTGGATATGGTAGACTTGGCAACGAACTATATAAATTGGGGTATAAAAACATATCGGGAGTAGATATGGGAAATTTTGAATTTATTCCTGAGAAAAAACTATTTAATTTTTATAATGCTGATTTTTATAGTTGGAAACCAATGATTTTGTATGATTGTTGTTATTCATTATATAATTCATACAGTAATTATAAAGCATTTATTGATACAATTAATAGATGTAATTTAATTTTAAAGGAAAATGGTGTTTTAATTATAGATATATTTAATAAAGAATGGCGAGATAGAATTCCTGATAGTAGTTATCGGGTTGTTAAAGAAGATGATAACGAAAAAGTTGAATTGTTTAGGTACTATGATGGGAAATATGAAAGAAGTATTTATAGAGTATCAACTGCTGATGTGACAAAAGAATTTTCGTATTTACAATGTGTAATTACAAAGGAGAAGTTATTAGATATAATTCCTAATGGTTGGAATGTTACTATAACTGATTCTAGTGTAGAAAATACAAGAGATGATAATCAAAAACACATTTTAATATTGAGAAAGAAGGGATAAAATGAGCTATATTCATGACATGACTGATAATAGAAATATAGAAATAGATAATGTTGGTATATGCAAATATAAGCTCCCTATGATATTTGAATCTGGAAATAAGTATAATGTAGTATGTGAAATAATTGCAGGTGTAGCATTGAAAAGTAATATTAAAGGAGCACATTTAAGTAGAATTGTAAACGTTTTAGATGAAATGGTTGCAAATAAAATAATAACAATTCATAGTTTAAATTACATATTGGAAGAATTAGTTAAAAGGCTGGAATTAGATAATGCAAATATTTCATTGTCTTTTGGAATAGTCTATCCAAAAATGACACCTGTTTCAAAACAAATTACATATTTGAATAGTGACATTGTTCTAAGTGGAAAATTAGATAATTATAAACTTGAAAAAAGTATATCTTTAACTGCTCAAGGTGCTATGTTATGTCCAAATTCTAAATCAATTTCGAAATATGGGGCACATAGTCAAAAATGTAATTTAAAGGCAATCTTATACGGAAATATAGATGACTTGATTTTAGAAGAGGTATTAGAAATAATTTTTTCACAGTTTAGTGCTGAAGTATATGGAATAGTGAAAAGCGTTGATGAAAAACTATTAACAGAAAAAGCGTATGAAAACCCAAAATTTTCTGAAGATTTAATTAGAGATACATTAATTGCATTAAAACAATATTACAATGGTGGAATGATTTGTACTGAAATAGAAAATTTAGAATCTATTCATCAACATAATGTTTATGCGAGGGGACTGATAAAATGAAAATTTATTTAAATGATATATTTAAAATTTTTAATATTGAGCATTCACAGCTCAATATCATTGCTGTAAAGTCTTTAATAGCAGCAATGATATCTAAAGGAGTTTGTCTTCAAGAAAAACAAAAATTAATATTTGATGAACAATTTTTTATAGAATGTTGGATAATTTACTCTAAATGCCTTAATTATTTTGATCCTAATTATAATAGAAAAACTGATTTTTCCTCTTTTTTTAAATATATTATAGATTATAAATTATTAAATAAAAAAATAAATTTTCATGCATTATTTTGCCCTGGATATACGAAATATGGTTATAAATCATATTTAGGTAATACTACTTTATGGAAACTTAAAACGCTTCGTGATATTGTAATTATGTTAAAAAAAAATAATGTTGAATCATCTATGATATGTTATTACTCAGATGTTTTTTTAGAAAATTGTAATAGTAAATTAGAACCAAGATGGAAAGAGCAGTTAGATTATAATAGAAAATTATTTCATATAGAGGGAAATAAATATTTTGATAGTACGCATGTTAAAAATGCATCTGACATAAGTGTATTTTCATTAGAAAAAGATGGTGAAGGATATGTTGATCATTCAATTATAGACAGTATTTCCAAGACTACTTATGATGCTTTTGTTAAGAATAATAAGAAATTTTATACTTCCATGGGTTTTACTGAGGAACAGATGAAATATAGAAATGACAGATTAATAACTATGTATAGAATTTTTTCAAATTATTTAAATTCTCGGGATAATTCAGTTTTTTTACCTATGGAAAATATGTATGAAAGGGAAAATATTTTTTCAGAAAACGGAACTTGTACAATGTATTTAAAATTAAAAAAATAAGGTGAGGATTATGAATAATGATAAAATATCTTTTTATCTACAAAATAATAATAATTTGTTTAATGCTGATGTTTTAACTGTATGTTATAAAGCTGATGAAAACGAAATTAAAGAATATGGATTAACATCTCCGAATATAGTTTTATTTATTAAAAACGATAAAATTTCTGAAATAAAAGCAGAAAATGATTGTAATTATTATGATGAAATAAAAAAAATGTTTTCAGAAAAAAAAATAATATTAAGAATTCAAAGTGAATGCTTCTTAGGAATGTATGGAGATTCACATTGTGATTGTGAAATTCAAAGAATTAATTCAATTAAAATTATTTCTCAAAATGATGGAATTCTTGTTCACTTACCACAAGAAGCACAGGGATGGGGCTTACATTATAAACTAAAAGAACTTGAATTGCAAGTGTCGGGACGTACTTCAAATGGGGAATACATTGGTAAAAAGGACAGGGATTCAGCCCAAAAGATTTTATTAGATGTTAATAATTTTTGTGACAACAGAAATTATGGGATAGTAGCCAAAATATTTAAAGAATTATCAATAGATAAAAATACCTTTTTGTTAATAACAGATAGCGAAAAAAAAGTAAGTAATTTAAATAATATGGGAATAAAATCTATTAAGTATTCAGATGATATTTCTACAAGGATTAATGCTGATAATGTATCTGAATATTTGGTTAAAATATATAATTCAACGCATAATTATGATGAAGAAATTATATCATCAATTTTCAAAATAATAAGTAAAAGAAAATATAATGAACAGGATAAAAGCATGAAAAAGTTTTAAATTTTACAAATTTGTGTAAAATATTAAGACTTTTTTTAAATTAAATGA
>CALVSD010000079.1 GCA_944358805.1 uncultured Bacilli bacterium
GAGTCAAAAAATAAAAGTTTCTTTGCTTATTGCTTTTTTTACTTTGCTTTTTTTAGTTTTTAATATTTTACTTCAAGTATCAGCTAATTTTACTCAATTATTTAATGATTATACTAAAAATTATTCAGAAGCTAGAAGTTTGTTTGTTTATAAAGATATGAATTATTCAGATATTGTTTCTGATTTAATAAATAGAGAACATATTGCAATAGTATACAATCAAGATTATAATATGGCAACTGGTTATTTAAATATTGATAATAAGAAAATATATGTTAATATAAAACCACTAAATAATATTTATTTTCCTAAAATAATAAGTGGAAGAAAAGTCAATGATAGTAATGAAATGATATGTCCTAAATATCTTGCCAAAAATATTAGTGATTTAACAACAATTTCTGATGTAATAAATATGAAAGATTATGTTGATAAAGAATTAAACTTATCTTATAAAAAAGAAATATTTAGAGATTTATATACTATTGATACACTTAAAGAATATTCAAGGAAAATAAAAATAGTAGGATTATATGATGATGGGTATTCTACGGGAATGTTTTATGATTGTTATATGTTAGATGAAACATTAAAAGAAATAGTAGAAGAAGAAAGAATAGTTTATAGTGATGAATATCTTTCTCAAGTAAAGGTTGAAGATAATGGATTAGCTACATCTGTTGTAGTAGATAAATTAGAAAATGTTGATACTGTTTCTAAACAATTAGAAGAAGATGGTTATATTGTTGAAAGACAACTTTCAATGAAAACTGAATTATTAGAAAATATTAATTTGATTTCTAAAGCTTTAACTATCATTATGTTTTTATTTATTAGTATTATTTTTGTTATTTATTTAGGAAATATGATAAAAAAACAAAAGAGAGATATAGGTTTATATAAATTGTTTGGTTTTACTAATAGACAAATAACTAATATAATTATTTTTAAAGTGTTGACTATAATTATTTTATCTATTGTGTTAGAGGGTGTTATTATTATGTTCCTTTTAGAAAAAGCGAATTTAGAAATTGATAAAATTTTAAATTATGCATATATTGATTTAAAATTATTTTTAGCACCACAATTTATATTTATTGTATTTATAATACTGTTGATTATACTTATTTCAAAATTACTAATGAATAAAGTTTGTAAATTGGAAGTAGGAAATATATTAAATGAAAATAATTTATAAAAGCTTTTTTTCTGATAAGTTAATAATTAGACAGTTAATAATTTTATTGGTACTTTTAGTTTTTCTATATATAAATGCAAGTTTTAAAGGATATGTTGATAATATTATTTCGGCAAAAGAAAACAATTTGCTTAATAGAACAATTGAAGTTATTTTAAAAGATAATTACAGTATAAAAGAATTTAATAGTGGTGATATAGAAAAAATAGAACAGTTAAAAGATGAACAAAAGAAATATAAAATAATTTTAAAAAAGTCTAATGATGTTGATAATTTTATAAATAACTATAGAGACTATTGTGTAAATATTAATTTTACTAGTAATCAAACAGGAATTAGTAATATTTTATCTTTTTCTCAAACTTTTTTAAGTATATCTTTAATAATAATATTTTTTATTATATTAATTATTATAGTTATAAATGTTTGTGAGATATTATTGAATGAACAAAAACAAATATCTTTATATAAGTTAATAGGATTTTCAAATTTTTCAATTATTAAATATTTTGCTATAGCATTTAGTTTTACTTATTTTTTGATATATATTTTTTCAATTACAATATATTCTTGTATTATTTTACTATTAAATTTAATCTTTACTTTTATGAATTTAAATTTCGTTTCAATTTATTTTCTTATTATAGTGTTTATTCTAATATTTGTATTAACACTAGTAATATTAATTATTTTATATTTTAAAATAAAAAAAATAACACCAATATATTTTCAAACAATGATAGATTAATATTTATATAAATAAGTTTTTGCTTTGCAAATTTCTTATTTTTACAGTATTAATCTTTTTTAATAGGTTAAATAAATGTATAATGGATTTAAATTTTACTCAAATAATAAAAAATATGATAAAATAATATAGAGGATATTAAATATGGGTAGAAGGAAAATAAAAAATAAAAAGAAACAATTTATGCTTTCCATATTGATAGTATTAGTTGCTATAGGAACATATTATAAAGATGAAATTCAAGAATATATACAAATAAATAAAACATACGCAATAGAATCTTATGATATGAGTAATATTCCACAGTATAGTGGAAACTCTTATGTTGTTTTAAATAATAATAAACCTAATTTTACTGATGAAGACTATTTAAAGGGAAGTTTTGAAGAATATAGTGAACTCGATGCTTTAGGAAGATGTGGAGTTGCATATGCAAATGTTAGTGTGAATACTATGCCAATTGAAGAAAGAGGAAGTATAGGACAAATAAAACCTTCAGGATGGCATACTGTTAAATATGATATTGTAAGTGGTAAATATTTATATAATCGATGTCATTTAATTGGATATCAACTAACTGGTGAAAATGCTAATCCTAAAAACTTAATTACTTGTACAAGAAGTATGAATACAGAAGGAATGTTAGAGTTTGAAAATCAAGTAGCAGACTATGTAAAAGAAACAAATAATCATGTTTTATATAGAGTTACTCCAATATTTGAAGAAAATAATTTAGTAGCTAGTGGTGTTCAAATAGAAGCTAGTTCTGTAGAAGATAAATGTGGAGATGTCTGTTTTAACGTATATGTGTATAATGTACAAGAAGGAATAGATATAAACTATTTGACTGGGGATAGTCATTTAAATAATTAATATTATAAAGCGTTGTATACGCTTTTTTGTTAAGTAAATAGTAAAATAAAAATTTAATTAGTAATTTTTAAAACACTTAGTTTATTTGTGACTTTCTAAGTTTTTACAAGTAATTTTTGTAAATTTCTTAAAAAAGTTGAAATTTTGCCAAAATAATGTTTTATCTCATGACTTAAAACACCAAAAGTGATTATTTTTTTAAAAATTGGTGTTTAATAGTTGATATATTTTAAATAAAATGCTAAACTAATTTTGTGTTGAGTTATTCATGCATAATGCATAAATAATTCTAATTAGTTTAGTAGAACAGGCTGTTAAACAAGCATAGTAATGTTTACCTTCCTGTTTTTTCTTTTGATAATAAACGTATATTGGATTTTCTTTATCACATTTTGCTGATATTGTTACTATATTTCGGCTACAATTAAATAATATTTTTCTAGCATATCTATTTCCTCTTTTAGAAATTGGTCCATGATAATTTATACTTTTACCTGATTGAACTATGGTAGGATCTAATCCGCAACTAGCATTAATTTGTTTAATATTATTGAATCTAGTAATATCTTTTAATTCAGCGATTATTAAAGCCGCAGATAAATCAGCTATACCAAAAATAGATACAATATTATTAAAATGTTTAGTTTGTTTAGCAAGTTCAATCATTTGATTTTTTACTTCATCTTTTTGTTTAGTAATATCAATAATAATTTTAACTAGTTGTTTTAAATTATCAACATCTTTAGAGTTTTCATTATCTCCTGGATAGGAGTTTTGAGCATACTCTTTGATAGTAGCTGCTTTCTTTTTATAATAATTAAGGTGCCTATTATTAGTATTAGCCATATTGTAGGCAAGAGCATCAACTCTTTTTTCTTTAATAATATAAGCATGAGAAAATTCTTTAATAAAATTTAACGCAGTTAGTTCATATATTTTTCCGTCTTTAAAACATAATTCAAATTCTGGGAAACAAAGATGTAATAATTCTTTATAACGATTCTTATGTCTAGTTAATCCTTCATCTAAATGATAATATTGTCTAGATAATTCGTTTAACCTAGTATAAATTTCGTCTTCAGTATAATTTCTATCAGGTATACTACCTTTCCAAAATAAATTAGATAATTTAATGCAGTCTTGTTTATCAGTTTTTGTTTTTCTAATAGTGTTAGTAATTTCTTTACCGATAATAGGATTAAAAACAATAACATGATAATTATTTTCTTTAAAAAATCTTTCTGGTGCTTTGTGATAAATACTAGTAGCTTCCATAACAATAGTTAAGTTATCTTTTATATCAAGTTTATTAATATAAGAATCTATCAATTCAAAATCAGTTTTATTATGAGTGTATTCTGTAGGTTCTAATAAAATTTCACCAATATCTGAAGATAACATAAACATACTTTTACCTTTAGCTACATCTAATACTAAAACATATTTCATATAATATTTCCTTTTTTGGTTTGACTCTTAATACTTACAATTATCTCATCATGCTGGTTATATGGATACAAGACCCCACTTTCTAAGACTAGATTAATAATAAGATAAGAGA
>CALVSD010000080.1 GCA_944358805.1 uncultured Bacilli bacterium
AAAGAAATAAATAGTATAAGAGAAAACTTAGAACATTCTATAGAAGATGAATTATGCTTAAGTGATATATTTAATTCTTTAGTAGAAAAAATAATTGTTAATAAAGATGAAAATAATCCTAAAAAAATAAATTTAGATATTATTTTTAAAACTGGAACAACACTAAAAGCATCCAGTAATAATTTAGGCAAAAAGTATCATTTAGAGGAGTACCTCACAGCAAATAACAGCAGTTAGTGCAGCAATTAATGGAGGTACTTTATATAAGCCATATATAGTAAAAAGTATAACTGAACCAGAAACAGGAGAGATAATAAAATTAAATGAAAAAACAGAAGTAAGAAAAGTAATAAGTGAAAATACTAGTCAAACAGTTAGAATGGCACTTGAAAGTGTAGTGGCACTAGGTACAGGAAGAAACGCTTACATTGAAGGATATAGAGTAGGTGGAAAAACTGGAACAGCTCAAAAAGTAGATAATGGAGCTTATATGGTAGGAAATTATATTGTTTCGTTTATTGGCTTTTTACCTGCAAATGATCCTAAAGTAATAGTGTATGTTGCAATAGATAATCCTAAAGGTATAACTCAATTTGGAGGTACAGTATCAGCCCCAATAGCCAAAGCAATACTAACAGATGCAATAACTGCTCTTGATATTGAAAAACCCGAAGGAGGACTTGATAAAATATACCAATGGTATGAACAAAAATATTATCGCCTTCCTAATGTAGTAGGAATGAGTGTAAGTGATGCGAAAAAAGAACTAAAAAACTTTCAAATTGAATATACTGGTAGTGGAGATATAGTAAAATCAATGTCACCTGAAGCTGATAGTCAAATTGTTGAAGGGAGTACTGTAAGGCTTATGCTTGGTAATTGACAAGGTAATGTAAAATATGACAAATTATTTTTGGTAGTTGTATTAAAATATGATATAATGTACATGTAGAAATGGAAGTGAACTTATGTTAACACTTACAAAATCTTTATTTGCCTTAATGATTGGGTTTATTATAACGGTAATTTTTGGACTTATAATGATACCTTTATTAAAAAAAATTAAATGTGGTCAAAACATAAATGTATATGTGGATGCTCATAGAGCCAAAGCAGGAACACCTACGATGGGAGGACTTATATTTGTAATACCTACACTTATTACAGTATTTGCGTTATTACTCACAGGAAAGATGGAACATTCAATAAATTTATTAATTATATTATTCGTCTTTGTTTCGTACTGTGGAATTGGTTTTTTAGATGACTATATAAGTCTTAAGAAAAAAAGAAATAAAGGATTAACCCAATCTCAAAAGTTAATATTACAATTTATTGTAGCATTAGTATTTTATATATTATATAGAGAGTTTGGCAGCGGAGACTCAGTACTACGTATAACTATATTAAACTTAGAATGGGACTTAAATTGGTTTTATGGAGTACTTATACTCTTCTTGTTAGTAGGAGCTTCTAATGCTGTTAATTTAACGGATGGCTTGGATGGACTTGCGGGGGGACTATCCGCAATAGGTTTTATAGCGTTTGGATTAATGGCATGGGGAAGTAGTTGGATAGCAGGTTATCAAGATATTGGTATTTTCTGCTTTATATTAGTAGGATGCATAATGGGATTTTTGGTATATAATACGCATCCTGCAAAAGTATTTATGGGAGATACGGGAAGTTTAACGTTAGGGGCTACTTTGGCAACTGTGGCAATTCTTACTTCTCATGAATTATCACTTGCCGTTATTGGAGGAGTCTTTGTAATAGAAACACTTACAGTAATAATCCAAATAGCATCAGTAGTATTATTTAAAAGAAAAGTATTTTTAATGACTCCAATTCATCATCATTTTGAAAGACTTGGATGGAGTGAAACTGATATTGTAAAATTATTTTGGATAGCAGGATTCATTTTATGTTTACTAGCTCTTATATATGGAGTTTGGTTATAAAAGGGGGATATATGAAAAAGGTAGACTATCTATTATTAATATCAATAATTATAATATCTTTATTTGGACTTCTTATGATATATTCTTCTTCATATGTATGGGCGGAATATAAATTTAATGATTCATATAAATTTTTGAAATCACAAGCTGTGTTTTTAATAATTGGATACGTAATAATGATAATAGTAGCAAATATACCTTATACAAAGTATTTAAATAAAGCAAACATTATTTTTGGTGTTTGCTTTTTACTTCTTATATTAGTGTTAATACCAGGAATAGGAACAATAAGGAATGGTTCTAGAAGTTGGTTTGGGATAGGATCACTTGGAATACAGCCTAGTGAATTTACTAAATTGGCACTAATAATCTTTACATCAAAATATTTATCTAAAAACGAAAAATTATTAAAAGATATAAAAAAGGGAGTATTTCCTATTCTTGGAATATTGTTATTAGTATTTGGACTTATTATGTTACAACCAGATTTTGGAACAGGTGTAGTAATAGTTATGACTATAGTTGTGTTACTTTTTGTAAGTGGAGTAAAAATGGGATTTTTTATAAAAATAGGAGTATTATGTTTGATTGGTGTAGTTGTTTTAGTTATAATGGCTCCATATAGATTAAAAAGAATAGTTTCTTTTGTAAATCCTTGGACTGATCCTTTAGGAAGTGGATTTCAAATAATACAATCTTTATATTCGATAGGACCTGGGGGATTACTAGGATTAGGATTAGGTAATTCTATACAAAAACATTTTTATTTACCAGAACCTCAAACAGATTTTATATTTTCTATTATTAGTGAAGAATTTGGGTTTGTTGGAATACTAATAGTAGCAACTTTATTTATTACCATTATATATAGAGGATTTAAAATAGCTATAAACTCAGAAGATAAATTTGGCAAATTCTTAGCTTTTGGAATAACTTTTGGATTATCTTTTCAAGCACTTTTAAATCTAATGGTAGTAGTAGGATTAATACCAGTAACAGGTGTAACACTTCCTTTTCTTAGTTATGGTGGATCATCATTATTAATTACCTTAGTATCAATGGGAATACTTTTAAATATAAGTAAGTATAACTAATTGTAAATGATATTGTTGAAACTTTATATCTATAGTATAATTAGATAAGAAAGAAGGATTAATTATGAATTTAAAAAGAACAAAAGAAAAAGAAAAAACAGAATTTTTTGACAAGTTTGCAAAAGAGTTAAACCCAGGTACACCATTAAGTTTAGTTGAATGTATTAAATATAGCGAAGCACCAAATCCGCTAGGGAAAAATTGGAAACCTCAAGTTGTTGAAGTCCCAGTGGTTGAATCAGTATTGTTTACAGATGGTAACATAGTTAATGTAACTGATGAATTTGTTGAAAATGTTAATAGTTTTAATATTGATGATAAAGAACAAAAAGCTGTAGATGTTAAAAAAACAAGATATGTTTATTTGTCTGATTATACTTATGCAGTTGTATACTTAATTGCAAAGGAAACTCTGACTTTGAAAAAATGTGGTGGAATATTTGATGTGGTAAAGAAAGTTTCTATATATTTAAAAGATAAGCAAGATAAAGAAGCTATAGAAAAAGCAAAGGAAGTAATTCAAATTAATTCTAACAATAGCAAAAGAATAAATACATCTTCAATATTTTCTTTAGCAATGTCAATGACTATTGGGAAAACAGAATCTTGTGGGGAAGAAGTTAGTAAAGGTATTTATTTAGTAAAAAAGAAATCTAATAGACATATTTAAAATAACAGTTTAAAAAAATATATTAATAAATAATACATAATTTTATATTTTTAATCCAATTTATAATTGGAGGAATAAAAATGAGTGAAAATGAAATGAATGTATTAGATGAATTAAATAAAGGTGCTTGTATGGGAATGGATGCAATACATTTTATACTAGATAAAGTAGAAGATGAACAATTAAAACAAGTTCTAAATAATCAGTATAAAAAGTACGAAGATATCTCTAATCAAATATGTAAGTTGTATCCCAAATACAGTGATAAAGAACCACATGAAACTAATGCAGTAAATAAAGTACTCACTTGGTATGGAGTGGAAATGAAAACATTAATGGATAATAGTTCATCTAAAATTGCTGAACTATTATTACAGGGAACTAATATGGGAATTATTGAAGGGAGAAAAATATTAAATAATAAAGAATTAGATTCCCAAGTACATAAAATAGCACAAGAATATGTTGATATGCAGGAATCTGCAGTAGAAAAATTGAAACAATTTTTATAACGAATAGTGATGAGGAGAATAAGTAATTAGTATCTTATTTCTTTTTTTTAATCATATCTGTAGTACAGGATAAACGCATGAGTTTTTGAAACTTATGTGTTTTTTTGTTGTATAATAAAGAAAAGGATAAAGGGATATGAGT
>CALVSD010000081.1 GCA_944358805.1 uncultured Bacilli bacterium
GCATTTATAACTTCTACTTCCTCATTTGCAGTTAATATTATTGTTACATTTCCATTTGTTAATTCTGTTGTTGAATATGTTACTTCTGCTGTTGGTGCAGTTCTATCAATAGTAAAATTAACTACAGTTTCATTAAACGCTTTGTCAACCACTTTAATAACATGTTTACCTTCTTCAATAGATGTTCCTAATTCATATGCTTTGTCATCTAATGTTATAGTATACTCAGAATCATCAACAACTTCAATTTCTACTTCTCTATTTGTATATTCTCCCTCAGTAATACCATTTATCACTGGATTTGTTACATCATTTAAAGTTACATAACAACGTTGTATCTTTCTTCAAAACCAGTCTTACTAGCACTATCTTTTAAAGAATTTAGTTTGTCTGCTATTGAATTAGATGTATTAAAATCTCTTGCATCATTTAATTCATCTTTATTAGTAGAAGAATTAGTTTTATTTTCTAATACTTTAAGTAATTTATCAAAATCTATTATATTTTGAACATCGTTAATTCTATCTAATAAATCTTCTTTTTGATCTGTAGTTACATTATTAATTAAATCTTTTGCACTATCTACATCATTTTGAAATAAAGATGCTTCTGCTTTTTCTACAGCCTCTAATGCAAGTTTATAGTAATCAACTACATTTACAACCTCATCAGCATTATTGTCTCCGTTTGTGTTTGTAACAAAATTAGTATTATTATTTTCTTCCTCCTCTCCTAAAGTTTCTTCATCTTTTTTCTCATCATCAGTAGTCTTATCTTCATCTACTTTTGATGGGACACTATTGCCTTTAAAATCTTCATCTTTAGGATTAGCAAATGCAAAAATCATTGTTCCTAAAAAGATAAAAACTAAAGCAATAATAGCAATCTTTTTCTTGTCCATATTTTTACCTCCCCATATATTAATACTTAGTTAAAGCATACTTTAACTAACTACAATTATATAATAGCAAATATTAATAAATTGTCAAGTAATATTTATAATATTTGTAGTAATTGCTGGATTTATTTAACGTTTATTTAATGTTCGTATGAAAAAAAATTAAAATGCTTTAATTTATTAAATTATTACACTTTAATTTCTTAATTTAATGGCCAAATTTTAAATAACACTTTACCAACTATATCTTCTTTTTTTACAAGTCCAAATTCTCTACTATCTAAACTATCTCCTCTATTATCTCCCAAAACTAAATACATATCTTCAGGAATAGTACTATATCCTAAATCTTCTAAAGAAAAATTTTCTGTTTTACTACTTACATATTCTTCTTCTACTTGTTCGCCGTTTATATATAAAACGTCATTTTTTATTTCTACAGTATCTCCTGGTAAACCGATTACTCTTTTTACCAAATACTTGGTTTCATCATAATAAAAAGATACAATATCAAACCTTTTTACTGGAAAAAAATTATAACTAGCCTTAAATATAATTACATAATCCTCATTTTGAAAAGTATTATTCATGCTGGGTCCTACTATTTGTTGCATACCAATAACATATGCAAAAATAACAAAAGCACATATAATTATTATTACTATACCTATAGTATCCTTTACAAACTCTTTTATATCTCTAAAGTCCATATAATCACGTCCTATTTATTATACTACCATCTAAATATAACACAATTATTTTATTTCTTCAATATTTTTATTAAATCTTTCCTTATAAGAACAATGTCTACAAATATCTAAGTACACTTTTCTATCATTAAATCCTTTAATAATATTTTTAACCTTTTCACTATTCATAATCGTTTCTATATCATCAACAAAAATATTTCCTAAATTACTAACACCAAAAGAATCTAAACAACATACTGTTATTGTTCCATCTACAAGTATACCTATTTGATTTTTAAGTCCATAACAAAAACCACGTTCATTATAATAGTCATTACTTAAACTAGGCCATTCAAATTCTTTATCTTTATTTATATATATATTATTATTAATTTTTACATTATTACCTTTAATTATTGTATTATATACTTCATCAGTTATAAAATATTTTTCTTTTATTTTATCCAAATATTCCAACATTTTAGTATCTAACTTATTATCTTTTAAAGTCCAAAATCTATAAACAATAAATATATTTTTCAAATTATCTACTGCTTCCATTATATCTTCTATATAATTTGTTTTATTATTTTCACTATGAAGTGATATATTAATTTGTCTAATATTTTTATATTTTTTCAATATATCTACTTTATCTTTCAAAAAAACACCATTAGTAGTAATATTAACATATTTATTATATTTACTTGTTAAAGATAATATTTCATCTAAATTATTATGAATAAGAGGTTCCCCCTTAACATGCAAATAAATATAATCTGTATAACTATCTATTTTCTTCAATATATTTTCAAATTCATAAACACTCATACTTTTCTTAATTCGATTATCTTTTATACAAAAACTACAATTCAAATTACATGCATTAGTTATTTCAATATATACTTTTTTAAACTTCATAATATCCCTCTTAAAGAGTATAGCATAAAAAAGAAAGAAAGTACATTTTATTAATTCTGCCTTTCTTTCTTTTACTTAGTGGTTTTTTATATCATTTTTCTTTTAGATTTATAGATTGCCATTGTTAATCCCATTAAAGATATTAATCCAAGAGCAACATACATTCCAATACCATCAAAAGTATTTGGATTTTTTTCTACTATTGTCTCTGCATTATATCCAACGATTGAATATGTACTTAGATGACTAGTTTCAAAAGAAATTGTTCCATCTTCGTTTAAAGTAGCATCATAAGTTTCTTTAACATCTCCATTTTCATCAATGTAAACAATTTTAAATGAATTATATTTTGAAATTAATTTTTCATCTAGTTTAAACGAAATCTTATACTTATCAGTTCCCTCAATAGTTACAATTCCGTTTGAATCTTTTACATTTATATCGAAAATTCCTAACATTTCTGCATCTTTAATTGTAAACTTATTTTCGTTATTTTTTAAAATTAAATCTTTTGCAGCTGTTAAAAATTCCTTTTTTTCTGCTTCTTCTAATTTTTTCTCTATTACTTCTAATATCCAATCATTAGGAAGTGCATTTCCTTCAAAACTTACATTACCATCTTCTGTTTCAATTTTATTATTAGAAGTAACTATATATTTACCATTACTTTCTGTAATCAAATATCCATTATCTACCATTCCTTTTACATCAGTAGAATAAGAACCACCTCTAATAACAATACTATCATTATTAGATTTGTTTACATATTTTACGTTTCCTGTAAAAGTACCACTATTAATAATAACATTTGTTTTAGATTGAGCATCTTCTTTACTATAGATTCTCAAAGCATCTTGATCCGCAGTAATAGTAGAGTTTTCAACTATAACTTTTGAATCTCCATATGTATCATAATAGTAATTATCAACACTAACACCTAATTTAACCTTATTTATATTAACATTTTTAACGGTTACTTCAGCGTTATTATATACTTCAATACCTGCAGTATTCCAAGCATCATATTTAGAAACTGAATTAGTTATTGTGGAATCAACAATTGTTCCAACAACTCTATTAGTTCCAACACCAACTAAAATACCCTTAGTTAGAATTGTACTTGCAGTATTTGAATTGCTACAATCAATTACAACATTTGATATATCAAAAGTTCCAGAACTTAAATCAAATGCACTTCTATTAAAATCAGTTATTTTTAAATTAGATGCAACTAATTTAACATTCTTAGATGCTTCTGATGGAATCTTAAATATTCCATTTCTAGAAACAGTAGCAACAGCGCCACCAAATTTACTAACATTTACATTCTTAATTGTAAAAGTACCATCAACAATTTCGAAATAAATAGATGCATCATCATTTACACCAAAAATATTATTTCCATTACCATCTATTGTTACATTATTATCTATAACAATTTTTTCACCACTTAATATAATATCTGCATCTAATTTACAGATGTTATTATCTACTTCTATACAACTTCTTAAATCTTTTTCATTATTTACCACTACTTCTTCTGCATTTACCAAACTAGGCATTAATGCAACTGCTAAAACCAATAACCCACATAGCCTTTTTTTCATTTTCCCTCTCCCTTCTATTTTAACTATATCATACTTTATAGTTTTATTCAATATAATGTTAGGATTTTACAAAAAAAAGTTGTAGAGTTACAATTGATGTGACACTACTAATATAGAAAAAAAGCAATAAGTCGTATAAAATATTAATTGAAAAAGAAAATTATACGAAAGGACTTATTGCAT
>CALVSD010000082.1 GCA_944358805.1 uncultured Bacilli bacterium
AAAAATAGGTAAAATTTATTTTTATCAATTTCTACCTATTTTTTATTAATTAATTATTTTTACTCTTTTTTACTGTATTTCTTTAAAACTTTAAACTATCTAATATAGTTAATTTTTTAATTTTCAAATTATTTTTACCAGTTCCTAATTCTATTTCAGGTTTTACTGATTTACCATGATAATCACTACCACCACTTATTAGTAAATTATATTTATTTGCTACACTTAGATAGTATTCCATCTCTTCTTTTGTATGACTAGAATGATATACTTCAATGCCCATTAAACCACTCTTAATCATTTCTTTTAATAATATTAAAAACTCTTTTTCTGTTAACTCTAAAGATTTTGGATGTGCAAGTATAGGAATACCACCACTATTTAAAATCAAGTTTATACATTCTTGATAAGGTAAGCCCTTACCTATTTGTCTAGTCTTATTATAAGCATCTATTAAATATTTATCAAATGCTTCTTGCACTGTTTTTGCATACCCATATTTAATACACAATTTAGCCAAATCAGGTCTTCCTAAATTATGATTAGCATTAACCAAAGACTTTATATCATCATACTTAAACACTATACCATAATCTCTTTTTATTTGTTCCATAATTGATAAAACTGAATTAATACTATTATCTTTTAATATACTCATTTTATCATTTAATGCTTTATTTTCTAAGTCTATTCCATATCCTAAAATATGCATTCTACCCTTATTAGTTTTAGCAGATAGTTCTATTCCATTTATTACTTTAATACCAAAATTAATTATTAAGGGATTATGTCTATTAACTTGTTTAATTCCTTCAATTGTATCATGATCAGTTATAGCAACAATTCCTATATTTCTTTCTATTGATAATTTAATTAAATCCATTGGAGACAATTCTCCATCTGAATAGTTAGTATGGGTATGTAAATCAATTAATTTTTCACTATCACTGGTATAATAATTTTGTTTACTAAAAAAACTATCTATACTATTTAAAACATCTATCATCTCTTCTTTAAAAGCAAAAAATCTTGAATTACTAGAATTATAATTTAAAAGATAATTTTCTATATCATTTAACTTAACATCCATAATTTTAAAATTATTATTTTTTTCTGATTTGGTAAGTGTTATTTTACTCAAATCACTTTTTTTATTAGTCTTTACAATAAAATATTTAGTTTTATTTAGTTTATTTATAAATTTACCATCTCTAGTAGGATATTCTTTTAAATAATTATAATATTCTATAAATGATATTATGTTATCACTACTTAAATCAATTCCTAATTCCTCTTTAACTTCTCTTATTAAAGCTTGTTTATCAGTTTCACATTCATCTACTTTACCTCCTGGAAACATTAGTATGTCAGCATAATTTACAATTATTGTATTTAAATTATTATCTATTAATATAACTCTTACCTTGTTAGTAAATACATCTATATCTTTTTCTTCTAAATTATATTTGTTGTTTATAATTTTTTTCATTTATCTTTTTAACCTCAATACCTTTCCTTCAACCGCTGCCTCCACATTATCAAAATATTCTTTTGCTTCGTTTACATAATTTTGCTTATCTATTTCTGGCCAAAAATGTGTTAATAATAATTTTTGAACATTAGCATTTCTTGCTATTATGCCTGCTTCATATGCAAACAGGTGACTATCTTCAGTTTTTATTTGACCTTTTAAAAAGGTTGATTCACATATTAGTAAATTAGCATCTTTTGCAAACTTCTCTAAAGGATTTTTAACATAACCTGTATCGCTAGAATAAACAACTTTTAGTCCTTCTGTTTCTAATTTTGTGCTATATGTAATTAATGGATGAGGATTTTTAGAAAAACTTAACTCCATGTCACTAAAATTTATTTTAGAATTATTATCATAAGGTATTATATCTAAGTATCCTACTTTACTTAAACCCATTATGTAATCAAAATCCATTAAATTTTTTCTTACAGTTTTAGTAGTTCCTCAACCATCCTTATCAGTGCCATATTCTTTAACTTTTACTTTATCTCCTTTAGGAATATAAACTTTAATTTTATTTTGAAGATATCCAAGTCTTTTTAATACATATGAACTTTGGGCAATACTTAGTAAATCTCCATAATGATCCTTATGTAAATGACTTATTATAATAGTTAAATTATTCAAATCTTTTATTAAATTTAAATATCTAGTTATTCCATTACCACAATCAAGTAATATTTTATCTTGATTATATTCAACTAAAAATCCTGGACAATTCATACTACCTTTACAATAAGGTGAAACTGTTCCTAATGGTGTTATTAGCATTTCACCCATATTACCTACTTCTTCTCTTTATTAACATCTTCTCTTTTACAAGTGGATCTACATAATTAGATATATCTTTGCCTAAACTAAATACTTCTTTAACAATACTAGAAGATATAAATTGATATTCTAGATCTGCAAATAAACATACTGTATTTACTTTTCCATTAGAAATATCTTTATTTACATAGTTTATACTAACCTCATTATCATAATCTGATAATCCCCTAAGTCCTCTTACTATCGCTTTACATTCATGTAACATAGCAATATCTACTGCAGCACCTGTTCCTAATACTACTTTTACATTATTTACCTTTTCATATAATTCTTTTATTATTTCTAATCTTTCTTCTAACGTAAAGAATCCAGTATTTTTACTAGAATTTTGAAGAACTGCTACTACTACTTCATCAAACAAATCACTTGCTTGTTTAATAACATTCATATGTCCTTTTGTTATCGGATCAAAACTTCCTGGATATAATACTCTTGTCATATTCTTTTCACCAACCTCTTAATATTTTCTTTATCAGTTTTATTAAATACATAATCAAAGTCTTCCTGATTGTATTTAATACTTGCACCATCTCTTAATTGAAATTTAGATTCTGTTATATTGTCTCTATTTAATACTCTTTCTTTTCTTACTTCATAAGAAACATCTAAAAGAATTTTTATATTACTCATACTAAAATATTTAGTTTTAGGAAGTAATATCCAATCTAATATAACAATATTATCTTTATTTTCAGTTAAAAACTGATCAATATACATTTCCATATATTTCCATGTTATCTCTTCTAGTATACGCATCTTATCCTTTGACTCAAAAACTATACTACTTAATTTTTTTCTATTCACTACACCATCACTAATAATAGTGTTTCCGAAATTATCCACTAATTCTTCCCCTACTTCTTTAATAGTTAAAACATAATGTCCAACTTTATCAATATCTAAGTGAACCATTTTACCTTCATATTGGTTAATTAATTCACGAGCTAAAGTGCTTTTTCCACTTCCTGATTTCCCACATAATCCTATAATCATTTTTCTCACTTCCTAATTGAATTATATATCATTTTTTGTTATAATGAAAATACATATTCATTATGTCTATTATAACAGGAGGTTATTATGAATATTGATTTTGAATTATATAGAATTTTTTATACTGTTGCTAATAACGGTAATATCACAAAAGCGGCTCTAGAATTAAATATATCACAACCTGCGATTAGTAAATCAATCAAGAATCTTGAAGACCAATTAGGGGGCACTCTATTTATTAGAACTAAAAGAGGAGTTATTTTAACAAGTGAAGGAAAAGAATTTTATAACTACATAAAAAAAGCAATTGAATATATAACAAGTGCTGAAAATAAATTTACTGATTTAATTAATTTAGAAACTGGTTGTATTAGAATAGGAATAAGTACTACTTTAACAAAAGAATTTTTACTTCCATATTTAGAAAAATTTCATAAGTTATATCCCAATATTGATATTATGATAAGTACTAATATATCTAGTGAGCTTTTAACTAAACTTAGAAATGGACTTATTGATATTGTAATATTAAATTTAAGTACTAAAAAATATGATGATGATATCGAAATTATAAAGTGTAAAGAAATTAATGATTGTTTTGTAATTAATAAAGATTATTTAAATTTAAACAATTTAAATTTATCTATTAGAGACTTAAATGATTATCCTTTAATATTACAAACAAAAGAATCTAATACAAGAAAGTTTATAGATAATATAGCTAAAGAACATAATATAATATTAAAACCTAATATGGAACTAGCAAGTTATACTCTAGTAGTAACACTAGCTAAAATTGGTTTTGGTATTGGGTATGCGACAAAAGAATTTATAAAAAAAGAATTAGAAAATGAAGAACTATTTGAATTAAAAATTAAAGAAACTATTCCACCTAGATATATTGGAATAGCCTTATGTAAAAATAATTTACC
>CALVSD010000083.1 GCA_944358805.1 uncultured Bacilli bacterium
TCAGAATATTTTATTAGGACATTTTAACTTAAAAACACACTTACAAAAATAGGACATTTTAAAAAACAAATCACATAAAAGTCAAATTATGATAAAAAAAGTAAAAGAACTAGATTTTTTCTAGTTCTTTAATTATGTAAGTTTACTGTTTTTTCTTCAATAACACTTTCACCTTTATAAGATACTATATAAGAAATCTTATAATTACCCGCAGCTAATGTATTAACTTTACTTTCTAATTCACTAGCTGAACTATAACTTCCAAGTTGACTACCACTAGAAGAATATAATTTATAAGATATATTTGCATCGGAATTATCAATAGTAATGCCATTATATCTAATTGTAATATCATTTTCTTTATATTCACTAACTTTGGAGTTTACAACACTGTCACCAATGTCAACTTTTAAACTTTGTATAATGCTTCCACCGGATATACTAACATTTTCTGAAACACCATTACTAGCATTAGACTTAAATGATCTATATTCAGCCTTAATAATTATAGTAGCGTTTCTAGAAGAGTAGGAGTTAGGTACTGTAAATACATATTCTGTATCGGTAGTAAATCCAACTTCTGTAGTAGTACCATCAGTATCTTCAAGATAAATGCCAAATCCTAATCCTCCTAAAGTGTTTTGGTTATATGAAAGTCTTTCTTGGGCAAATCCATTAGTACCATTTCCGAATACTGATTGACTAAAATAAGTCTTTAAGTAACTTTCAGTAACTATTTCTGGAACTTTAAAATCCCAAGTTAATTTAACGGTTCTACCATCTACTTCTGATTTTAAATTAGTGACATCATTTAATTTACTAAATCTTTGAGATACTTCAGTAGGTTGTGTACCTTTCTTAAAGTATTCAGTTCTTATTAAATCAGAAGGAGTATATTCGCTAGGTAATTGAGCAGGCCATGTACCAAATTCAACTTGTGATTCTACAACAGAGTCAGGTTTAGTAAATTCTTTTGTAGTTTTTGGTATAGATTTCATAACAGATTGCATTACTGCGTCTTTTGGAGCACTAGCTCCTGATAAATAATGTTCTGATGATACTGTTTCATATCCATACCACAATGCTATTGAATATTCTGGAGTATAGGCAACTGTCCATAAATCATTTACTGCCCCTGATGGAAGATTATATCTTTCAATAGTAGCATCGTCTAAATTTGAAGTACCAGTTTTTGCTGCAACTGTAGATCCGTATACTCTAGCACCACCATTAAATCCATGTTCTACAGCATATTGTAAAACGTTATTCATTAAGTAAGCAGTAGAGTCAGACATAACTCTTTCTTTTTCGTTATTGAATTCTACAACTTCACCAGTATCACGATATTCAATTTTTGTTACTGCAGAAGGTTCAATATAATATCCTCCATTAGCAAATGCGGCAAATGCAGATGCCATTTCCAAAGTAGTAGCTCCAGGTTCAAATGCTCCAAGTGCATGGGCTTCATGTAATGAATTCCCTTCAATTTCTGCTTCTATACCTAAATTAGTGACAAATTCAATAATGTTTTTCTTACTTACTTGTTGGAAAGCTTTTAAAGCAGGTACGTTTCTTGAAACACTAAGAGCTTGCCTTAAAGTTATTAAACCTTGATAATTTCCATCCCAGTTTCCGATTTCAGGTCCATCAGTGTATGACCATGGTTCATCATTAAATAGAGTATAAGTAGAGAAATTATTATATTCAAATCCAGGTCCATAATCAAATAATGGTTTAGCTGTTGAACCTATATGCCTTTTAGCTTGAGTAGCATAATTAAATGTATTAGCCTTACGGTTATGTCCCGCACCAACAGCAACAAGTGCTCCAGTATTAACATCTACAACACTAATACCTGCTTGAACTTCTTCATCTTCCCATGTATGGGTTTTACCACTTAATACATCGTTGATACCATCTTGAATACTTCTATCCATGTTAGTGTAAATTTTCATAGATACTTGATAAGGATTGTTACCTGTTTTTTCTTCAACTTCAGCAACAACAGTGTCAATATATCCAGCATAGTCTCCTTCTTCAGTTGCCTTTGTTAACATACTTTCTACTGATACAGATTCGGCTAATTCTTTTTCTTCTTCAGTAATGTATCCATGTCTTACCATAAGTGATAATACTGTACTTCGTCTTTCTGTAGCTCCTTCAGGATTTTTAAAAGGATTTAATCCATTTGGTGCTTGGAACAATCCTGCAAGCAATGATGCTTCAGGTAAACTAAGTTCACTAACAGATTTTCCAAAATAATATTCTGCTGCTTCTTTAACTCCGTATATTCTACCACCTAAGCAGTTATCGTTAACGTAAAATTCAATAATTTGTTCTTTGGTATATTGCTTTTCAATATAGAAAACAGATAGATAAATATCTTGGAATTTACGAATAATTCCTTTAATTCCAGTAGAAGTAGTAGAAGTTAAATTGTTTTTAGCAATCTGCATTGTTAAAGTAGAAGCTCCACCGGCGTCCCCATTTCCAAGCAGTTGCCCAACTGAAGCTTTTAAAAATCTTGGTAAATCAACACCATTATGTTGAAAGAATCTTGAGTCTTCAGTAGCAATAATTGCATCTACAAGAACTTCTGGTAACTCATCATAAGTAACGTTTTCTCTTTTTTGTTCTCCTAATGTATCTATAATATTTCCGTCTTTATCATATACAACAGTTTGTTCTTTATTAGCAAGTGCATTTGCTTCAAAAGGTTTAGTAGCAATAACTACATACAAGATAAACCCTGCAACTGAAACAATTCCTACAATGCACATTATAATAAATATTGTAAGTAAATTTTTCCAAAGAGGTCGCTTATTTTCCTTTTTGGTTTTACTATTTTTAGCTTTGTTATTATTAGCTTTTTTAAAAACTCCCTTCTTTTTCACAACTAACACATCCTCATCCTTTTTTAATTCTTCTTTAATTTCATCTTTAATTATTGTGTCATCCAATTCTTCTTTTTTCGTTTTACTAGTATTTTTCTTTTTCGTGTTAGAAGTTTTTTTCTTTCCTTTTTTCACTTTTTTACCAAATAATCTAGCAATTTTTTCCGGATTATAATAAACATATATTAATCCGCCCATAATTGGTAATGCTATCAGACCTAACCACCCAAAAATTAAAATAGAAAAAATACTTATAATAATAAATAATATACATATAACTATTTCATCTTTTCTTCTTTCTTTAATAAAATTAATCACTTTATTAAAAATTACTTTAACTTTTTCCATTTAATCCTCCATTATTCTATCTAATATTTTTAAATAATCTAATCTAGGTATATATTTTAATTCTATTGGATATCCTTTTTCTTTAATATAAGAGTAAGGAATAGATTTTCTAGTATTGTTATCTATAAATTCAAGTAAATCATGTCCCATTAAAATATATGTTTCATTCAGCAAAACAAACCTTATTATTAAGAAAACAACTCCATTTAATTTATAAACTCTTTTTATATGTTCTAATTGATGGTTATGAATATTAGCAATAGCAAAACTAGTTTTACTTTGTGTTTCTTTAGCGTCAAATTCAATATATTTTCCTTTATATAATCCATTATAGTCTAAAGTAGAAGGACTTTCAAAGAATGCTTCAGTAATCTTTGATTTATCATAATTTACTTTAGTTATTTTTATTGGAGTAGGTTTCTTATATATTAAGGCTATTCCTTTTTCTATGTAGTATTCATTAGTTACGTTAATATCATTTTCTAAAACTATTCCACGATTAGCAAAATTAGATTTAGCTTTATTAAAGTAATATCCCATTCAATATCACCTTAATTAATTATACTATAAAACATAATAATTTTCCATACAAAAAGAAAAAATGAGTAAAAAAATACACTAGTTTTGTCGAATGTAATGCAAAGTGTCAAATAAAGTGTTATTATTGTGAAAAAGAAAGAAGAGGGATAATATGTTAGAACATATGTTAGTAGATGAAATGTTTAATGATATGATTGAGGAAGTTTCTTATATAAAGTTAAAAACACATTTAAAATTACAAAGACAATAAGTCTTTTTTTTTATATTTAAGTATGTTATAATCATTATAGGATAGTGTGAAAAGTTTTATGGAAAACTTGCACTAAAAGAAATATCTATTAAAAAATAGATAAAATTGTTCTTTGA
>CALVSD010000084.1 GCA_944358805.1 uncultured Bacilli bacterium
TATACTGAAACTATTTCTTTATTTACTTGTTCAGAAGTAGATTTTTTAATATCTAAATGATTTTCTGTATGATTTCCTACATCATAACCATTATCTACTAACCATTTAAGTATCTTTTCATTATATTCCGGCTGATTAAATAGTCCTCCGTTTACAAAGAATGTTGCTGTAACATTGTAATCAGGATATTTTTCTTTGAAACTTTCAAGTATTCCTACTGCTGAGTTTTCATCAATTATAATATTTCCATCTTCATCTAATCCTGTAACTTTTAGATTATTTTCATTACCATCATCAAACGTTAATACAATAGGACTCTTACCATATTCTACATCAATATTTCCATCAATATAATCAGTAAGTCTTACCATTCTATACCCATTTTGATAATAAAATTCTAAATCTTCTCTGAATGCTTCTGCAGTTCTATTATATCCATCTTTATCAACATTACCACCAGTATATTCGGTTTCAGAAGATTTTTTATCTATTATCCCATGATACATCATAATAGGTACTGTTCCAAGTTCATTAATATTATCACTTGCTAATTTTTCTTTATCTAATTTACCTAAAGAAATAACTACTTTTAAAGTATCTCCTTTATTTATAATGTCTCCTACTTTAATACTTTGAGATATTACCTTATCTTTTTCTTTTTCATCATTATATTCATAAGTTATTTCTAATTTTAATTCATTTTCATTAACAAATTCTTCCGTTTCATCCAAATCCCTTAAATGAATCATTTTAATTTCATTAGTATTCTTTGTTACATCTTTACTACTTAGTAGTTTTATACCTCCAAATACTAAAGCAATTATTAATATTAATACAATAATAACTATTACTATTCTATTATATCTTATTTTCTTTCTTTTTTTCTTCATACTACCATCTCCTACTTTCTTAAAGTATAATATATATATTTATTTTTTGCAATAATTAAGAAAATATTACTTCGTAATAATGTCAAGCATGATAATACTTTAATATGTAAAACTTATTCTAAATTAATTATTATTTCATTGTATAATCTTAACAGTTCGTTATAGGTTTGATTTAATCCAGCACGATCATCAAGTAATATATTATAATATACTTTTCTTCCCTTAAATGGAATAAAAGGGGCATCTTCATTAATAGAGTCATATGGTAAATTCTCTTTTTTTAATATTTCTTTTATTTCTTCATATCTATCTGGCTCTGAAGATGTAAAAACAATAAAGTAAGCGTACTTTCGATACTTCCTAATCAAGTTTTTTACCATCTCATACGAAGCATTTGTATGATGATAATCAAAAACCGTACTATCTAAGTCATAAGCTATAATTAACTTTTTGTATAAATTAAATTCATTTTTTAACCTGTTATAAGATTTTTCTTTATCCAAATATTCATCCATTATAAATCCCTCATATTTCTATTTTTTACTTAAAGTTTATTTTTTCTAAAAATTCATCTTCTTCCCAAATAGGAATATTTAATAAAACTGCTTTATCATATTTGCTTCCTGGATTATCCCCTAGTATTACAGCACTAGTCTTTTTACTAACTGATGAACTTACTTTGCCGCCAAGTGATTCAATTATTTCAGAAGCTTTTTCTCTTGTTATGTTATTCAGAGTACCAGTCAATACAAATGTTTTATTTAAAAATTCATCACTTTCTGTATAATTATTATTTGATATATAAGTCATATTTATACCAAGTTCTTTTAAGTCATTTATAAGTTTAATATTATCTTCATTATTAAAGTATTCTACAATATTTTTAGCAATTATTGGGCCTATATCATTAATACTATTTAATTCTTCAAAAGTAGCATTTATAATATTATCTATATTTTTATATTGTCTTGCTAATAATTTAGCAGTTTTATTACCTACTTGTCTTATACCTAATCCAAATAATAATCTTTCTAATGAATTATCTTTACTTCTTAAAATAGCTTCTTTTAAATTATTTATCTTTTTAGTTCCATACCCTTCAAGTAACAATAACTCTTTTTCATATTTTTCTAAATGATAAATATCTATAATTGTTTTTAAGAATCCTTCATTATACAAGTCTTCAATAACACTTTCTCCAAGTCCTTCAATATTCATTGCGTCTCTTTCAGCATAATGAATTAAATTTTCTATGTTTCTAGCATTACATTCATTATTAGGACAATAGTAATCTGCTTCAGTATCTTTTCTAATTAATTTAGTATGACATATAGGACAAGTATCAATCATTCTAAATCTTTCTTCTTCGCCAGTTCTTCTTTCTTTAATAGATCTTACTACTTCCGGAATAACATCTCCTGCTTTTCTAATTACAACAATATCTCCTTTTCTAATATCTTTAACTAAGACATTATCTTCATTGTGAAGAGTTGCTCTTGTAATAGTAGAACCTGCTACTTTAACGGGTTCTAATACAGCATTAGGAGTTATTTTACCAGTTCTTCCAACCGTAAATATAATATCTATTAATCTTGTTGTAACTTCTGTTGCAGGAAATTTATACGCAACAGCCCATTTAGGAGTCCTAGCAGTAAATCCAAGTTTATTTTGATCATTTATATCGTTTACTTTTATAACAATACCATCTATTTCATAAGGAAGAGTTTCTCTAAGTTCTGTCCATTTATTAATATATTCAATTACTTCATCAACATTGTTAGCTATAACATTGTTTTCACTTACTGGACATCCTAACTTTTTCATATAATCTAAAGCATCATAATGTGTATAAATATTATAATCAAGTGGATTTGGCAAATGATATATTATGCAATCTAATTTCCTTTTAGCAGTTATTTTGGAATCTAATTGACGAACACTTCCAGAAGCTGCATTTCTAGGGTTTTGAAATAATGGTTCATGATCTTTTTCTCTTTGTTGATTTATTTCAAGAAAAGATTTTTTACTCATATATATTTCTCCACGTACTTCTATATCAACTTTTTCTTTTAAAGTAAGTGGTAAAGATTTGATAGTCTTAACATTATTAGTGATATCTTCACCAGTAATTCCGTCTCCTCTAGTAGCACCTTTTACAAGAACACCATCTTTATATGTTGCAGACACTGATAATCCGTCTATTTTAAGTTCACATACATATTTAGGATTGTCTACTTCTTTTCTTACTTTTTCATCAAAACTCCTTACTTCTTCTTCATTAAATACATTTCCTAAACTAAGCATTGGTATTTTATGAGTTACTTTTTCAAATTTATCTAATACTTTTGAACCTACTCTAACTGTCGGAGAATCTTCTCTTACTAGTTCTGGATAAGTACTTTCTAACATCATTAACTCTTGCATATATCTATCATACTCTTGGTCAGTTATATTAGAAGTATTATCAATATAATAATCATAATTTGCTTTATTTATAATTTTAATAAGTTCATCTACGCGTTTTTTTAAGTCCATTTATTATCACCTTTTCTATTAGTATAATTATATCATTTATAATATTAGAAGTAAATTGATGTAACATAGATTTTATAAAAAAAAGATTACCAAACTGATAATCTATTAATATATATTAATTATACTTTTTATTCATTTGTTTTAGTATTATATGATTCACCTTGAACAAATTTAATATATTCAGAATCAATAATTTCTTTTCTAAATTTTTCTTGTTCTTCTTTTGTGTTATTAATAAGTTCTACTACAACAACTTTATTTTCTTCGTCTACATAATGAGATCCTAAATTTCCTGCTTTATCATTATTATTTATATAAAATTCTGTTATTTTATCATTAATTTTATTTAATTCTTTTACCCCCACTTCTTCATTATTACAACCTGTAGTTACTGCTAACATAAATACACATAACACAATAGTTAATATTTTTTTCATAAATAACTAACATTCCTTTCTTTCGTCCTTTCAGTCCTCTGAAAGGCACAAATTGAATTGAAAAAT
>CALVSD010000085.1 GCA_944358805.1 uncultured Bacilli bacterium
TTTTTTAGGTAAATATAATGTCAAAAAAGTCTAATTTGAGTACACTATATTAGATAAACAAAGGAGGTTTGAAAACTATGTATTATTACGGAGGCTACAGTGGCTATGGTAATTCATGCGGATGTGGATACGGTGGATACCCATCATACGGCTACGGTGGTGGTTACGGATATAACGGTGCAATAATCCTAGTTTTATTTATATTACTAGTAATCATAATCGGAACTAGAGTTGTTGCATAACCTAAAAAGAAAAGATTAAAACTTTTCTTTTTTTCTATTTTATGTTATTATATATATCATGAAAGAAGTGATCTTATGTTAAAAACAAGCGACATATTAGATGAAAAAGATAAAAGAGTTAGAGCTAAAAATGTTGATGTTACTTTCCCAATGACTAAAGAAGATAAAAAACTTATATATGATATGTTAGAACATCTTCGTTTAAGTCAAATAGAAAAGTATGCCACTAAATATAATTTAAGGCCTGGAATGGGGCTAGCTGCTCCACAGCTTGGTGTTAATAAAAATTTCTTTGTGGTATGTTATGAAGAAAGCGAAGGAGTTTTTCATGATTATATAGTGGTAAATCCAAAATTAATTTCTCGTTCAGAAGAACTTATTTATTCTTCTTGTGGTGAAGGATGTTTAAGCGTTAATCGTGAAGTTGAAGGAATTGTTCCTAGATATGCTAGAATTACTGTTACAGGATTTGATACTGAAGGTAACCCAGTTAAATACCGTGTAAGAGAAGAATTAGCTATAGCTTTTCAACATGAAATGGATCACTTAAAAGGTATACTTTTTGTAGATTATATAGATCCGAAAGATCCGTTTAAAAATATTGAAAATATGCGTGAAATATAAAAAGTCTCAAAATAAAGTTGAGACTTTTTTAATATAATATTCTAGTTAAAGATCCTAAGATTTTTCCAAATACAAAGATAGATTTTATTATGATGTCAATTAACGGTATAGAAATTATTAATAGTAAGTATTTACTTATTACTAATAATTTCTTTTTATCTATATTTATATTTGGCATATATTACCTTCTATAATTCTTCTAATTGAACTTCCAAAAGATCTTCCTAGTTCATATATTGTAGAAGTGATTTTGCTAATAGAGTTGATTAAAGATGAAGATAGTTCTCCTCCTTTGATATTTATTAAATCTTTATCATCTAATTTATTCACTTGTATTTAGCTCCTGATTTATACCGCATTTAATTGGATTGGTATACCCATCAATTAGACCAATTATAAACACAGCTAATGCCCCTACTCCAATAGCAACACCTAGACTAAATCCCCCTCCAGTTATTTTAGATAAATCACTTTCTTTTACTTCAAGCATTGTATTCCCCCTTTATATAACTTAACAAATAATTAATAAGCATTTTATTTTCTTTTTCGATTTTAGCAGTCAGCATATAATTATCAATTAAATAAATACTTTCTAAATCAGTTTTTAAATACACTAGTTTGGCTATATCATTATCTTTATCTACATAGTTTTCTTCACTAATAATTATATCTTTATAATAATATTCTTTATTATTAAATATTAATTTATTATTTCTAATAAGATATTTTAAGTCTTTATTTTTTATATAAGTAGTTAACATATATTCATCCTCTACTTCTTTAACAGTTAAATTTAAATTAATAAAAGTTTTATATTTATAGGGTAAGGCAAAAAATGTTATAATTAAAATTAATATTATTACAATATAACCTTTTTTCAAAGGTAATTTACTTGATAAAATTAATTCTGTTTCAATAGAGTTATTCATATATATCACCACTATTTCTTGTAATTACTTCTTGTACGCTACCTTTAGATATCTTTATTACTTTATCATATAAATCAATATTCTCTTTTCTATGAGATACAATAATAATAGTTTTATTCTTATATATTTTAAATATATCTTTTAATATCTTTCTTTCTAAATTAATATCTATTTGATTTAATCCCTCATCAATCAATATAATATTAGATTTTTTAAGTAGTGCTCTTGCTAATATAATTCTTTGTTTTTGACCTCCCGATATATTAAAGCCATTTTCTTCTAATATCATATCGTATCCTAGAAGACTATTATTTATTATCTCACCTACTCTAGTTATTTTAGTTACTTTCAAAAATTCTTTATCACTAATATCCCTATTTAATATAATGTTATCTTTAATACTTCCTGTATATAATATTTCATCTTGTGATACATAACTTATATTATTTTTAATTGTATTTAGAGATATATCATTTATATCATAATTATTTATAAATAAAGCATTTCTATTTACAGAATAATATTTCATAAGTATTTTTAAAATAGTACTTTTCCCTGAACCAGAACTACCTAGAATTATAACTTTTTCTTTATTATTAATTTTAAAACTTAAATTATCTATAACATTATTAAGTCTATTATAACTAAATATAAGATTATTAAAAGTAATATTTCCATTTATAAATAAATTATCATGAGTATTTATATCAATTACTTTAACATCAAAAAAGTTATTAATTCTTTTAATACTATTAATAGCATAATAATATTCTTTGTTTAGACTAAAGATATTTTTAATAGGGTTTACAAAATAGATAAGGAGCGAACTAAAGGTTATAAAAGAACTTAATGTTATTATGCCATCACTTACGTATTTTGTGCCTAAAAACATTATGATTATTAAACCAATAGAAGTTACTATATTTTCTAAAAAAACTTCTAAAATAACTATTTTATTATACTTATATGTAGTATAAACTGAACTAGTATATAATTTTTCAAAGATCTTTTTTCTATGTTTCTCAATACTTAAACCCTTTATAGTTTCAAAACTATTTATTGTTTCTACCAAGAAGGAATTAATTTTAGAATTATTATCTTGCAATATACAAACATACTTTCTAAGTATTGGTTTAAATATTTTTAAGATAAATAAGTATATAATCATAACTATTACTAATATTAAGTATAAATCTTTATTAATTTTAATAAGAAAGATAGAACCTACTATAACTATTAGAATATCAAGTAGTACTGTGATTATTATTTTATTTAATATATTCTTGACATATACTAAATCGTTAATTCTAGATATTATGTCTCCTGTAGGTTTATTTCTATAATAGTTATAAGGGAGTAAAAGTAATTGGGTATAAGTATTAATTATCATTGAAATATCAATTTTCTGATTTAGAAATACAAGTAAATATTCTCTTAAATAGTAAGTAATATTTTTTATAAATAGTACTAAAGAAAATATTATAGTTATAACCATTAAGTTATTTATGTGTTTATTTATAACAAAATCTATTGATGCTTGCATATAGAATGTCATTATACATGATGTAAGCGTGAACATAATAGACAAAAATAATATTCTTAAAACTAACTTTTTGTTTTTAAATAAAAGCGTCAAAATGATTTTATTTATAAATTTGTTATCTATAGTCACTGGTAAATTCCTAATAGGCTCAAATATCATAATATAGCCTGTCCAAACATCAAGAAATTCCCATTTATCCATAGTTACTTTTCCTTGGGAAGGATCCATTATTGTAAAGATGTCATCTTTTATCTTGTAAATAACAACAAAATGCATATTTCCCTTTATATTGAGTTGACAGAGAATTGGAGAACGAATTTTATATAATTCTTCGATGTTATCTACTTTAAAAGCTTTAGCGTCTAATCCAACATCAATTGCTGCATATTTAAGATTATAAAAGTTAGTTCCTTCTTTAGTGGTATTAGTAAGTTCTAATATTCTATTTACTGATATATTACCACCATAGTATCTAATAATTGATAATAATGCTGCACTGCCACAATATTTTGTTCCTTCTTGTAAGACAATTAATTTTTTCTTCATTATTACCCCCTCATATATATTATTGATAAA
>CALVSD010000086.1 GCA_944358805.1 uncultured Bacilli bacterium
GAACTATTTGAATTAAAAATTAAAGAAACTATTCCACCTAGATATATTGGAATAGCCTTATGTAAAAATAATTTACCAAATTTCAGTACTAAAAAATTAATTGAAATAATAACGAAAAAAGAAAATTAATAAATTGCCTTCTTTTTCAAATATAAAAATTATTAAAGCGATTGTAAAACAGCCATTAATATAGATAAATATTTATCTTCTGGTGTATCAGTTCTACTTGTCATAACAACAGGACTTTTAATTCCATTTAAAACTCCAGCCATCTTTAAATGGGCAAAAAACACAAGCCCTTTAGAAAATATATTTCCAGATGCTAAATCAGGAACGATTAGGATATCTGCATTACCACATACTTCACTATTAATCCCCTTATGTTTAGCAGCTTCCTTTGATATTGCAATATCAAGTGCAAGAGGGCCACATATAGATCCCATGTTATTAAATCCATCATATTTAGCTATAATATCAGCATCTACTGTACTTTGAATACTAGGATTTACTTTTTCTAATGCCGATAAAACTGCAACATTAGGCTTTTTAATTCCCAATACATTGGCTAAATTTATAGCATTTTGAGTTATTTTAATTTTTTTATCAACATCAGGATCTATATTTACAGCACAGTCTGAGATAATTATAAATCTGTTTTCTTCTTTAAATTCTACTACTGAAGCTTGACTTAATAACTTACCTTTTTCAATTAAACCATTTTCTTTATCTAATATTGCTTTCATAAAAGATGACGTCATCATCAACCCTTTCATCGGGAAATCAGCTTCTTTTGTTTTAACTAAATTAACAGCTATTTTTGCAGATTCTAATTCATCGCTACATTCAATAAATTTATAATCATTTAAATTTTCATTCCAACTATTTAATAATTCTTTTATTTTTAGTACATTCCCAATTAAAATTGCTTTAATAATCCCCTTTCTTTTAGCAGACACTACTGCCTCTAAAGCATTATCATCTTCTGCGTTAGCAAGTGCTACTGTCTTTATTATATTATTTTTAAATACATAATCTTCTATTTCTTTAAATGTTCTAAACATTTTTAACCTCCCTATAATTCTTTTATTTCTACTTCATTCATAAGTGCTTTATATACATTAGTTCCCAAGGATTCCATCTCAAATTCACCAGGATATAAATACACTGGGGCAATAAATTTCACTCTTTTTATTATTTCTGACATTATAAATTCTGAATTAGCTATACCGCCAGTTATTAAAATTGCATCAACTTCTCCATTCACAACTGTAGCCATAGCTCCTATCTCTTTAGCAGTTTGATAACACATAGCTTCTAATGCTTCTTTACAATTTTTATCATTTTCTTCAAATGCTTTTTTTTGTATTTTTACAACATCTGTTTCCCCGACATAACTCATAAGGCCTCCTAAGCCTTTAATTTTTCTTCTCATTTCTTCATAAGTATATTTACCACTATAGCACATATCAATTAATTGACCAACAGGAAGCCCACAAGTACGGTCAGTTGAAAATGGGCCATCTCCATCTAATCCATTATTACCATCTATTAATTTTCCTTTTTTATGTATTGCTACAGATGTTCCACCACCCATATGACAAACAACTAAATTTAAATCTTCATATTTTTTATTATGTTCTTCTGCAAATTTTCTTGCCACCGCTTTATGATTTAGAACATGAAACCTTGACAATCTTTGTATTTCTTTCATACCACTATATCGAGCTAATGGCTCAAATTCATCTGTACATGCTGTATCAACTGTAAATGGAATTGGGCCTTGTTTAGAATATTCATTAGCAAGTTGTAATCCTAAGTCAGAAACATGATTACCATATTTCATACTCCTAGACTCCTCTAACATTTTTTTATTAATTCGGTACACACCACTAGTTAAAGGTTCTGTATGACCACCGCGAGAAACAATAGCATCTAACTCACTAACTACGATATTGTGTTCTTTCATAAAGTTATCTATTGCACTTTTTCTTAAATCAAATTGGTCCCATATTGTATTATATTTTTTTATTTTTTCTGCTTCATGCTTTAATGTTTCCTTATATATACATTTATCATTTTCAAAATATGCTATTTTAGTTGATGTTGTTCCCAAATTTATTACAAATATTTTTTTCATTTTTTCCTCCTCATTATAATTATAAATAAAGAGTAGCTTTTGGCTACTTTTTATTTGTTTTTTTAACTTTCTTTAGACGATTTTAACATTTTAAAGAATAAATCTACAACCATGCTAAATATAACAGTTACAATAGTGGTTGGTACAAATACCTTCCAAAAACCATAAGCAGTAGATTGAGTATTCTTACCAAGTAAAGTAATAATTAAAATTGCAATTGGATAGTGTAACATATAAATTTGTAAAGATATTGAACCCAAATATCCAAATATTCTATTAGTTATTTTATTATTTAACAATTTAGTTAACAAATCTTCATTCAACAAACTTAATGTTATTACTACAATAATTAATAAAGCAACTGTCCATCTTTCTAAATTAAAGTATGTTGGTTGATATATTGTATACCATAGCAATAGTCCACTGCAAATTAAATTTAAAACAGTTAATCCAAATTTTCCATATGATGTAAAATTGTGCTCTTTCAAAACTTTTACTAAGTAGTAAATTAATATTCCTCCTAGTAATCCAATTAAAACAAAAATTAATCCATTATTAAATCCTATTGTTGCAGTAGTATCAGTTGCAGCACCACCCATACCATTTGTTGATGTTGTTTGTAACCCAAATGTAGACCAAGCAGTTTGAGAAGCTCTCGTTCCTGTAAAAGACCACCAACCTGCAAAGAATATAAAACCAAATGGTGCAATAAATCCTATTAATAAATCTTTATATTTACACAACAACCAATATAGAAAATATCCAACAATAATTATTGCTGAAATAAACCATAACGGTCCATTCAAATTAAAAAATTCATTACCTGTACTTCTAAGCCCAGCTGCGTGGAATCCTAAAAATTCCCAAGCACTATTTACAACCATCGTTAATGTTTGTTGTAAATTATAATTTGGATAATAAAATCTTGTACAAAACAAAACTCCAATCACATATCCTATAACAAGAACTGGCAATAACCCTTTAATACGTGACCAAGTATAATCCCAAGCTCTTCTTGAAGCACTTTTTTCTTTATACTCCTTATCATTTTCTCTTTTTTCATGATGTGCAGCCATAAAATAACCGGCTGTTAACGTAAAAATAAGTAATACTTCACTTGATCCAAAAAACCATTTTGCTTCTGGAATCATAAAGTAACCATTAGACCCATCACATGTTCTTGCAATTATAAATCCAATATGAAACCCAATAATTGAAATAGCTATTAAAAATCTCCATAATTCAATAGCAACATTTCTCTCTTTTTTCTTTGGTTTTACTTTCTTTACTTCATTTTTAACTTCACTCATTTTTCCCTCCTATTCTAAAATAATTATATCAATAATAAATTCTAAATTCAATATTTTAATAACAAAATTATTTGTTTATTTTTCTTTTTATATTATTAGCTAACTTTTTTATATTATAACCATTAAATGGATTATTAAGCCTATATTTTTTTATTATTTGTTTTAAAGATAAAGTATTACCTTTACTACACAAATCAAAATAATCTAAAAAAGCATCTTCTATATTATTATCTACTCTATCATAAAATGATAATGCACAAATATTACTAATAGCATAATCAATACCATAAAATGGATCATCTATTCTAT
>CALVSD010000087.1 GCA_944358805.1 uncultured Bacilli bacterium
GAATATAAATTCCTATGAAGTAGAAAAAACTTACCGTGAGGTAAGTTAGTCAAAATTTATTTTGACTTTTGTTCTTATATATAAAAAAAGTAGAGTTTAAATTAAACTCTACTGTAGAATTCTACTATTAATGCTTCGTTGATATCAGCGTTTAATTC
Source organism: uncultured Bacilli bacterium (assembly GCA_944358805.1). Taxonomy (GTDB): domain Bacteria; phylum Bacillota_I; class Bacilli_A; order RF39; family UBA660; genus CALVVX01. The sequence goes on from CALVSD010000087.1 coordinate 159, forward strand.
GCTTCTTTCAGGATATCTAACATAAGTAGCTTGTTTTTTATTAGCATCAAAAGATATAAAATCAACTCTTTTGTTCATAGCTTCTAATGAAGCAACAACTACTGGATGATTCATAGAAGTTTCTTTTAATGTAATAACATCTCCAACTTTTACTCTATAAGAAGGGATATCAACTTTTTTACCATTTACTAAAATATGTCCATGGTTAACTAATTGTCTAGCACCTCTTCTTGTAGTAGCAAATCCAATTCTATATACGATATTATCAAGTCTGCTTTCTAATAAAATTAATAAGTTTTCACCATGAACACCTTTCATTTTACCAGACTCATTAACTAATTTCTTGAATTGTTTTTCACTAATACCATACATAAATCTAGCTTTTTGTTTTTCAGTTAATTGTACTGAATAGTTAGAAGGTTTTCTTTTTCTATCTTGACCATGTTGTCCTGGACCATAAGGTCTTCTTGCAATATCTTTACCATTTTCTAATATAGAGAAAGATACTCTTCTAGCTTTTTTGTTATTTGGACCTGTATATCTTGCCATTTTTCTTTCCTCCTTCCGCTTTTAGAGGATTCTCTTTCTTTTATAGGGTGTTTTTGTCGTACTTTCGTTATGCAGCAGATAATTACTTATACATAACACATTACAAAATATGAGAATAACGCTGCTAAATGCATAAATATTGTACAATAAATAGTATTATTAGTCAAGAAAAAAATCAAATTAATTGAAAAACAGAAAAAACAACAAAAAATGTAAAAAAAGTGTCAAATAATATTGAACAAAAAGAAATTATGCTATACTTATTATGATACTGATTGTAGAAAGAGTACAATCGGTGAAAAGAGGTGTTTGGTTCAGGGGAAAAAAGTAAAATAAAATAAAAAAATAAGGAAGGAAGATAACATGAAAAAAATATTAAAATTAATATTATTAGTATGTGTTGTATTTTCACAAATATCTTCGCCAGTAAAAGTTATTGCTGAAGAAATTCTTTCAGATGTTCCAAGTATTGAAACTATTAATGTTACTGGATATGAAGATAAAGAAGAATTAAATATTAATATTAATGGCATTAATTTTATTGAAACAACTGAAGAAGGAACTCCAGTTATTAACAGATATATTGTTAAAACATCTCTTAAATTTGTTTATAAAGCTGGGGGAGAAGAAACAGCAGTATTTTATCAATTATTTGAAAATGGAAAAGACTTAAATGATGGTACTGTTAATGTAACTTTTGATAACTTTGGTTATGGATATAATGGTGAATATAATATTGATGTTGAAGTTTTTGATGTAAAAGATGCAACTTTTACTAATACTGATTCTGATACTTTAGCTAAGTATGTAGAAGAAAATCAATTACAAAGTATGGATATAAAAAATAACCATATATCAATTGTAGAAGATGAAATTGAAACAGGTGTTGTTTTAGAGGTTAATGGAGAAGTTGAAGAAAAAATAGATAATATAGATCCTGAGAACCCTGTTACATATTATGAAACTACTAATAGTGGTAATGTGACATTTAGTGTTAAACTAGATAAAGGAGATTTATCTAATACAATAATAGAAAATGGATATTATAAAGTAGTTATTAATGATAAATTAACTTTGTATCCTTATAACTTTGAATTAAATCAAATATTCGCTAATTTATTAAATGGAGAATATAAATTAGATGTTTATTTTGTTAATGAAGAAGCTAATATCAATTATGTAGATACTTTACTTATAAAAAATACTGTAGGAAGCGATGATTACAAAACTTATTATAATGGAGAACTTACAGACGTTTATAATAAAGTTATTAGTTCAACTGTATTAACAGAAGAACAAAAAGCAGAACTAACTAATGTTGATTTTGCTAAATTAACACAAATTATTACTATAGATGAAATAGATAATAAATTAGATGGTAATTATTTCTTTGATAATTATAACGAAGAAACAGTTAGTATAATTAATAGATTAAATGGTATTTTTAATGCTGATAGTGTAGAAGGCATTAGAGTATCAGATTATTTAAATAAAATAGCAAATGATGAATATTTTAAAGGATTTAATGTAACTATAACAGATGTTTATGGTAATGAAGTATCACCTGATAGCCTTGTTGGAACAGGTATGAAATTAACTTTAAGTTATGGTGATGCTAGTTTAACTTATACTTTTGTAGTTGCTGGAGACGTAAATGATGGACTAGTAACAGGTGAAGAAGTAAATATTGCATTAAATAGTGCATTAGAATTACAATATTTAGATGCTGTTAATATGTATGCATTAGACATTAACGAAGATGGAGTAGTTGATTTGCTTGATATTACTAAAATGGCTGGTTCAATAAATTTAGGTACATGGATTAATCATAATGGATACAATGATAGTGTCAATTCTACATTAGAATTAAATAAATCTAATAATGAAGTAATTAGAGTAGGAGATACATTTAAAGTAGATTATGTTTTAAATGGTTTAACTGCTAAAAACATAGAATTAAATGGTATTGAGGGTATAATTAATTATGATAAAGATGTATTAGAACTAGTAGGAATTTCTTCTAATAGTTTAGATGAATATAGTAATTATAATTATTCAACTAGTAAATATATTTATGCTAGTACCGATGTTTTAGCTGAAGATAGTGTAGTGTTAACATTTACATTTAAAGCTAAGATGGAACAAAATACTAATATAAAAATAACTAATGAAAGAGTTGCAATTGATGGAACTGAAGTATCATTAGTAAGTAATAGTGATGTAGATGTTAAAATTTCTAGAGCATTAAGTAGTAATAATGATATTACATCTATTACTTCATCAATCGGAGTTTTTGATAAACCATTTGATAAAGATGTATTAGAGTATACTTTATATGTTGACTATTGGGTAAAATCAGTAACTTTAAATGGTGTATTAGGTGATAAATATGCTAGTACTTTAGGATTTAAAGAATATGCATTAACTGGAGATACTACAGTTATTACACTTCCAGTAGTAGCAGAAAATGGTGATGTAAAATCTTATACCATAAAAGTAGTAAAAGTATATCCAAAATCTACAAATAATTATTTATCAAAACTTGAAATTGAAGGATATGAAATAGATTTTAATAAAGATACTTTAGAATATAGTATTAAGGTTGCTTCTGATGTTGAGACTTTAGATATTACTGCAGTAGCAGAAGATTCAAGTGCTCGTGTAAATATTTATGGAAATAGCAACTTTAAAGAAGGAGAAAATAAAGTAACAGTAGTAGTAACTGCAGAAGATGGAAGCGAAAGAACATATACAATTACAGTAAATAAAGAAGCTAAAAAAGAAGTTGTAGAAAGTAATACTACTGATAAAAAAAATAATAATCAATTAGAAAAAACAGTTATTATAATTTTAATTATTTTAGTAATTATTGGTCTATTATATTTGATTTTCAAAAAAGATGATGAAAATGATATGGTTGTAATTTCTAGTAGCCCTAACAAAAAAGATGAGAAAAACAACAAAAATGAGAAAAAAGGAAGTAAATAATCTTTCTTTTTTTTTTATCTTTTGGTATAATTTAATATGATAGAGAAGATGGTGATAA
>CALVSD010000088.1 GCA_944358805.1 uncultured Bacilli bacterium
AATAAAAGTAAATACTTTATATTAGTATTTACTTTTACTTATACATATTTAATGGAAATTTACTAGTAATTTCTAAAACTTCTTCTTTTAACGAAGATAATTTTTCTTCACTATCTTTATTTTTCAAAGCTTCTGAAATAATTTTACCTATCTTTTTAAAATCATCTTCTTTTAATCCTCTAGTTGTCATAGCAGGGCTTCCTAATCTAATTCCACTTGTTTTAAATGGGCTTTCAGTATCATAAGGAATAGTATTTTTATTTACTGTAATATTAATAGAATCTAGGATGCTTTCTGCTTCTTTTCCTGTTATTCCTACACTTGTTTTTACGTCAACTAGTATTAAATGATTATCTGTTCCACCTGATATAATTCTAAATCCTTCGCTTTTCAAAGTTTCACTTAATGCTTTAATATTTTTTAATACTTGATTTTGATATTCCTTAAAACTTGGTTGTAATGCTTCATAAAAACATTGTGCTTTAGCCCCAATAACGTGCATAAGTGGACCACCTTGAATGCCTGGGAATATTATTTTATTTATCTTTTTAATTATTTCTTCATTGTTTGTTAAAATAATTCCACCTCTTGGTCCTCTTAATGTCTTATGAGTAGTAGAAGTTACTACATCAGCATAAGGAACCGGACTAGGATGTAATCCTGCTGCAACAAGACCTGCAATATGAGCCATATCTACCATTAAATAAGCCCCTACTTCATCTGCTATTTCTCTAAACTTTTTAAAATCAATGATTCTAGAATAAGCACTTGCTCCTGCTATTATCATTTTTGGTTTTTCTTTTAATGCAATATTTCTAAGTTCATCATAATCAATAGTTTCTGTTTCTTTATTTAAATTATAAGATATTATTTGATAATCAAGACCACTAAAATTAATGGGATGACCATGAGTTAAATGCCCCCCTTGATCGAGATTCATTCCCATAACTTTATCCCCAATATTTAGAAGAGCTTTATAAACAGCCATATTAGCAGAACTACCAGAATGCGGCTGAACATTTGCATATTTTGAGTTGAACAACTTGCAAACATATTCAATAGCTTTCTTTTCAAATATATCTATATATTGACATCCACCATAATATCTTTTATCTGGATATCCTTCTGCATATTTATTTGTAAGTATACTACCTTGTAATTCTAATACCGCTTTGGAAACATAATTTTCTGACGCTATTAATTCTATATTATCTTGTTGTCTTTTCACTTCTAAATCTAATGCTTCTTTTAAATATTTATCCATGCAATCACCGTCCATATAAAATATACAATATTATATGTGAAAAAGCAAGTTTAATTTACTTTTACATAGTTAAGTTATTATTTTATGTTTTTTTATGATATAATAAAGAAAAAATTATAAAGGAGGAGAACTATGTTTATTTACATTACAATTATATTTATTGTTTTATTAATTGGATACTGTATCTTTATCTACAATTCTATAATAAAATTAAATAATAATGTAAAAGAAGCATTTTCAACAATGGATGTTTACCTAAAGAAAAGATGGGACTTAATCCCTAATATTATAGAATCCATTAAAGGTTATGCAAAACATGAAACAGAAACTTTAAATAGCATTACTAAATTACGAAATGGTGGATATAATGCTTTATCAAATGAAGAAAAAATAAAAAAAATGGCAGTGTTAAATAAAGAAATAAATAAATTTATACTACTAGCAGAAAATTATCCTGATTTGAAGGCCAGTGATAATTTTAAAGACTTAAACAAAAATTTATCAACAATTGAAGACGAAATTGCTAACTCAAGAAAATATTACAACGCTACTGTACGATTATTTAATAATAAAATCGAGACATTTCCTAATAACATTTTAGCAAATATACTTGGATATAAAAGCAAAAGTTTCTTTGAATTAGCTGGCGTTGAAGAAAAAGAAAATATTAAAATAGATTTTTAAAAATTTATGAAACATTTAATTTTATTACCAATACTTTATGTTGTGCCAATTATATTGCTTATTATTACATATAAAATATGGAAAAAATATGGAAAAGATTATGACGTTGTTGATACACTTGAATTTTATCCACCAGATAATTTAAATAGTCTAGAACTTGCTTACGCACTAAAAGGAAAAGTTTCGAAAAAAGATGTTATTTCTTTACTAATATATTTAGCTAGTAAAGGATATATAAAAATTATAGAAAATAATAATTCATTTATTATTTTAAAAGAAAAAGATTATGACGGTGACAATATTTACGAAAAAATATTTTTTGATAATTTGTTTAGTGATAGTAAATATTCAACTGTATATAACGCTTATCAAACTACTCCAAAAGATTTATTCAATAAATTTTATAAAACAATTAATCTAATTAAGAGAAAAATTAATTTAGAAAAAAAACATTTTGTTTTTGAAAAAACTTTTTTCAAATCCTTAACTATATTAATGCTAATTATAATAGCTTTAAGTATTATAGTGATTGTTCCAAGAATTAGTTATTATGGATTCTATAAAATTAACAATAGTTTTGAAGTAGTTTTTAAATTAAGTCTTTTATATATTATATTTTTTATAGCTAATTTTCCATATTATATAAAAGTATTTATTAATATATTTTTATCTTTTACCATTATGGTAAGTAGTAATTTTTTCTATATAAAAGATGTCATCTATGATAATTCAAGCTATTTATTAGGATTTGTAATAGGAATTATTTGTGTAATATTAATGTTCATTTTTCTTGATAATATGATAAAAAGGAGCAAATATAATAGTCAATTATTAGGGAAAATTTATGGATTTAAGAAATTTTTAGAAACTGCTGAAAAGCCAAGAATAGAAGCTTTAATAAAGCAAGATCCAAATTATTTCTATAAAATTATGCCTTATGCATACGTGTTAAACATTTCAAATAAATGGATAAAAAAGTTTGAAAAAATATCTTATCAAATGCCAGAATTTTATAACCAATTTATGGATACAGAAGTAAAAAAAGTTATTAATGTTATTGATGACTTATTTAATAAAAATATTCAAAATTAAGGAGACGTTACTGTGAATGAACAAGAACGTGCAAACGTTAGATTTGCAACTAAAAATTTAATTATTTGTTTTATTTGTTATACCCTACTTTCAGATCTTTTTATAAGTGGAATTGTAAATAATATTGTAAAAGATTATAGTTTGACAATTCAAGTTATTGTACAACTAATTTATAAAGCTATTATTATTTTTGTTATATGGAAAATTGCTTTCTATAGAGTCATGGACAATTGTAGAATCACCCAAAACGAATCTAACCATATTTTTAAAAATATATTAATTTTTTCAGGAATTATATTTTTAATATCTTTATTTATAAGTATTTCTACAGAATTTAAAAAAGTTGATGAAGCAGCTCAAGAAATTAGTAATTTAAATTATCCAAAGTATTACTCATATTTTTTAGAAGAAAATGATGAAGCTTTAGAAACTGCAAAAAATAAAATTTATTTAATTTTAACAATGAAACAAATAGGACTATTAATTATTATTATGGGAATTGGATATTTACAAAAAAACGAATTAAATAAAAGAACATTATAAAAAGAACTACAGATATTTTAATAATTGAAATGCCCCCCTTAGGGTAGACATACAAAAAAGGTCTAATTTATGATAGAATACACCTTCGAAAGGAGGTGTATT
>CALVSD010000089.1 GCA_944358805.1 uncultured Bacilli bacterium
AGACAGAACTGAAAAGAATGTAAAAGGCATGAATTTAGATGATTATCTCGATGATATTAGAAAATTATACGAAGAAGCTCACATCATTTAGTGAGCTTTATTTTTTAGAATTAATTATGAAAATATTTTTAATTATATAGACTTTTATCTTCTTGCCTCAAATTTATCTTTATCATAAAAACCATCAAAATAATTATAATCATATCTATCTTGTTTAAACAAATTTGCGTAATTGCTATTATTTTGTTGATATTTCCTTGAATTAACCAATACAATTCCTACATTATTTTGCTTTGCCACTTCGACATCTTGACTTCTTATTTCATCTAAACAATATAATGCAATTCGTTTTATTTCTGGTATCGATGATTCAATTCCAACCTCATTAGTACCTTTTTCTAACATTAATAATTCATTATAAAAATACGAAACATTTACTAATTCATCAGGCATCAATAATGTATTAACCCGTCTTGTTGAATTAGTAGAATGTTCAAACGGATGATAATATGTAAATGAGTCAAACGGAAAAGCATGAACTAATTGTTCAGGATTCATGTCATCTGAATCATATAAAAATGTGTTAGACTCTTTAGGATCCCTAAACGTTACTATTCCTCCATATCCTATTAAAGAAAACGAATGTCCTGCAGGTAAAGAATCAGTCATGTGTCTTCCTGATTTAACAATTCCAAAAAAGAAGTCATCATTCATATAATAAACATCTACCCCATATTGTTTTGATAATTTTTCATCTTTATATTGTTTTATTGTTTCAGAAGAAAGAGAATATTCTTTAATTGCTTCTCCTACTATATATCTAGCCATCCTCATATCATCATAAAAAAATTCTATCATATTAAATTTTTTTAAATAATTAAATAATTCTTTTTTTTCTTCTACTGTTAATAAATCAATATTAGATATTTTATCATATATTTCTACACGTTCTTTAGGAATAGCTATATTACCCCTATAATAGAAATTTAATAACTCTCGAATGTCAATTATTATATTATGATAATTTTCTTCGAACAAATAATCAATTATATAATTAGATAAACTATTCTCACTTAATCTTTTAAAATATTCATAAACATCTTCTATACCATTATTTTCGTACATAGTATTTAATTTTTTAAAATCTATAAAATCAAATCTATTAATAGTTCTTATAAACTTACTTCTTTTTTCATAATATTTAGAATCATCTAATCCTTGTTTTAATTTATCTTCTTCTATTTTTAATTCTCTAAATAATTCATATATTTCTTTGAATGGTGATAACATTCCCAAATTATTATAATTATTAATAAGCTGTTCTTCTTTTAATTTAATACTATTATTTACTAAAGAAAAGTCCGTAGAATAACTAGCATCATTAATAATAGCTCTTATCCCAAAAATATCATATTTTTTCCATAATTCATTAGCCATATCTTTAGTTATCATATGAGGTGGTACTTCTATTTCAACAGCATTTAATTCACCATTGTTCCTTTTAGATCTAGCTGATAAATTTGCCTCTTTTGCTTTATTAAAAAAACTTCTTAAATCTATATCATGACTTAATAAATCAATATTATAAGTAGATATAATCTTTTGTACTACTGATGGAGCATCTATTTTTAAAATATAATATAACACTTCATTAGAATAAGGCCAATCACTGATAATATTTAACTTATAAATTATATTAAAATAACTAAACAATTGTGCAATTATATTAGGACTTTTATTTAACTCAACACTCCTTTTTAATATATTATTATATGCTTTATAATTTAAGCTATTAAGAGATGCGTAATAATAAGATATATCACTATTTAAAAACATATCTAAAAAAGATATATTTAAAAATAATTCATTTTTATATGAAGAATAATTTAAAATATAACTAATACGTTCTTCTTTTAAATTACTATTTTTAATAATATTAATTCCTTCATCATTAAACAGTGTTAGTATCAAACCACTATTATCATTTTCTAAAAAATCCATAAATTCACTTTTACTATATTCTTTAATTATCTTTGCTCTATCCATATTTTAAGTCTCCTACTAAATTATAACATCGATATATTTAGCATACAATAAAAAAACGTAATTTTACTTTATGATTATACGTTCTTTTTTACTACTACACACATAGATTCATTAAATTCTGGAACATCATTAGATATCCATTTATTTTCAATAATTAAACCATTATTTAATATCTCTTGTTCTAAAGTATTCCAATCTACTATTTTACAAGATGTTGTAGCCACATTTATTTTTGTATTATTATTCATAATAGTACGTTCTGTATTTTTAAATGCTTCTTTTATATCCGACTGATAATTTTGTTTTCCGTTCCCAATAACACATAACAAACATCTTCCATCATCTTCTAAATGATTACGTATAAAAGAAAAATACTTATTTCTATGTTCATTTAATACAAACATGTGAAGTACTGCAATTGAATAAATATATTTAAATTTTTCATCTAAAGTATCTTCCATTATATCTAAACTTCTAAAAGATTTTATATATTTGTTATTTGATAATTTATTACACATATTTATAGCACTTATTGAATAATCAATCGCTAAAACATTATATCCTTTATCTAACAAATAAATTGCATCTCTACCTTCACCACATCCTAAATCAAGTATTCCATCTTTTTTTGTTATTTTGTAATCATTTATAAATTTAATTATATCTGGTGTATTTAAAATAGATGCCCAAAGCATATTTTCTTTATGTACTTGTTTGTACCTTTCTTCATAAGCCTTATAGTAATTATTATACATATATCCTCCATTTCAAAATATTTATTAATATGATCTTGTTCTTGTTAAGTGATAAGGTTTATATTTTTTAGTTTTATCTTGCCCTTTAACCCATATAAAATCATTTATATCAATTCTATCAATACTCTTACCAATTTGCTCCCATATATAATTTATAACTACAATCATACTAGCCCTAATTTCAACTTCATATTCACTATTCTCTTTTATTTCCGTTTTAGAATCTAATAATAAAGATAGTTCATCATCATACTCTAAAATACCAAATCCTTGCATTACTTGTGGTATTTTATAGTCTGCGCACCCTAATAAATTGGAATAATCAACTTCTATACGTTCCTTATTTTTAATTACATGCAATATATCTGAAGTCAATAATTGAGCTAATTTATAAAAATATATTGTTCTATTTTGGTATGTTCTAGCATCTTCAAAACTACTAAAATTACTAATAATAGTTTCAAATATTTCTTTATCAGTATTCATTGCTTTTATATAATCATAAAAACTACCATTCATTTTTTCATTTACTATTCTTGCTATTCCTGTAATAATTCTATATCTTTCTTCTAATAAAGGAATAGCCACATTTCCTTTTAAAAGTTCTTTAAATTGATCTAATGACATATTTTCTATTTCTTTATATACTAATCTACTATCACGATTATTAAACAAATTAAAAA
>CALVSD010000090.1 GCA_944358805.1 uncultured Bacilli bacterium
CATTATAGAAAGAAGGATGTATATGAATAAAAAAAATATTGGTATAATTATCGGGATTATATTATTAATTATAATAGGAATAGGTATATTTATGTTTTCTTTAAATAAGGAAGAAGATAAAATAACTGATGGAGAAGTCTTTGCAGAAGAATACACAGAAGTAGATGAAAATAATGTATATGTATATAGAACAATGGATGAAATAATAAAAATATTAGAAAATGGAACTGGTGTTGTTTATTTAGGATTTCCTGAATGCAAATGGTGTCAAAGATATGTAAAATACTTAAATGAAGTAGCTTATGAAGAAGATATTGAAAAAATATATTATTATAATATAAAAGAAGATAGAGAAAATAATACTGAAAATTATCAAAAAATAATAGAAATATTAGGGGACTATGTTCCATATGATGAAGAAGGAAATAGAAAAATATATGTACCTGCAGTTATATATGTAAAAAATGGTGAAATAGTAGGACATGATAATGAATCTTCAATGGTATCTGGAGATGTTGCTGAATACTGGACTGAAGAAAAAGTATTATCTTTAAAAGAAAGAACAAGAGAATTTATGAAAGCATCTAATCCTAATATATGTACAGACGGATGTAATGAATAGGAGGAATGTATATGTTTAACGATAGTAAAGGAAGCTTATTTGTAACTTTTGTTTTATCAATAATTTTTGGGATATTATTAGTATTTGCTACAGATACATTTTTGGTGACTATTAATTATGTTTTAGTATCAATTTTTTTGATACTTGGAGTAGTGCAACTTATAAGTTTCTTTATGAATAAAAGTTATAAATATGAAATTTACAATAATTTAATAGTGGGTATTATATGTATATGGAGTGCATTATTTATATATGTATATTATGGATCTTTAATATTTTTATTACCAGTAATTTTATCACTATATGCGTTTGTAGTAGGATCTATTACACTAACTAAGTTTCTAAAAAATAAAATGATACCATATATAATTATAAGCATTCTTTCATTTATAATTGGAGTACTTTTATTATTTAAACCAGCATTAACAGTTACTATATATTTACAAATAACTGGTGTATATATAATTATTACTTCTTTAGTATATTTGTTTGAATTTTTTCAAATAAAGAAGAAAATGAAATAAAAATTACTTATTATAAGTAGTTTTTTTCATTTTTATTTAACAAAACCAAACATTTGTGGTATAATTAATCGGTGTGAAAAAAAGAGGTGAACTTTATGAATATTAGAAATATTGCTATTATTGCCCACGTAGACCATGGAAAAACAACTTTTGTAGATCAATTATTAAAGAAATCTGGAACATTTAGAGAAAATGAAACTGTTGAAGATAGAGTAATGGACTCTAATGATATTGAAAGAGAAAGAGGAATAACTATTCTAGCTAAAACAACTGCAATTAAGTATGATGGATACCGTATTAATATATTAGATACTCCAGGACATGCTGACTTTGGTGGAGAAGTAGAAAGAATTATGAATATGGTTGATGGTGTAATGCTTTTAGTAGATGCTTATGAAGGAACAATGCCACAGACAAGATTTGTACTTAAAAAAGCTTTAGAAGCACATGTTAAACCAATTGTTGTAATTAACAAAGTAGATAAACCAACAGCTAGAGTAGATAAGGTATTAGATGAAGTAATAGATTTATTTATTGAGTTAGGTGCAAATGATGAACAATTAGATTTTAAAGTAGCTTATGTATCAGCTTTAAATGGTACAGCTAGTCTAGACCCTGATATTAATACGCAACAAGAAAGCTATGATGATATATTTAAATTAATAATATCAGAAATTCCAGAACCTAAAGTTAATCCTGATAAACCATTACAATTTCAACCAGCATTATTAGACTATAATGATTATGTTGGAAGAATTGGTATTGGGCTTGTAAAATCAGGAGAAATAAAAGTAAATGAAATGGTATCATGTGTAAGATTAGATGGCAGTAAAAAACAATTTAGAATTCAAAAATTATTTGGATTTTTAGGACTTAAAAGAGTAGAAATAGAAAGTGCTAAAGCAGGAGATATAATTGCAATTGCAGGACTTGCTGATATTTCAGTTGGCGAGACTGTATGTGAGGTTGGAAAGGAAGAAGCACTTCCTGTTCTTAGAATTGATGAACCTACTTTAAAAATGACATTTATGACTAATAATAGTCCATTCGCAGGACGTGAAGGTAAATTTATTACAGCTTCTAAAGTAGGGGAAAGATTATTTAAGGAAACTCAAAGAGATGTAAGTTTAAAAGTAGAACAATCTGGAAATGAATCATGGACAGTTTCTGGTCGTGGGGAATTACACTTATCTATTTTAATAGAAAATATGCGAAGAGAAGGCTATGAACTTCAAGTATCTAAACCAGAAGTTATAATTAAAGAAATTGATGGAGCTAAATATGAACCATATGAAGATGTACAAATAGAAGTTCCAGAAGAATCTGTTGGTCCTGTAATTGAAGCATTAGGACTAAGAGGAGCTAACATGGATAATATGACTAATGTTAATAATTTAGTTAGATTAAATTATACAATTCCTTCAAGAGGATTAATAGGTTTTACTACTGACTTTATGACTATGACAAAAGGATATGGAATAATAAATCATACATTTAAAGAATATTTACCAGTTCAAGGCGTACATATTGGTGAAAGAAAACTAGGTGTTCTTGTTTCTATGGAAAATGGTAAAGCAACAGCATATAGTATTGGAAACCTAGAAGATAGAGGAGTTATGTTTATTGAACCAGGTACTGAAGTATATGAAGGTATGATAGTAGGAGAATGTAATCGTGAAAATGATTTAGCAGTTAATGTTGTTAAAGGAAAACAGTTAACCAACACTAGAGCAGCAGGATCAGATCATACTGTAGTATTAAAAAGACCTAGACCAATTACTTTAGAGTATTGCCTAGATTATATAAATAGCGATGAATTAGTAGAAATAACTCCAGAATCAATAAGACTTAGAAAACAAATATTAAATACAGAACAAAGAAAGAAATTTGATGCTAAAAAAGCTTAAGTTTCTTTTTTTTAAAACAATATTTTTATAAAATTGAATTTAGTAAAAAATGAATCATTTACAAATTTAAAAAAATATGATAAACTCTAATTAATTTTAACAGTCAATTTTTGTGAAAGTAGGTATATAACTATGAATGAAATAAAATTTAATGAAACAATGGAAGAAATTGGAGATTTTTTTGAAAGAAGAGAGTCCGCAATAGAAGAAGCTAAGAATAATTCTATTGAAAATATCAGAAGTAAAACCGAAAATGCACATGGAACTAACTTATCAAATTTGACTATGTTAAACCATTGGTTCCAGGCCACGTGCTTTAGCACGTAAATTCTTTTAGAACTAGCAGACAAATTGAT
>CALVSD010000091.1 GCA_944358805.1 uncultured Bacilli bacterium
CCAACTGGAGTTAGTGGACCGACTGGAGCTAGTGGTGCTACCGGACCTGAGGGAGCTACTGGACCTACTGGACCTGAAGGACCTACCGGACCAACGGGACCAACGGGACCTAGTGGGCCTTAATAACAGGAGACCAAAAAATGAACAAATATAAAATATGTGTTTATGCAATTTCTAAAAATGAAGAACAATTTGTAGATAGATGGTATGAATCTGTAAAAGATGCTGATAAAATATTTGTACTTGATACTGGATCTACCGATAATACCGCCCAAAAATTAAAATCACACGGAATTATTGTAAAAACTTTAGAAATAAAGCCATGGAGATTTGATACAGCAAGAAACAAAGCTTTAGAAATGGTTGACGAAGATACTGACATTTGTGTTTCGATAGATATAGATGAAATTTTATTACCAGGATGGAGAGAAGAATTAGAAAAAAACTGGGATAAAAATACAACAAGAATATTTTATAATTATAATTGGAGACTTGACGAAAACAACAATCCTTTAGTTAATTTTTATATTGAAAAAATACATGCTAGAAAAGGATTCATATGGACTCATCCTGTACACGAAATATTATCATATCAAAATGGAGAAGAAAATAAAAAAACAGTACCTACAATTACTGTCAACCACTATCCTGATGTAACAAAAAGTAGAGGAAGTTATCTTCCCCTACTTGAGTTATCAGTAAAAGAAAGTCCAGAAGATGATCGTAATATGCATTATTTAGGAAGAGAATATATGTATTATAAACAATATGATAAATGTATAGATACATTAATAAAACATCTAAATCTTAAAACAGCAACATGGAAAGATGAAAGATGTGCTTCTATGCGATTTATAGGAAGAAGTTATAAAGCTCTTAAAAATTATGATGAATCATTAAAATGGTATGAAAAAGCAATCAATGAAGCTCCTTATTTAAGAGATCCATATGTAGAGATGGCACTACTTCATTATGAAATGAATAATTGGGATAAAGTTATTTATTATTGTGATGAGGCACTGAAAATTACAAATAAATATAAAAGTTATATAAACGAAACTTTTAGTTGGGATAATACTATATACGACTTAAAATCTATTGCATATTACTATTTAAACAATAAAGGAAAAGCATTAGAAAATATTAATATTGCTCTTTCTTATAATAAAGAAGATAGTAGATTAATTAATAATAAACTTATTATAGAAAACATGCCATAATACGAAAAAGGAAGCAATTCTAAACTGCTTTCTTTTTTATTTTTCTGTTACCTATTAATTTTTTCTATTAAAAAACTGCAAATTTTAAAAACATAAAATTTATTATTTACTATATTCTATTAATTCATATTTTTCTTCTCCGTTATATAAATAACAAGTATTTATTAATTTATTGTTAAAATATCCTACCACTATATTATCATTATCTACATATATATCTACATTATTAAGTTCATCAATAATTCTATCTATATATTCATCTTTATTATCTACTATACTTTGAATAGTTATTTCTTCATTACTGACTGAATCTATTACTTTATCTTCCATATTTTTATCTTTTAAAATATTATTATTTAATAAATAAAGAGACAAGTCATAATCATTATAACCTATTTTATTTAATAGTTCTAAATTAGAAATAACCACCCTATTGTTTAAATCATAATTAAAAAATATTGTCTTAGTAATTGTTCCTAATTCAAAATCTAAATCAATATTCAAAATGTATTTTATTGATAAGATATTATTAATAACTCTATAATTCATATCAACATTAATAGTACTAACAGGATTATATTCACTATCCTTTATTTTTTCTTCTAACAGTTTACTACAATTTACTATTTCTAATAATATATCAGTTTCTTTATTTTCATAATCATCAATTATATTTTGATCTATATTTTTTAAAGTTATTTTTGGTAACTCTAAATTACCTTTAAAAAGATTAGCATATTTACTATAGTCTACTTTCTCTATATAAATATAATCTGCCACATTATATTTATTTTCAGGAACACTTAAAATGCTTCTTTTTTCTTTTTCATAAAGTACAAATAATGTAATAATTACTGCTAATAAAATTAATATAGTTAATATTATGCTTCCAATAATAAATTCTTTTTTATCTTTATTCATAAAATTCACCACTATTAATAAATTTGTTGTATAAAACGTTATACACTTCTATTAGTTTTTCTTTATCTGTATCAGTTATAAATGATGCTTTAATCGCATTAATATTCATGTTTTTTATATCTTCTAAACTAAAATTAAACACATTAATTAATTTATTATATTCTTCAGTTAAAGTAATATTTGATACAGTCCTATTATCAGTATTAATAGTTATATTTAAGTTGTTTTCATACATTTTTTTTATAGCATGATCTTTATATTCACTATAAATTTTAGTATCTATATTACTAGTAGGACATACTTCAAAAGTAATATTATTCTCTTTAGCAACTTTAATTGTATTAATATCTTCCATAATTCTAACTCCATGTCCAATTCTTTTAGCACCAAAATTTATTGCACTTTTAATACTAGAAATACCATCAGCTTCTCCGGCATGAATAGTATAAGGGACATTTAATTCTTTTATATAATTAAATATTTTTTCAAAACTAGAAGTTTTATATGAAGCTTCCGGACCCGCTAAATCAAAACCTACTACTTTATTATTTAAGTATTTAAGCGCTGCTTTAATAACTTTTAAATTATCTTCTTCACTCACATTTCTCATAAGACATATTATTAAATTTATATTTATATCTACTTTAGATATACCATCAATTACAGCGCCTATTACTTCTGCACAAGATAATCCTTCTTTAGTATGAAGAATTGGCGCAAATCTTACTTCTGAATAAATTACTCCATCTTTTTTCAAATCCATTGCCACTTCATAAGATACCCTACTTATGTTTTCTTTTGTTTGTAATATCTTTAATGGTAAATTAAATTTAGTTAAATAATCATTTAAATCTTTGCAAGAAGAATCTACTTTCATATTTTTTTCTACTTCTTCTATATTTAAATTTAAAATATCACATACTGTTTTAGGTCTAACAGAACCATCTAAATGAACATGTAATTCTACCTTAGGAAATTTTATTAAATTCATAAATTACCTTCTTTCTATATTCTTTTTATATTATATAACAGTTAAAACTAATCTTCAATATTTTGTTAATTAAATTTCTGCTAATTTTTTAGATTCTATTTTCTCTATTATAATATCTATTTAACAACATAAACAATATATATTTTTCTAATATCTTATTTCTATTAA
>CALVSD010000092.1 GCA_944358805.1 uncultured Bacilli bacterium
CTATTAATTTAGAGTGGACTTATAATAGTAATGGAATTGAAGGTAATACTTTAACATTAAGAGAGACACAAGTTGTTTTAGAAGGTATTACTGTAGGTGGGAAATCTATTAAAGAGCATTTAGAAGCAATTAACCATGAAAAAGCAATTTTATATTTAGATGATTTAGTAAAAGATAAAAATTCAATAACTGAATGGAATATAAAAAATATTCATCATTTAATTTTAAAGGATATAGATAACGAAAATGCAGGGAGATATAGAAAAGAAAATGTAACTATAAAAGGTGCAACTCATATTCCGCCAGATTATATTAAAATTCCTGAATTAATGGAAAAATTAATACTTAATTATAATACTTGGAACCAATATC
Organism: uncultured Bacilli bacterium; assembly: GCA_944358805.1. GTDB lineage: Bacteria > Bacillota_I > Bacilli_A > RF39 > UBA660 > CALVVX01. Next base: position 373 of record CALVSD010000092.1, read on the forward strand.
ATCCAATAATCAAAGCAGCATTATTACATGGGGAATTAGTTAAAATACATCCATTTGTTGATGGTAATGGAAGAACATCAAGATTACTTATGAATTTAGATTTAATGAATAGTGGATATAATCCTGTAATTATAAAAAAAGAATCGAGATTAAAATATTATGAAGCATTGGATAAGGCACATACTACTGGTAATTACACTGACTTTGTTAAGTTAGTTACTAAGTTAGAAGTTGAAATGCTGAAGAAATATTTAGAATTATTGTAGGAATTATCAATGAGAGCAGAAACTAGAACTATTGTAAATAATTACTATACTAAAGAAGAAATAATGCTTTTTAAGAAGTTTGCAAAAATAATTGATAAAGAATACATGAATAAGGATAAGCAAAGAATAATATGGGAATTTGATAAAAAAATTGGCGGATTAGGTGGTTACGCTGCACCATTAAATCCAACAGTTAATCCATTTAATAGATTAGGCGATTATAGAAATGTATTTAGAAGTCTTCAATATGCAAGAAGTGATATGTATTATTGTAATAGGGCAAGACATATATTAATAGATGCTGCATTACATGTAGAAACATTAGTTAAATTGACTTTATCTAAAAATAAAATTATTAAGTTTATTTACAATAAAAGAGAATTTGGAAGAAATATTGAACAATTATATAATGAAGGAATAATTAATAATGATTTGCATGATAGGCTTAACTATTTAAGAAGGTTGTTAAATTATGCAAAACACGATACAGATCCTAATAGAGACAATACGTTTGATTCAGAAGATGCAATAGTATTTTATTTTGAATGTAGATATGTAGGTAATGAATTGTTAAAAATTTTAAATCACCCAATATGCAGTATAATATATGATATAGATGATAATTTTTAAGCAGTGATGTAGGGTTTATAATGGCAGTATGTTTTTTATAAGGATTTTGACAAATCATTTGAATGTGAATATTTAATTAATGATAAAGAAATAGAAGTAATTTTAAAAAAATAGTTAAACAATGATTGTCGTGAGAACAAGAGTATATTAAAAGCGTTGATAATAAGGATTTTATAATGGAGAAACAGTTAAATAAATTACAAAAAGTGGTGGCAAAATTGCAGGTAATGCAAGAAAAGATTTAGAACACGAAATAGGTGAAAGTGTAGTTACTAGTAACAATTCATTAAACTATGAATATGTTGATGAAAAAGAAATTGAGATAAAAAAGAATCTATATAGCTATAAGTAAAGGAGAAATCATGAAAAAAGAAATTGAACAAATAATTAAAGACTATAAGAATAATTTAGATAAGTGTAAGGAATATAGAAAAAAGTATTTGTTAATTGATACAGGTAAGGAAATTATAGAAAATTTTAACGTTAAGTTAATTCCGAATTTTAATGGATATAAAGATCCTTATGTTAATGAACAATTAAAATTTATGAAATTAATAACAGATTTGGATGTGGTTAATCAAAATATAATTGAGTCTCATGAAATTTGGGGAGAAATAAAAAAAGTAGAAAATCTTAATATGCAGTTACAAATATATAATACTTATAAATATAAACGATTGAATAAACTTCATGAATACATAGTGTTTGATTTAAAACATTTTGTAGACGAAATAATTGCTACTATATCCATAATAAGAGGCTTTGTTAGGGAGAATAAAGTATATATATCATCTATAGGAGCATATTTGTCAAAAAAACAGTCTGATTTTATTGATTTTGATAATTTTTTAGATTTGTTTCAAATATTAGATGATTTATCGAATTCATATAAACATTCATATGCAAATTCAGATTTATCGTTAATAGGAAGAGATGAAGATTGTTTTGTTGCTTTATATTCAAAATATAATGATTTTGATACTAATCCAACACCATATGTGATATCTATGAACTATGTAATAGATGAATTTAATAAATTTTATAGTTTTTCTTTTGAATTAATTGATAAGTTAACAAAGAACAAATAAATCACATTTTGACCATCGCGAGGTGGTACCGGTGCTGAAGTAATTTATGCACTTAGAAATACTGATACTCTTGCTAAAAAAGTATTGGAGTCTATTGGGGCAGAAGGTCAATCAACTAGAAAATATTATCAAAGAAGATTACCTTCTGATACTAGTAAAGATTATTATTTTATTCACAGAAATACTGGCAAAACAGAACCTATAATTGTAGAATATGGTTTTATAGATGATAGTAATGCTAATGTACAATTTTTAAAAGAAAATTATCAAAGATTAGCAGAAGCAGTAATTAGAGCAGTGGCAGACTATAAAGGATTTACATATGTACCTCCTGAAGGATTTGTTAGTAACTCATATACAGTTCAAAAAGGAGATACACTATATGGAATAGCAAATAAGTTAGGGACTACAGTAGATGAATTAAAAAAATTAAATAATTTAACAAGTGATATTTTATCTGTAGGTCAACTTTTGAAAATACCTGAAAAAATTGTTCAAGACGATGAAAAGAATATATATGTAGTAAAAAAAGGTGATAGTCTGTATTCAATAGCAAGAGATAACAATACAACGGTAAATGAATTAAAAACAATTAATAATTTAACAAGCGATATATTAACAATAGGTCAAACATTATTACTACCTAGTGCTACAGTGACTGCAGATACTTATACAGTTCAAAAAGGGGATACATTATATGGAATAGCAAACAAGTTAGGAACAACGGTATCTGAATTAAAAAGTATAAATAATTTAACAAGTGATATTTTATCTGTAGGTCAAGTATTAAAAGTACCTAATAGTAATCAAGGAGAATCTA
>CALVSD010000093.1 GCA_944358805.1 uncultured Bacilli bacterium
TCCATATTTATCACCTATTTAATTATGATACATATTCTATTTTTTTATACATTATCATATAAATTACTAGGTGATTTTTATTATGATTAAAAAATATTTAATTAGTTATGCTTATACATTAGGAATAATTATTATTGGTACTTTTTTAATTACACTTCTTAATTATTTTAATTTACTAAGTAGCAATGTTGCTAATACTATAATGTTAATTATTGTTATTGCCTCTATTTTTATTGGTTCATTTCTTTTAGGAAAAAAATCTAATAAAAAAGGATATCTTGAAGGAATTAAATATAGTGCTATATTAATATTTTTATTAGTTATAATTAATTTATTATTTATAAAAGTATTTGAAATTAAATCTTTAGTATATTTCTTAATAATTATTGTTTCATCTACTTTTGGAAGTATGGTAGGTATAAATAAAAAAAGGAACTAGTTAAAACAAAGTTCCTTGTCTTTTTATACCTAAGTGTTCATAAGCTTTTTCTGTAGCCATTCTTCCTCGATTAGTTCTTTTTAAAAATCCATTTTGAAGTAAATATGGTTCATACACATCTTCAATAGTAGTAGCTTCTTCTCCGATTGAACTAGCAAGAGCATCAATTCCTACTGGTCCTCCATTAAATTTTTCAATTATTGCTCTAAGTAAGTGATAATCTGTTTCATCAAGTCCTAATTTATCTACTTTAAGTTTAGTTAATGCTTTATTAGTTATATCTTTATCAATACAACTTTTACCTTCTACTAAAGCAAAATCTCTGATTCTTTTAATAAGTCTATTACATATTCTAGGAGTACCTCTACTTCTTTTTGCAACTTCAATAGCAGCTTCATCATCAATATCTATATTTAATACTTTAGAAGTTCTTTTTGCAATTTGCGTAAGTTCTTCTTCAGTATAATAATTTAACTTAGAAATAATTCCAAATCTATCTCTTAAAGGAGAAGATAAATCCCCTGCCCTAGTTGTAGCTCCTACTAAAGTAAATGGTGGTAAATCTATTTTGATACTTCTACTAGATCCTTCTCCTCCTATTATTATATCCAAAGTAAAATCTTCCATAGCAGGATACAATATTTCTTCAATAAATCTAGGCATTCTATGTATTTCATCAATAAATAATACATCATTAGGTTCTAAAGTAGATAATATTGCTGCTAAATCTCCACTTTTTTCAATAGATGGACCACTTGCAGTTTTAAAATTAGTTCCAAGTTCATTGGCAATAATCGCGGCAAGTGTAGTTTTTCCAAGTCCTGGGGGACCATACAATAATACATGATCAAGAGCTTCTTCTCTAATTAAAGCTGATTTTATAAATACTTCAATATTTTCTTTTACTTCAGTTTGACCAATATATTCACTTAATTTTAAAGGCCTAATATTTTCAATTTTATCTTCTTCTAATTCTTCACTAGTAATTATTCTATCTTCCACGTTTAACCTCCTGTTCATCTATTTTACACATATTTAAAATCTTTCTGTATCTTTCTGCAATAATTTTTACATTTATTGATTTAATTCCTTTTATAAATCTATATATATCTACAAAAGATTTAAAACTCGGTTTAATTCTGTTTTTTAGCAAACATAATATCTTAAAATTATTTTTACTGATAAAATTATCATCTTTTAGTAAATCAATGATTTCAGGGAAAGATAATGTTTGATTAAAAATTATATCATCATATATCCATTTATCATTAGTTTTTGCTTTTTCTTTTTCATCTAGTAATTGAACAACACCTTTTCTTGTCCCATCTTCATTATATATGTATTTTAATTGAGGATAGCTTACAAACACATCTTCTTGAAATGTATCTTTAAAAAACTCTATTATATCTTTAAAGTAGATATCAAACATTATGTCCAGTGGTAAAAATTTAAAATTTACTATTCTATTATTAGTATTATTAGATTTTTTACTTGGTTTAATCCCTTTTTCTATATTTTTTAAAATATTTTTTTTGGCATTTATAAGTTTTAAATATCTATAAGTATATATTAATTCCATATTGAAAGCATCCACTTCAAATTCAAATTTAGAGTAATTTGCTTCAAAATCATTATCACTAACATATTCAGCTAGTAGTGTATCTTTTATCATTTTTATAACGGTGTAATTAGTATAATTAGCTTTTTTAATACTAATATCTTGAATAGCGTGACGAATTTCATGAAATATAGTTATTAATAAATCACATTTCCATTTAATATTTTTTTTAAAATTCTCTGCTAATTCATTACTAATATAAATTTTACCATTTTTATGCATACCATAATCTTTCATATTTTTAAATTCTACTTGATATTTTAGATTAAATTCTTTTAATATATTTTTTATTAAATTTGTAACAACTACTTTTACAATATCTATATTGATCGGATAATTAAAATTAATAACTAAATACATATAATAATTAATATAACTATCAGGAATATTATTAAACGAATTATTTAATAAAATATCATTAAATAGAGCAAATTCTTTTGATGATAACTTTTTCTTGTAATATACAAATCTATCATATTTAAATATGATATTTCTAACTTTATCATCATATCTTATATTTTCAAAAAAAGATTCAATTAGTGTTTTTACTTCTTTTTCTTTTGAATTAATTAGTTCTTGATTGTCTTTAAACATATCTTCTTTAATTTTTTTCAGTAATTTTAGATTAGGGTCGGAAAAGATATTTTCTTCTTTAGTAAAATCATTAATATAACATTCACTATATATAATCATTATTCTTTGTATAATATCAATATATGAAACTCGCAAATGATTACCATTTATTATCTCTAGTAATTTATCATTTATTACCTTAATCATTAATTTATCAGTTTTAGAAGATGGATCTGATATAAATTGATTAGTCATGTCATCATCAAGTAAAGTTTTTAATAAGTTAGAATAATCATTAATCATAATCTTCCTCCATAATTTTATTGGTAGTGTGAATAGTTTACTACACTACCACTTATTTTTTTCTTATATTTCAATGAATTTTTAGTATTTTAACCGT
>CALVSD010000094.1 GCA_944358805.1 uncultured Bacilli bacterium
TACTCTATCATAAAATGATAATGCACAAATATTACTAATAGCATAATCAATACCATAAAATGGATCATCTATTCTATTAATATCAGCTTGCCATTCTATTCCTTTATCAAAGTAAGAATGAGTATTATCTTTTATTCCATACTTATTAATTAAATATAACCAATATTTTTTTCTATCATCACTACTTATATTAGGATTATCATATATATATTTTTGGAAATCATCAGATATACACATAGATACTATTAAAGATAATGATGAACTTAAATGTCTAATCTTATATTTATTTTCATTTTCTTTAAAAAACACATTTAAAAATGGATACATTAAAAACTCTAAGCTTGTAGAATGTATTTCACATATATCAAATGTAGGCCATCTATTTTCATGAAATAATAATTCTCTACTTAAATATAATTGAATAGAATGTCCAAGTTCATGAAATATACTAGTTACATTCGCTTCCAAATTCATATATTTTTTTATAAATATAGGCATTTTATAATCAGGTAAATATGTTGTAACTCCACCACTACTTTTATTTTCTCTATCTTCTAAATCAATTAATCCTTCTTTTGACATTGTATCAAACATTAATCCTACTTCATTATTATATTTATATAATATTTTACTAATATTAGAAATTATTTCTTCTAAAGATATCCTTACTACAGCATTTCCATCATTAAACAAATAATTTTTATTATAGTAACTAATATTAAATACGTTTAATCTTTCTTTTTGATGTTCTTTTAAAATGTTTAGAATTGGTACAATATACTTTCTTACATTTTCTTTTAATAAATCTAAATCAGCATATGTATAACCTATTCTATTCATTTTAACAAAACATAAATCAGCATAAGAATTGAGCTTTAATTTATTAGCAATTTCTGTTCTTACTTTTACAAGATTATCAAATATAATATCCAATTCTTTTTCTAAACTTTCTAATATTTCATATCGTTTATCATAAGATTCTTTTCTTAATTTTTCATCACTTGCATTATAATAAGAAGATAATCCTGATAAAGTCATTTCTTTATTGTCAAAAACAAATTTTAAAGACATTAAAGTTTTTCTGTACTGCATACATAATTCTTTTTCTCTAATTCTTAGATCACTTACATCATTACTTACTATAATACTTTGATTACTCGCAATTTCATAATTTCTTTTACCTATGTAATTTATTAATTTTTCTTTATGTTTATAATTAACTAAGCATTTAAAATATTCATTTATTAAGTTATCAATAATTGATTCATATTTAGATATTATTTTCTCTGTATCTAAATATTTAGGATTCTTTATATCTTTTAAATACCCAATATAACTAATCCAATATAAAGTAAGATAATGGTCTCTAATTTCATTAAATTTATCTATTAACTCTTTATACTTAGAAAAAGGAATATCTTCTAACATTTTTAATTTATTAACAATGTAATTTAAACTATTTACTATATTGGCTAGTTCTTCTTCTATTATTTCTTCCTTATTTATTTTTTCTATTATCATATTATTTACCTTCTTATTAACGATTCTCTTAATATTCTTTTTTTATTTCGAGCACCTGTTCCTAATGCTAAAATATCCGTTTTGGTTTTGTACTCTAACCAATCTATATAATTTCTTATGTACTTATTAAAATAAAAGTCAGAAAAATTACCACTTTCATTTTCATATTCAAATGCTAAATGTTGAAAAAAGTTTAGATATAATCCATATGGAGAATTTATTCTAATATTATTATTTAACTGTTTAATATCCAAATCAAAAATTCTTCGTTCCATTTTAGTTACTGTAGTTTGTTCCGATAAATCAGTAATAAAAAAGTCATGGGGATTATCATAATATATAATATCACTTTCATATGTACTAATTCCTTTTCTTTTATAATATAATCGTTCCAACTCTAAAACTTGAATTAATTTAATATCTTCTATTCTTATATTTCTATAATTATTACCCAATACTTGTTTTAATGCAATTTCATCAGAGCGAGATAACAATTTCCTTATTTTATTTTTAGTTAAATTATTATTATAAAGATCAACATCTCCTTCAAATGGATAGGATCCTTGATCCGCTGCTATATTTACTTGGGTCCATGTTAATTCAGCTCCACAACCAATACGACCACTGTATATATAATCACCAGAAGAAGTTATATTACTTATTCTAATCGGAAAAGGTCTAATCACCATAATCGTTTCTAATAAACGTTCCGGAGATATACCTGAATCTGCTAACAATTGAGCAGTAGATACATTTCTACTTGTAACATAAGGATAATTATTACTATGATTTAAACTTAAATCACACCCTTGTGCACCTTCTAACATTACATAAGTATTATCTTTATCTAATTCATCATACAATAAATTCATCCACTCTTCATTAGTACATCTTACAGCAGATTTATATGTTTCAAAAAAACGTAAATTAGGATCACGCATAAGTTTATCCTTTGAAACTGCTCCACATCCTTTAAATGTAGAACCACTTTTTAAATGTTCTTTTTCATACTGTTTATGTCTTTGTTCAATTAAAGGAACCATTTCATGAACATATATTTTTCTATCACCTAACAAATGTTCTACTTTTGAATACTCATCTTTAAAAATGTCCATATCAATCGCCGATCCTGGGCCAATAAACAATTTAACATTAGGATTTACTACAGAAACCGGAATGTTTCTAAACACATGTTTATTACCTCTTTCATCTACAAATGTGTGACCAGCATTAGGCATACAATTTGTTATAGAAGCACCTAAGTTTATGGTGTTATCAGTTGCTATTTCTCCTATTACATTTGCTTTTCCACAGCTTCCTGCTTCACCATCAATTACTGAAATTACATTTTTATTCATACCTATACCCATCCTTTAGTTAATAAATATATATTATTTTTTCAATTGATTTTATTATATCATGCCGCAGACTACGTCCGCAACCTAAAATTTAAAAACTCTCAAGATTTTCTTGAGAGTTTTATACAAATCACTTT
>CALVSD010000095.1 GCA_944358805.1 uncultured Bacilli bacterium
TACTAATTTTCATTCCTATGTGTGCCTTGACAACGAGCCTCAAGCGAGGCGGAAAGGAATGATGGCTTAATATGAAATGTAAGTATAAAATAAAGAATATTGATTGTGTAAATTGTGCTAAAAAAATAGAAGATTATTTAAATAAAGATGCAAATATAAGTAATGCAAGTATTAATTTTAATACATTAAATATTAGTTATGTTACAAATATTGAAAACTCTATTAACTATGTAAATAAAAAAATAAAAGAAATAGAACCAGATACATATATTTATGATAAAGAAATAAAAGAAGAAAATTATTTTAATGATTATTTAAATTTGATATTAGGATTTGCTTTAGGAACTATTGGGATATTTATAACAATACCATATTATATAAATTATATATTAATTATAATAGGATTTATTCTACTATTAAAAAGAAGTACAACACTAGCTTTAAAACTTTTAGTAAAGAGTCATCAAATAGATGAAAATTTTTTGGTTGTAATTTCTTCAATAGGAGCATTTTTAATAAACGAAAAATTTGAAGGACTAATGGTTATAACACTATATGAATTTGGAAAAATATTAGAATCTAAGGCGATAAATAAAACAAGAAAAAATGTTTCTGCTCTAGCTAAGATAAAAGAAGATTATGCTAATTTAAAAGTAAATAATACTTACATGAAAGTGTTATCAGAAAGTGTAAAAATTGGGGACACAATAATAATAAAAAAGGGAGAAAGAGTTCCGTTAGATGGTATTATAACAAGTGGTATAACTTATATTGATAATTCATCTTTAACTGGAGAGTCTAAATTAGTATCTTTAACTATTGGAGATAGAATATTATCAGGTAGTATTAACAAAGGAGATATAATTGAAGTAAAGGTTGATACTCCATATAGTGATTCTACAGTTAATAAAATATTAAATTTAGTAGAAAATGCTAGTGAAAATAAGGCTAAAACAGAAACCTTTGTTTCTAAGTATGCTAAATACTATACTGCTATTGTATTAGTATTAGCAGTATTAGTAGGTATATTTTTACCATTAATAACAAATTGTACATATAGTGATAGTATTTATAAAGCACTTACGTTTTTAGTAATATCTTGTCCATGTGCTATTGCAATATCAGTGCCACTTAGTTATTTTTCATCACTTGGATTTGCATCTTCTAAGGGAATTCTAATTAAAGGAAGTAATTATTTAGATGGAATAAAAGATATAGATACAATTGTTTTTGACAAGACAGGAACTTTAACAAAGGGAACATTTCATATAGCAAAAATAAATATATTAGATAATAAATACAAAGAAGAAGATATATTAAGATTATTTAAAATAGGGGAAACTTATTCTAATCATCCAATCGCGGTATCTTTAGTAAAAGAAATAGATATAGATGTTAGTAATTATAATATAAAAGATTATAAGGAAGTATCTGGTTTAGGAATAGAATATAAGTTAGATAAACAAACAATAAAAATTGGTAATGCTAAACATGTAAATAGTAAAGAAAAAGAAGATAATACAGTAATATACATAAGTATTAATGAAAATATTATTGGAAGTATAGTTATTGAGGATACTTTAAAAAGCGAAGCCCAAGAAGTTATAACTAAGTTAAATAATATGGGAATTAACACTAAAATGTTTACGGGAGATAATATTGAAATTGCTAAAAATATTAGTTCTAAATTAGGAATAAAAGATTATAAATATAATATGCTTCCAGATGATAAATACAATGAATTAACAAAGATACTTAAAAAGAAAAAGAATAATAAATTAGTTGCTTTTGTAGGAGACGGAATAAATGATTCTCCGGTTATTGCACTATCTGACATAGGTTTTTCTATGGGAGGAGTAGGAAATGATAGTGCCATAGAAGCATCAGATATAGTTATTACTAATGATAATTTAAAAAGTTTATTGACTGCTATAAAAATATCTAAAAAGACTAATACAATAATTAAAGGAAATGTAATATTTGCAATATTAACTAAAATAACAATATTAATATTAAGTGTAATAGGAATAGCTAGTATGTGGCAAGCAGTTTTTGCAGATGTAGGAGTTACTATTATTACTATATTTAATACACTTAGACTTTTGAAAGGAAGATACTATGAAAAAAATAAATAATATAATCATAATTTTATCATTAATAGTAGAGCTTATATATTTTATAATGAATCCAATTATTACTGTAGATAATATATTATTATTACTATCTTACATACCAGTAATATTTATACCAAGAATATTTAATTTTATATTTAAAAAATCCAAAATAAAAATAACAGATGATATAGAATTTGTTTATTTAATATTTCTTATATTAGCATTTCTATTTGGAAGTATTATGGGAGGATATTCTAAAATATATTGGTATGATTCATTTACTCATTTATTATCAGGAGTATTTACAGCATTTATGGCCCCAATATTACTTAAATGGCTAAACAGATATGATAAAAAGGATATTGTATTTAATATAATTTATATAATTCTTATAACTTTATCAGTAGCGGTTCTTTGGGAATGCACAGAATTTACTATAGATAAAATACTTGGAACAGATACTCAAAAAGTATTAACGACAGGAGTTAATGATACTATGAAAGATATGATTTGTGCTTTAGTAGGCTCTGTTTTATATAGTATTTATTATTTATATAGTTTAAGTAAAAAAAGTAATATATAACTTACATATATTACTTCAGACTGTTGACAAATAGGTATAAAAACATCTATTTGTCTTTTATTTTATATAAATTATAAAAAAAGCAAGAGATTGTTAACTATACCAGTTATCATACTTGATGATGTAATGCAAACTTTTTGAGATTCATACACGCATAAAGGAGAGTTAGTTCGCGACCAACTCTTTCCTTAGTCCTAAAATATGTCTTTCCAAGACCAAATTTCATTTTTCCATCTGCAAAGACTCTTTCTATATGAGATGGTCTTTGCTTATAAATTTC
>CALVSD010000096.1 GCA_944358805.1 uncultured Bacilli bacterium
CCATGTCCCCCTGCTTTCCAACATTTTATTCGAGCATTTTCTACCGTAACAGATCCACCATCATAAAAGTGATCATTTAATAAATCAACTACTCCTTCTTCTACAGCAGCCGATAATGTAACAATTTTAAATGTACTTCCTGGTTCGTAACTTGCCCATATCGCTAGATTTCTATTGATTTCTTCAATAGAATAATCTTGATAGTTATTAGGATCAAATCCTGGTTTAGAAGCAATTCCAAGTATTTCACTATTATTAGGATCCATTGCTATCGCCCAAGCTCCATCTGCATTATACTTAGTCATTGCATTATTAAGTTCTCTTTCAATTGATGATTGTATATCATAATTAATTGTTAAGTATATATCCATACCATCTTGCGGTTCGACATATACTTCACTTCTTTCTAATCTTTGCCCTTTGGCATCCGAAAAATATTGAATTGCTCCACTTGCTCCCGTTAAATATTCGTCATACTCAAGTTCTAATCCACTAAGTCCTTGATTATCAATACCAACATACCCTAGTGAATGTGATAACATATCATCATATGGATAATATCTTTTTGATTCTTTTACTAAGTATACTCCATCATATCCTAAGGCATTTATTTTATCAGCAACATCATAAGATAATCTTCTTCCTTCTGGATGAACTCTTTCTATTGATGATTTTTTATAAATATGTTCATTTATTGCTTCTATATCTACTCCTAATATATTAGCTAAGTCACTTGCTACCTTTTCTTTATCTTTTATTTGATTGGGAATTAAAACTAAACTAACTGTCGTTAAATTATCGGCAATTACCGTACCATCACTTGTAAATATTCGCCCTCTATCAGCTTCAATTGGTAAATTTCTACTCCACAAAGAACTAGCAAGATTACTTAATTTTTCATAATCTATTACTTGAATATAAAAAACTTTACATGTTATTAATATAAAGCAAAAAATAATTACTAATAGCACTATTTTAATTCTTTTATGAATATTTTTTGAAAACATAATATCACCTTAGTAAATATTATGTAATAAAATTATACTTTAATATATCAAATATTATAAAGTTATTAAATACTAATATTGTTGTAAGAAATAACAATGCTTATAATATCATCAAAATATATTATTAACTTATTAGTAAAAAGCAAACATTTTTCTACTTCATCAATTCTTCTTACATTACCAGAAATAGTTTTATAAACGCCTCCACTTTTTTTATTATCGTAAACAAAATATGTAATAGTTACTTTAGGTTTTAGTTTTATATTATCGCTTATAAATTTTATTTTTTGATTTAACTCATTTTTAAGTTCATCACTTATTTCAATTTTTTTATCTGTTAATCTTGATGTTTCCTTTATGGCATCATCGTATCCAGTTAAGGCTGCAAAAGGAGCAAATTGAGCAGCTCTATCATACAAAGTCATCGGTTTTCTAGTTGAAGATACATGATGTGGTAAATTTATTATATCATCGTATTTATTCATGATGCCCTCCTATTTGCTGATTTCTTTCCATGGTTGTTGCTCCTTCAATAATATTCATTCCTTTTAAAATAGCATTTTTACCATATTTATTTTTTATTTCTAGCATAACTTTTTGTATTTCTTTTTCTTTAGTTTCATTAATTATTTCTTGTTTTTTTCTTTTTTCTCTTTCTTCATAATTAGTAAATAAATCAATTTGTTCTATTACTTTTTGATTTTTTTTATTATCTTCACTAATTAATTTATTTACTGATAAATTTAATTTCCTAACAAGTAATATAGGATTAGAAATTCTATCAAATAAATTTATAAATCCTTCTGTAATAATATTAGAAGAAGAGGTCAACTGATTTAAATTAATTGTTCCATGAGAATGTTTAGGAATTTTTCTTCCATATGAATCAATAGTTATTTCTCCAAAATATTTATTAGATATAGATGGATTGGTTAAATTTTCTATATCGTAAACTATCGTCATTACTAACTGTTCTGTAAGTAATTTTTTGCTTACTAAATCTAACGCTAAATTATCAGCCATTTCTCTAACTATTAATCTTGCCTTTTTATTATCATAAGGTGAATGGAGAACTTGACCTGAACTAAGAGAAGTGGTTGTAGGTTTATAACTTTTGGCAATATCAATAGTACATGGTTCATATCCCCAGGCGTGATCAATTAATAACTCAGCATTTATTCCAAATAATTTATATAATAAATCTTCATTATAATGCGAACACATAGCAACATCACCCATTGTAAACATATTGTTTTTAGCAAGTTTATCTGCTATTCCTTTTCCTACTCTCCAAAAATCAGTAATTGGCTTATGATCCCATAATTTTTTTCTAAAAGTCATTTCATCTAAACCCGCAATTCTAACTCCAAATTCGTTTGGTTTACTTTTTTTAGCTACAATATCCATAGCTACTTTAGCTAAAAACATATTTGTACCTATTCCTGCAGTCGCAGTAATACCTGTTTTTTCATATACATCTTTAATTATTTTAGTAACTAATTGTCTAGGTGTACATTTATAAAGAGAAATATAATTTGTAATATCAATAAATACTTCATCAATTGAATAAACAAGGATATCTTCAGGGGCTATATATTTCAAATAAATATTATATATATCAGTACTATATTTTATATAATAAGCCATTCGTGGTGGTGCTATAATTAAATCTAACTCTAATTCTTTATTGTTTTTTAGTTCATTGTCAAAATATGACTTACCAATAAAATTTTTATAATTATTTAGTTTTCTTCTTTGATAATTAATTTCCTTTATTTTTTGTTTAACTTCAAATAATCTTGCTCTTCCCTCTATCCCATATTGTTTTAAAGATGGACTAACTGCTAAGCAAACTGTCTTATCTGTTCTTGTTTCATCAGCGACAACTAAATTTGTATTTAATGGTTCTAATTTTCTTTCAACACATTC
>CALVSD010000097.1 GCA_944358805.1 uncultured Bacilli bacterium
AAAGAGATATTATACAACACAAGTTTATATACATTTTAACTAATGATGCGTATACATTTTAAAAAAGGATTAACAAATTTTAGAATAAATACTGACTTTTCGTTAGAAATTTGGTACAATAGTTTTTAGAATGGAGGATAAAATGAAAATTAATAAATTAATGTTTAGAGAATATGATATAAGAGGTATATATAACGAAGATATTGATGAAGAAGTTTCTTATTTAATCGGTAGGGCTTTTGGTAGTAATTTAAAGAGAATGGGTAAAACAGAAACTTTAGTAGGATACGATAATAGAATATCTTCTCCAGTTATTGAAGAAAACTTAATAAAAGGTATTACAGAATCAGGTGTTAATGTTGTAAGACTAGGATTAGTTACTACTCCAATGTATTATTATGGATGGGATTTACTTAATATTAAATGTGGTGTTATGATTACAGCATCCCATAATCCTAAAGAATATAATGGGTTTAAATTTAGTTATAATGGTATTCATAATGCTTATGGTAAAGATGTATATAATTTATACGATACTATTATTAACGAAGATTTTACAAGTGGAAATGGCACTGTAACTAATAAAGATATAAAGAAAGAATACTTAAAATTGATTTGGGAAAATATTAAGCTTGGTAATCGTAAATTAAAGGTTGTATACGATTGCGGTAATGGTACTACTAGCATAGTAGCTAAAGATGTATTTAATAATCCTAATATTGAGTTTATTCCTATATTTGCTGATTCTAATCCAGAATTTCCTAATCATCATCCTGATCCTTGTGTAGAAGAAAATTTGAGAGATTTGAAGAAAAAAGTATTAGAAACACAAGCTGATGTTGGTATTGCTTTTGATGGTGATGGCGATAGAGTAGGGGTAGTAGACGAGAAGGGGAATATGATTGATATTGATAAATACATGATAATTATATGGCGTGATATTTACAATAAAGTAGAAAACAAAAAAGGATTATTTGATATAAAATGTTCAAAAGTATTAGAAGATGAATTAATTAAATTAGGTATTGAGCCAGTATGTTATCGTTCAGGTAACTCATATACTAAAGCTATGTCAGTCGAAGGCGATTTTCCGTTTTCTGGAGAGTATTCTGGACATGTATTCTTTAGAGACAAATTTCCTGGATATGATGATGGAATATACGCTGGTTTAAGATTAATAGAAATATTATCTAAAACTGATAAAACCGTATCAGAATTACTAGAAGGAATAAATACTTATTACAGTACAAAAGAATTAAAAATGAAGGTAAATGATGAAATAAAATTCAATATAGTTAATAAGGTTAAAGAATATTGTATTAGTAAAAATTATAAACTACTTACAATAGATGGTGTTAAAGTTTTATTTGATGATGGATCAGCAGTTGTTAGAGCATCTAATACAGGTCCTAATATTACTATGAGATATGAAGCTAAAACTAAAGAAAGATTAAATGAAATAGAACGAGAATTTACTAATTTATTAAATGAATTACTTTAGTATATTCTCTCTATTCATTTCTTCTATTTTATAGAACTTAACATAATATACATTATCGCACTTAGATAATTTGAAAGAAAAGGATGGATAATTTAATCATATTTAATATAATTTATAACAAATATATTTATATGAATAATTATCCATCTTTTTATATACTATAATTTAAATTATACTAAATTATAAATTAATTAAGAATAATTGTTTATATTAAAATATTTTAAAATTTAATTTATTATGTCATTATTTTGATTTTAGATACAAACTAATTATTATTATATTATGCTTATATTTTAATTTGAGTAATATAATTGCCCATAAATTTATTTTCCAAATTAATCTAGAGCCAATAGAATTATAGATAAATTAAAATTACCTACTCCCCTACTTAAATTTTAAAAAATCAATAGGGGAGTTGTACATAAAAAAAATCTAGGATTAATATAAATTCCTAGATTGAATTTCAGCAATTTTATCAAATACTTCACTTGCATTTTTTTCATTTATTTCCGTATATCCAAGTTCTTTTAATGCCATAACTTTGGCAGTATTTAATTCTTGAGTACGACTTAATTTTTCTTCATTTTTTCTAGCAAGTTCCATTTCCCAACGTTTATGAGATTCTGCTAATTTTGTTCTTGATGCACCACCATTAGAATATAATGTCATGGCAGAATATAATATACTTTCAAATACATATTGATGTTCTTCGTCATAAGCAAAATCAAGTGGTTTAATATACCCTGCTGCTTTAGAAACATAACCTAAAATATATTTTAATTCTTTAGTATTACTCATTGCTTGTAAAAAATGATAAAAATAAGTCATTGTTGTCAATGAAGTTTTAGATTTATCTTCATTTAACATTTCTTTTAATATGAATACAATATCACTAATAACCTCTTGTTCTTCTTTTTTTAACCCGTTTAATTCAATTATTTCGTCTTTTTGTGTTGTTACTTTCTTTGATGTAAATATCTTATTTCCAACTTCTTCTATATATTCAGTTGTAAGTTCTATATCAATAATCTCTTGTTCAGATTTAACACTTAATAATTTATACAATAATTGACACTTTTCATTAGGTATATTAGATAAATTTTCACCATCTAAATAGTTATATACCATTTGTCTAGATACCCCTAAATATTTAGCTAAATTAACTTTAGAAATATTAGCTTTTTTTAATATTGCATTTATTTTCTCCACTACATTCATTATTGTATTCCTCCTATTAATATTTTATCATTTATTTAAATTATGTCAAGTAATCGATAAATTTTGTTAATCCTTTTTAGAAATTTCACCATATCATTAATTGAAATTTCACCAAACATATATTGTATAATATATCTCTGA
>CALVSD010000098.1 GCA_944358805.1 uncultured Bacilli bacterium
TAAGTAAAAAGTCTTATTTTTAAGTCTTTTTTCATTAACTTTCTACATAACTAAAGTTTCTACATAAAAATAAAAAAAGAAAGTTTATAACCCTCTTTTCGCCAAAATAATAAATAATATTGCAGCATAAGATGATTTAGATATAAATATCTTAGAATAAGAACTAGCAAATTCATAAGTTGCTACTACTTTATCTACTAAACTAACTACCCAACTTTCTAAATATTTAGGTGGTCTAGTAGGTATTAAAGGAAACATATGTGAATATATAATATCCTTTTCCATGTCCGATAATATAAATCTATCACTTGCTTTTTCTAATGCTTTTTTAGGATGAGTAAAAGCACTAACTTTTTGAGATTTTTCAGATAAATCTGAATTTACAAAAAAATCATGTAAAAGCCCTGCTCTTGCAGTTTCTCTAACGTTCAAATGTAATAATTTACTAACTTTATATGAATAATATGCTACTCTAAGAGAATGTTCAAGTCTTGTTATACCATGATGTCTACAATTAACTATTTCTTTAAAATCCTCATTTTCCATTATATTATTTACTATATTTTTAAACTCTTTATCACAAGAATTATATTCCACTTTATACACCTCTATTTTTTTCTTTGCCTAGTATAGTATATCATAAAATATTATTTATTAGAATAACAAAAATACATTTTCTTAAAAAAATAAACAGTTTTACGTAAACTATTTATTCTCCTAACATATTTAATAGATTAATTTTAAATATATCTTTTTCTGCATGAGATTTAGAAATAGGAACTCCTTTATATGTTTGTAATTCTTTTTGATGCCCTTCAGTTAATATATCATCTGGAGTTATAGTATTTAACATAACAATCTTTTGATTTTCATATACAGTATAATGTAATACTATTTCTTGATAAACTTTAGCAAACTTAGAGTCAGTAGGTAATTTTAATTCATATTTAACAATACCTTCTTTTTTATTAGTAGAAACTACTTCTCCTTTAAAAATTCCTTCTCTAAATTCAGGATAATATGTAAACATTAATTTTTTATATGCTAACATATTATATTTCTTAACTGATCTTTCTTTCTTTCTAAACTCATTCTCATTTAAATATTCGATTACATAAGCATTTTTCATAAAAAATTCCCCCTTTTATTATAATCTTCAACCAAATGTACATTAATTATAGCACAAATGTATAATTTTGTCAAATTTATATGGCAATCGCTTAAAAATTTAACTAATAATTATTGACATTTAACAAACCCTTGGAATTACTTCAAAAATAAGATTTTCTATATTCTTAAAATCTAACATATATCTAGTTAATTTCCTTTGTAATGGAATTTTTTTACCAAAACTATCATCTAAACTAGCAAGATTAAAAGCTATTTTTCTAAGTAAAGATAAATTTTCAATAGAATTTTCCTTTCTACTTCTAGAATAATCTTCCTTCATGATAACATCTAATCTCCAATGTAATCCACATTCAATATTCCAATGATCTCTTATTGCATACTCTAATTCATCTATATCAATGTTATAATCAATAATGTAATAGTTATCTGTTATTGTTATTTCATCTTTTATCATTGTTTGTACTTTTACATATGCTAATGCTTTTACTGTTTTCCATTTCTCTTTATCTTTTATTTCATCTGTATTATATATTAAAAAATATTCTCTTATTTCACCACGACCATGATCTTTTTCTATTGTCTTTTTATATTTTACTATTGGATTACAATACAAATTATTTATTTTATTAAACTGTCTTTTTATATCTCTATTTAACTCTTTTTGATTATTTTTAACTTTTAATACATAATGTCCTTGTTTGCTTACAATCTTATTAACTATTTCTTCTTGGGTTCCGATTGCATCTATTGTAACTATTGATTCTTTTATATCTATTAGTTCTAATAAATCAGGAATTGCTTTTATTTCATTTGATTTATCATCTACTTTTACTTGCCCTATAGATATTCCTATTTCTCCTATAAATGCTGATACTATATATGGTATATTTCAACCATTTATTTTATCTGTTGCTCCTCTTATCGCTTTTCCATCTATACTTATACATTTTCCTGTTTTTTCTTCTACTACTTCTTTTACCCACTCTATAAATATTTCCATAAACTTTTTTGTATCTATTTTTGCAAATACATCAGATAAACAGTCGTGTGACGGAGTCCCATTTTCTAGTCCTAGTAATTCTTTAAAATAATCTTCTTTTAATTTCATAAAATCTGCTATATTTGTATAATCAGTTAATCCACATAAAATACCATATATTGTCATAATTAATATATCTATTAACTTATATTTTTTACCTCTTATATCTCTTGGATCTTCTAATACCTCAAATCTACTAAATAATGTCATAACTAACCAACTCCATTTTAGTTAATTATACATTATATTTTATAGAGTTCCAACTACTTTACACCACTTATGTACAATTTTTAAGCGATTGCCTTACAAATTTATTGAATTTATTGTTAATCCTTTTTTAAAATGTTACATAGAAATTTTTTAGAAATGTTACATTATATTAT
>CALVSD010000099.1 GCA_944358805.1 uncultured Bacilli bacterium
TTCCAAAGAGATATTATATATTAATGCTGGTGACATTTCTATTAATGATATGGTGACATTTTAAAAAAGGATTAACAGTATAAAATTATACATTGCTTTTTTTTGCTTTTTTTGTTAATATTATACTAGGTGATATTATGAATAGTAAAAGAGAAATTAATAAAAGTCAAATATTTTATCTAATAATTTTAATACTTAGTATAATAATAATGATTTCTAGTTTAACTATTGCATATTTCTCATTTGTTGCCAGTCAAGAAAAGGATGATACAAAATTATATACTGGTTCATTAGTTATTAATTTTATTGATGGCAAAGTTATTAATAATCCTACTTTGGTACCTAGAAATGAGCCTGCTTCTATTAATGATCTTAATTACGTTTATATAAATGAATTTGAAGTAGAAAGTGTTGGAACGTTAGATCAAAATATTGATATTTATATGAAAGTTTTAGCTAATGAATTTGCTAATAACACTATTAAATATAAACTTTTTGATAATGATGGTAATCAAGTATCTATAGGATATGTTAATGGTAATAATACAATCAAAATTGCTGATAGTAAATTTTTGGAACATGGAAAAAAACAAAAATATACAGTTATGTTATGGATACAAGAAAATGGTGAAAATCAAGATTCAGAAAAGGACAAAGATTTAAAAATAACTTTAAATGTAGAGGCTATTCAAACTATAAAATAGTCTTTTTTTAACTTGTATAATGAATATATTTATTGTATAATTAAATAAGAATAGTAAGGGAGAGAATATTAATGGGCGATATTATAAAAGCAAAACATTATAAGGTAAAAGTTGTAAAGAAAAAAGAAAATCCACTTAAATTTATTTTAAGTGTTATATCATATGCAATATTTGTATGGTTATTATTAATAGGAGGTACTCTTCTTATATATGTAGCAGATATTAAAATTAGGGCTATGAAAGGTGATTTTACTCCTCCTAAATATAATGCTTATGTTGTAGAAACGGGAAGTATGATTCCAGAAATATTAGTAAAAGATGTTGTATTGACAAAAAAAATAGATACTGAAGATATAAAGGTAGGAGATGTTATAACATTTATATCAGCAGATCCTAGACTTCCGGGAATTACTATTACTCACAGAATTGTGGATATATATACTGATCCAGTAACTGGGGAAGTTTCTTATCAAACAAAAGGTGATAATAATAATAGTATTGACTCAACTCTGACTCCTTCTTATAATGTTTTAGGAAAGGTTATATTGAAGCTTCCTAAACTTGGATATTTACAAGACTTTTTAATCGATATGAGTGGATGGATATATGTAATTTTACTTCCTTGTTTAGCGATTGTATCTTATGATATTATGAAGTTGTTTAAGCATATTGGCAAAAAAACGAAAATTATTAAGAGCTAGGTGATTATATGATGAAATATAATAATAATGAACTTAAAGTTAAAAAGTTTGATAATAAAAAGAAAAAAATTATTATAGAAGAAGAAAATAAGAAAAAACATCCACTACTTCTTTTCTTCTTTAATCATAAATTATTATCTTTATTGTTATTGTTATTAGCTTTAATGTTTTTTATAATTGGTTTACAAATTGCTATATCTAATTTAAATGGAAGTATAGACCCTAATGATATTTTGACTTCTTTACAGATGGATTTTCATGACGGAAGCGGGGATGTTAATCTTAATGGAAATAAACCATTTACTGATGATGATGCTAAGCGTAAGTTATATGAGAAATATGGAAATATTGGCTTAAAAGATGGTGTTATCTTAGAAGTAAAAACAATAACTTTATCTGATAAGACAATAATTTATTATAGTGATGGAAGTGCTATGATATTAAATAAGAATGGTAGTATTGTAAGAGTCTCTTCTTTAGAAGATGGTAGCTTTGGAGTAGATGATAAAGGAAATATAAAAGATGGTGCTAAAACTCTTAATGTAAAACTTATTGATACTATTAATTTAAAAGATAAAACAATAATAAAATATTATAGTGATGGAAGTGCTGAAATAACTTGTAAAGGTAAAAAGATATTTGTAAGAGATGGAAGTACAATTAAATTATCAAAAAATAATGAATATATAATAAAAATAAATCCAAGTGGTATTTCTTTCTTAAAAGAAGAAAAAAAATTAGCACATAACATTATTAAATATTATAGTGATGGTACTATTAAAGTTACAATTGATGGTAAAGAATATGTCATTAGAAATGATAAAGATATTAAAATAGATGGAAATAATATTAGTTTTCCTAATAATAATGCTGCAGTAGTAATTAATACTAAAAAATTAGAAGATGGTACTGTAGTTAAATATTATAGTGATGGAAGTGCTGAAGTAATAAAAACAGATGGAGAAATTATCTTTGTAAGACAAAGTGGAGATATTCTATATAAAGATAATGAAAGAATAAGAGAAATTATTGAAGATAATATCGGATATAAAATATATGAAAAAGATACTCCAAGTGGAGATAAAGTTATAATATTTGATGATGGTTCTGCTGTTATTGTTCATCCAAATGGTAGCAAAGAATATGTTAATGAAAATAGTGATATTAAATATGCTGAAAATAATAATATTAAGGTTATTGAAGAAACAGGTAAAGATAATAGATATGAAGTGGTTTTGAAAGATGGAACAGTAATTACTATTTATGAAGATGGGGATGCTGTTATTGATTATACTAATGGCGATAAAAAATATGTCAGTGATTATGATGATATTAAATTTAATGAAGACGGTAATATTAAAACAATAAATGGTGAAACATCTAAGCCTAAAAATAATAAAGTATTACCTGACGGAACAATTGTAACAGAATTTGAAAATGGTATAATTGAAGTAGTAGAACCTGATGGAGATAGGTATTTAATAAAAGATACTGATATTGTATATGATGAAGATGGAAACATTGATAAAATAATCAATAATGAAAACAAAGATGTAGGTAAAAATACATTACCTGATGGAACAATAGTAACAGAATTTGAAGATGATGATAAGGTAATGATTGAATATCCTGATGGAACAGTAATTATTACGGATAAAGACAATATTAAATATGACGAAGATGGTAACATAGAAGATATTGATACTGGATTAGTTGTAGATATGGAAGATAAAGAAGATGATGACGAAATAGATAATGATATAACTATTACTAACCCTACTAACAAAGATTTAAAATATCGTTTAGTAATTGAAGAGACTGATGATTATTCAAAATATAATGTAAAGAGATTACCAGCAGATTTTGTTAAATATCAAATAGATGTTGATTATAATAACATTACATCTAAATATTTAAATAATAATATATGGACTATGGGAGATATTCTTGAAGGTGGGCTAAAAATAGAAAAAGATACTTATATATTATATGAAGGTGTAATTGATGCTAAAAGTAGTGTTGATATTAATTTGAGTTTATGGTTAGATTATGAAAATATGACTAATGAAAACCAAAATTCAGCATTTATTGGTACTATAAAAGCATATGCTTGGATAGATGGAGCATCTAAATAGATGTTTCTTTTATTTGACAAAAACATTTGTTTATGTTAGTATATATACCAATTTCAGGGGGTATATATATATGGAAAAAGAAGTAAGGGGATTGCTATTAGAAATAGTAGCATTAGTTTTTATAATAATTATTACTATAATAGTTTGGCCTAATTTGAAAGAGGAACATTTAAAGAAAACAGAAGTTGTTATGAATTATGTAAATAATTTATCTATAAAAACAGTAAATCAAGAAGATTATTATTTATTTCCAATGACGGACGAATATGCAATAGATAATTTAAGAAGAAATACTATAGAAATAAAAAATAATGATAATGTAAATAAAGAATATATTTTATTTTTAAAAATAGATAAGGATTGTATTGATAATATAAACTCATTAAAATTTATGTTTAATAATAATATAATTGATTTTAATGATGTTTATTCTTATGAAGATGGTAATTATGTTTATTATCAAGTTTATAATAATGACGTAAAAGACAATGATTATGTTGATTATATATATTGGATAAAAAGTGATAATGAAAATATGAATATTAATTTTAAATATTCGTTTGAAATAGTTTAATAATAATTTGTAACGTAATTAAAAAAATATGATATAATATTATATATGAAACCTTATAAAGAGTAGTGGAGGGACTGGCCCAATGAAACTACAGCAACCTATTAGATTAGGTGCTAAAGCCGAATGATAAGGAGCTAAAACAGGTTTCTTCCTGTTTTTTCTTTATTTTGTTTCATAAAAGAAGGGAGATAAGATATGAGATTATATTCAAATGAGATTGTATTTCGTGGACATCCAGATAAAGTCTGCGATCAAATTAGTGATGCATTATTAGATGCATATTTAAAAGAAGATATAAATTCTAGATGTGGAATCGAAGTTATGGGAGGAAAAGGTAAAATATTTATCACTGGCGAAGTTACTTCAAAAGGTAATGTAAATGTTGAAAAAATTGTTAATAGAGTACTTGCTGACGTTGGATACAATAATAAATATGAAATTATTAATAATTTAGGAAAACAAAGTGAAAATATTGCATTAGGTACAAACGATGAAGTAGGTGGAGCAGGAGATCAAGGAATGATGTTTGGTTATGCTTGCAATGATACTGAGGAATTATTACCAACAGCAATGGTAATTTTGCAAAAATTAAGTATGTGGTATGATGAAGAAAGGAAAAAATGTAAATATTTATTACCTGATGGAAAAGCACAAATAACTGGTTGTTATGATAATAATATGAAATTACAAAAGATAAAAACTTTTACTATTTCTTATCAAAATGATGAATTGCACAGAAAAATAACCGATAAATTAATTAAAGATAAATGTATAGAAATTTGTGATAAATATAATATTGAAATAGAAAAGTTTTTAATTAATCCAACGGGCAAATTTTTAATTGGAGGTTTTGATGGTGATGCAGGACTTACTGGAAGGAAAATTGTGGTAGATACATATCATTCATTTGCTAAAGTTGGTGGAGGAGCTTTTAGTGGAAAAGACCCTAGTAAAGTAGATAGAAGTGGTGCTTATAAAGCAAGAGAAATAGCAAAAAAAAATTTAAAAAAATATAATTTAAGGTGGTGTAGTGTTCAAATTAGTTATGCAATCGGAATAGATAAACCACTTGCAATTTATATTGATAGTGATAAAGGTAATTTAGAAGTAGAAGAAAATTTATATAATGAATGCACTCCTAAAAGAATTATTAAAGATTTAAAATTACATTATATTTGTTATGAAGAAAAAGCAAAGTTTGGGCATTTTACAAATTAACATTTTTGTTAAATTAAGTAACTTATTAATATTTGACAATTTTAAATTATATTGTATAATAAATTAGCAAAGAAGTGGTGCATAATTATGGATTTATTTACAAACAATATTATAAATACTGACACTTTTAAAAATGTTGTGGGCGTTATAGAGAGTATTTATAATAAAAAAAAGAAAAACATTTCTTATATAGAATTTAAAACAAATTTTAAAGAATTAGGGAATTTGATAATGCGAAATTATTTACAGCAATCAGGTTTAATAAATGATAAAATGTTTCAAAATTCTCAATTTGTAGTAAAAAAAATGAGAAGTTGTATTGATGGGTATTATTTAAAAACAAAGATTATAGAATTTAATGAAAAAAGTATAAAAAAGTTATATAAAGGTGATATAAAAATATTATTTTCTTTATTGCACGAATTAAATCATTTTAAAGTGGATTGTGATATTAGTAATAATGTTTTAGATTTGTTTTTATACCAAATTTTAAAAGAAAAGTTATTGTGTGATATGATAGATAAAAAATCAGATAATATATTTACAAGTTACTATTTTGTAAATTATAAGTATTATTCAGAAGAAGTATATGCAGATGTTCAATCAATAGTACAAATAATAAAACTTTCTAAATTATGTAATATTACTATTAATGAAAAGCGGTTTCAAACTTTAACTAATCAAATAAAAATATATATGAAAAGATGGAATAATCCTACTCGTAATATATCAAATTTTATTAACTATGATAGTTGTTTTATGGATTTTTATGAAGTGTTTGATGTTGCTATTAAACACAAAAAAGAATGGTTAAAAAAATATCCAATATTAGGTATTGAATATTTTTTTGATGGGAAAGGAAATATTCAAAAAAGAAGTATCGATGAAATTATAGGATTAGAAACAATGGTTACTGATTCTAATGTTAAATTTTTCATAAAACAATTAGTATATAATAAAAAGAGTAGTAAGCAAAGTAAAGAACAAATATTGAAAAAGATTTTAAAGTAAAAAAGAAGTTAAAAGAAATTTAATATAATACTTCTTTTTTTTTGAAATAAAAAAATAAAAGAAAATGCTAGAAAATGCTTGATTTTCATATAATTATTTGGTACAATATTGAACGTATAACTGGCTTAGATGTGCAAAGTTGCTGATACACCCGGTTAAGTTGTTAAATACTTTTAAGGAAAAATCAGGTAATTTGCTCGGAGCAAGTCTATACTAGATATAGGCGAAGGGAGGACAATAGAAATGTCAAAAGTGAGTATTAAACTTAAAGCTTATGAACACAGCATCATTGATAAAGCAGCTGCTAAAATCGTTGATACTGTTAAAAGAACAGGCGGAGAAGTTAGTGGACCAATTCCACTTCCAACTGAAATTCAAAAATATACAATATTAAGAGCAGTTCATAAGGACAAAGATTCAAGAGAACAATTTGAAAGACGTACACACAAAAGATTAATTGTCATCAATAACCCAAGTAAGGAAACTGTTGAAGCACTTCAACATTTAGATTTACCAAGTGGTGTTGATATACAAATCAAATTATAGGAGGAAAGAGAAATGAAAGGAATCTTAGGTCGTAAGATCGGGATGACTCAGGTATTTGCTAAAAATGGTAAATTAACTCCAGTTACTGTAATTGAAGTTGAACCGAATGTAGTAAGTCAAATCAAAACAGTAGAAACTGATGGATACAATGCTATTCAACTTGCTACTGTAGATAAGAAAGAAAAAAGAGCAAACAAACCTGAAATAGGTCATCTAAAAAAAGCTAATACAACACCTAAGCGCTTCTTAAAAGAAATTAGAGGTGTTGATGTTAGTAATTATACTTTAGGTAGTGAACTTAAAGCTGACATCTTTACAGAAGGAGAAATGGTTGATGTAACCGGCACTTCTAAGGGTAAAGGATTTCAAGGTGTTATTAAACGCCATAATCAATCACGTGGACCAATGGGTCATGGAAGCCAATACCATCGTGGTGTAGGTTCAATGGGTACATTGTTACCAATGCGTGTTATTCCAGGTAAGAAATTACCAGGACATATGGGAAATGAACAAGTAACTGTTCAAAACCTAGAAGTAATTAGCATTGATTTAGAAAATAACGTTATCTTAATTAAAGGAAATGTTCCTGGACCTAAAAAATCTATGGTACTTATTAAGTCAGCAATTAAAAATGAAGGTAAAGTAAACGAAAAAGTTGAACTTATCACTTACGAAGTTGAAACACCTGCAGAAGAAGTTCAAGCTGAAGTTGAAGGAACTGTAGAAGAATCATCACAAGACGAAGTTAAAACTGAAGAGTAGTAACTATATATAATATAGAAAGAAATTTGTGATGAATAAGGGAGGATTTAAATATGTCTAAAATAGAGATGTTAAACCTAAATGGTGAAAAGGTAAAGGATATTAAATTAAATGATAACGTATTTGGAATAGAACCAAACGATGCTGTACTTCATAATGCTATTGTACTTTCAATGGCTTCAAGAAGACAAGGAACACACGCAACTAAAACAAGAGATATGGTTTCTGGTGGTGGAAGAAAACCATGGAGACAAAAAGGAACAGGTAATGCTCGTCAAGGAAGTATTCGTGCTCCACAATGGCGTGGCGGTGGTATAGTATTTGGACCACAACCAAGAGATTATTCAAAGAAAATGAATAAGAAAGAAAGAAGATTAGCATTAAAATCTGCTTTATCATATAAAGCTATTGATAGTGAATTAGTAGTAGTAGAAAATATTACTATGGAAACTAACAAAACAAAAGATATGCTAAGCTTATTAACTAAATTAAACTTAGTTAACAAAAAAGTATTAATGGTAGTAGAAGAACTTAATGATAACATTTGCTTATCTACTAGAAACTTAGGAAATGTTAAAGTTGTATTACCTGAAGAAGTTAATACTTATGATGTAATTAATGCTGATAACATGTTAATAACAGAAAAAGCATTAGAAAAATTAGAGGAGGTGCTTTCTCGTGAATAATTATCGTGATATTATTTTTGCACCTGTAATAACAGAAAAAGCTGCTAACTGTGCAGAAGAAAATAAAGTAGTGTTTAAAGTAGACCCAAGAGCTAACAAAACACAAATTAAACAAGCAGTTGAAAAAATCTTCAATGTAAAAGTTGAAAGTGTTAATACTGTAAATGTACATCCGAAAAAAAGAAGAGTAGGAAAATATACAGGTATGACTAATAAATACAAGAAAGCTATCGTTAAATTAGCTAAAGGAAGTACTATTAGTTTCGACTAATAAAAGGAGGAAATCAGAATGGCAATAAGAATATTTAAACCAATTACTAATGGTTCAAGACAAAGAAGTGTCTTAACTAGCGAAGAAATTACCAAGACTACTCCTGAGAAAAGCCTTGTTGTAACTAAGAAAAAAACTAATGGTCGTAACAACCAAGGTAAAATTACTGTAAGACATCGTGGTGGCGGTGTAAAAAGAAAATATCGTTTGGTTGATTTCAAAAGAGTTAAAGATGGAATTACTGCAGTAGTTGCAAGTATTGAATATGATCCAAATAGAAGTGCTAATATAGCATTAATTAACTACAAAGATGGTACTAAAGCTTATATTATAGCTCCAAAAGGATTAAAAGTTGGAGATGTAGTAGAAAGTGGAGAAAAAGTAGATGTTAAAGTTGGTAACGCAATGCCAATTGCTAACATTCCAGTTGGTACTGTAATTCATAATATTGAACTTAGACCTGGTAAAGGTGGTCAACTTGCTCGTTCAGCAGGAGGATCTGCTCAAATCTTAGGACGTGAAGATAAATACGTATTAATAAGATTAGCAAGTGGAGAGACTAGAAAAATCTTAGGAACATGTCGTGCAACAATTGGTGTTGTAGGTAATGAAGATTACGGACTTGTAAAAATAGGAAAAGCAGGACGTACTCGTCATATGGGTATTAGACCAACTGTTCGTGGTAGTGTTATGAACCCTAACGATCACCCACATGGTGGTGGTGAAGGACGTGCACCAATCGGTAGAAGTGGTCCAATGACTCCATGGGGCAAACCAGCACTTGGATATAAAACTAGAAAAAATAAAAAAGAATCAGATAAATATATCGTTACACGTCGTAATAAATAATAAAGAAAGGATGAGTATAAATGGCAAGAAGTTTGAAAAAAGGACCTTATGTATTTGATAGATTACTTAAAAAGGTTCAAATGTTAAACGAAACTGGTAAAAAAGAAGTTATTAAAACTTGGTCTCGTCGTTCAACAATTTATCCTGAATTTATTGGACACACATTTGCTGTACATAATGGTAAAGAATTTATTCCAGTTTATGTAACTGAAGATATGGTTGGACATAAATTAGGAGAGTTCTCATTAACTCGTAAATTTGGTGGCCACGGCGATAATAAGAAATAATTTCTATAAGGAGGACTATAATGGAAACAAGAACAGAAGCTAAAGCAATAGCTAAAACTGTTAGAATTGCTCCTCGTAAAACTCGTTTAGTAATCGATTTAATTAGAGGAAAAGAAGTTGGGGAAGCAAGAGCAATATTGTTTAACCAACCTCAAAAAGCAGCTAGAGTAATTGAAAAAGTATTAAACTCTGCTGTAGCAAACGCAGTTAATAATTATAATTTAAAAGAAGAAAATTTATATGTTAAAACTTGTTATGTTGATGAAGCTTTAGTTATTAAAAGACCTAAAATGGATTCACGTGGACACGTTGGAAGAAATGATCATAAAACAAGTCATATAACAATAATTGTAAGTGAAAAAAATAAGTAAAGGAGGAGTTATTGATGGGACAAAAAGTTAATCCAAATGGACTTAGAATTGGCATCAATAAAGACTGGGAAGCAAAATGGTATGCAAATAAAAGTGACTTTTCTAAATACTTAAATAATGATGTTGAAATTCGTAAATACCTAAGCACTAACTTTAAAGCTGCTGGTATCTCTAAAATTGTTATTGAAAGAAATAAGAAAAGATGCGAAGTATTTATATATGCTTCTAAACCAGGAATTATTATTGGACAAAGCGGAGTTGAAATAGAAAAAGTTAAAAAAGCTGTTTCAAAATTAGTTAACGAAGATGTTCAAATTTCAATTGTTGAAGTTAAAAATCCTGATTTAGATGCTCAACTAGTTGCTGACAATATTGCACACAATATTGAAAATCGTGTATCATTTAGAGTTGCACAAAAGAAAGCAATTAGAAACACAATGAAAGCTGGAGCTAAAGGAATTAAAACTTTAGTATCAGGACGTTTAGGAGGAGCAGATATTGCTCGTGGTGAAGGTTATTCTGAAGGAACAACTCCACTACATACTTTAAGAGCAGACATTGATTATGCAACAGCAGAAGCTGATACTACATATGGTAAAATTGGTGTTAAAGTATGGATTTATAAAGGTGAAATCCTAAACAATAAAAAGGGAGGTAATTCTAATGTTAATGCCTAAAAGAACAAAACATAGAAAAACTTTCCGTTTAAAATACGAAGGAAAAGCTAAAGGTAATACAGAATTACATTTTGGTACTTATGGTTTAATGGCTAAAGAAGGAGCTTGGATTACATCACAACAAATCGAAGCTGCTCGTATAGCTATGACAAGATATATGAAACGTGGTGGTAAAGTATGGATTAATATATTCCCTAACTTATCACTTACTAAAAAACCTTTAGAAACTCGTCAAGGAAAAGGTAAAGGAAATCCAGAAGTTTGGGTTGCCGTTGTTAAAGAAGGTAAAATTATGTTTGAGATAGCAGATGTTACTGAAGAAGTAGCAAGAGAAGCTTTAAGACTTGCATCTCATAAATTACCTATTAAATGTAAATTTGTTAAAAAAGAAAGTGGTGAGAATAGTGAAAGCTAATGAAATAAGAAAAATGACCACTGAAGAGATAAATAAAAAAATTAGTGAAAATAAAGAAGAACTATTTAACTTAAGAATGAAACAAGCAACAGGATCTTTAGAAAATCCAGGAAGAATTAATACACTTAGAAAAGATGTTGCTAGAATGAAAACTATTCTTAACGAAAGAGAAAATCAAGGTTAAAAGGAGGAAATGTCCTTATGAATGAAAAACAAAAACGTGAGTTAATTGGAATCGTTGTAAGTGATAAAGCAGATAAAACAATTACAGTAAAAGTAGAAACTTATAAAAAAGATCCAAAATATGGAAAAAGAGTTAAATATACTAAAAAATATACAGCTCATGACGAAAACAATACTGCTGGTATTGGTGATAAAGTTCGTTTAGTT
The DNA here is from genome assembly GCA_944358805.1 of uncultured Bacilli bacterium. Classification (GTDB taxonomy): domain Bacteria; phylum Bacillota_I; class Bacilli_A; order RF39; family UBA660; genus CALVVX01. The sequence goes on from CALVSD010000099.1 coordinate 11,598, forward strand.
GCGACTAGACCATTATCTAAAACTAAAAGATATGAATTAGTAGAAGTAATTGAAAAGGCTGTAATTCTATAATCTCTTTAGTTGGAAGGAGGAAAATATAATGGTACAACAAGAAACCCTTTTAAAAGTAGCTGATAATTCTGGTGCTAGAGAACTATTAGTAATCAGAGTTCTTGGTGGAAGTAAAGTAAAAACTGGTAATATTGGAGATATAGTCGTTGGTACTGTAAAAAAAGCTACTCCTAACGGAAATGTTAAAAAAGGTAAAGTAGTTAAAGCCGTAATCGTTAGAAGTAAGTTTGGAGTTAGAAGAGAGGACGGAAGTTATATTAAATTTGATGATAATGCATGCGTTATTATTAAAGATGATAAGAGTCCTGTTGGAACTCGTGTTTTAGGACCAGTAGCTCGTGAACTTAGGGATAAAGATTTTACAAAGATCATAAGTTTAGCTAAAGATGTACTATAATCCATTAGTTTAAGGAGGAAAACATATGAAACTAAAAACTGGTGATAAAGTCGTTGTTATTGCAGGAGCAAACAAAGGCAAAGAAGGAAAAATCACTCATGTGTTAGAAAATAGAGTTGTAATTGAAGGAGTTAATATTGTTAAAAAACATATTAAACCAAAAAACAACAATGGAACTGGTGAAATAAGAGAAGTTGAAGCACCAATTCACGTATCTAATGTTATGTTGATTGATCCAAAAACTAAAAAAGCAACAAAAATAAAATATGATTTTGATAAAAATGGTAAAAAAATTAGAATTGCAAAAAAATCTAATGAAAAGATTGACTAATTTGGAAGGAGGGTGGCAGTAAATGAACCGCCTAGAAGAAAAATATAGAAATGAAGTTGTTCCAAGTTTAATTGAAAAACACAACTATAGTACTAAAATGTTAGTACCAAAACTAGAAAAAATAGTTGTTAATATGGGTGTAGGAGATGCTGTAGCTAATTCTAAAATGTTAGAAGCTGCTGTATCTGATTTAGAAAAAATTACTGGACAAAAACCAGTAGAAACAAGAGCCAAAAAATCAATCGCATCATTTAAAGTAAGAGAAGGACACAAAATTGGATGTAAAGTAACTTTACGTGGAGAAAGAATGTATACATTTATGGATAAATTAATTTCTATTGCACTTCCACGTGTAAGAGATTTCCATGGTGTTTCACCTAAGAGTTTTGATGGAAGAGGAAATTATACTTTAGGTATTAAAGAACAATTAATTTTCCCTGAAATCAATTTTGATGAAGTAGTTAAAGTAAGAGGAATGGATATTGTATTCGTTACTACTGCGAAAACTGACGAAGAAGCGTTTGATTTATTAAATGAACTTGGAGTTCCTTTTAGGAAATAAGGAGGAATAAGATGGCAAAGAAATCAATGATTATTAAATCACAAAGAAAACCTAAATTTAAGGTTAGAGAATACACTCGTTGCTCTAGATGTGGAAGACCACATGCTGTTATGAGCGAATTTGGTGTTTGCCGTATTTGTTTTAGAGAACTTGCTTATAAAGGACAAATACCTGGTGTTAAAAAATCAAGTTGGTAATCAACTATAAATAAAAGAAGGAGGGATTTTAATGACAGATCCAATCGCAGATATGCTTACAAGAATTCGTAATGCTAATCAAAATAGAAGCAAAGAAGTCATAATACCATCTTCAAAAATGAAATTAGAAATAGCTAAGATATTAAAAGAAGAAGGTTTTATTGAAGAATTCAAAGTAAATAATGAAAGCGTTCAATCTACATTAACATTAACTTTAAAATATGGTCACAATAAAGAAAGAGTAATTACTGGACTTAAGAGAATTTCTAAACCAGGACTTAGAGTATATGCTAAAGCTGAAGATATTCCAAGAGTATTAAATGGATTAGGAATTGCTATTATATCTACACCAAAAGGAATTATGACTGATAAATTAGCTCGTAAGAATAATGTCGGTGGAGAAGTAATTGCTTATGTATGGTAATTAGGAGGTACTTATAATGAGTCGTATCGGAAAAAGAGTATTAACTATACCTGAAAATGTTAATGTTGAAGTTAATGGACAAAAAGTTACAGTTAAAGGACCAAAAGGTGAATTATCATTAGATTTAATTAAAACAATTGAAGTAAAAATAAATGATAGAGAATTAACTGTTGAAAAATTAAAAGAAGATAAATTTACAAACCAAATGCATGGAACTACTAATGCTAATATTGCTAATATGCTTAAAGGTGTTAGTGAAGGATATAAAAAAGCATTAGAAATAGTTGGTGTAGGTTACCGTTTTAATGTACAAGGTAATACTTTAACAATTAATGCTGGTTATTCACACCCAGTTAAAATGGAAGTACCTGCAGGCATTACTGTAAAAGCAAATAGCAATACAGAAATTGAACTAGAAGGTATTGATAAATGTGCAGTTGGAGAATTTGCTGCTAATATAAGAAAAGTTAGAGCACCAGAACCATATAAAGGTAAAGGTATTAAATATGTTGGTGAACAAATTCGTCGTAAAGAAGGAAAGAAAGCTTCTAAATAATAAGTAAAGGAGATATGCTTATGATAAAAAAAGTTTCAAGAAATGAAATGCGTTTAGAAAGACATAAGAGAATTAGAGAAAATTTGCATGGTACAGCAGATAGACCTAGACTTAATGTTTTTAGATCAAACGCTAATATTACAGCCCAAATTATTGATGATGATAAGGGAATAACTTTAGTAAGTGCATCAACATTAGAAAAAGAATTAAAAATTACTAATGGTGGAAATGTAGAAGCTGCTAAGAAAATTGGCGAAGAAGTAGCTAAAAGAGCTAAAAAAGCTAAAATTACTAAAGTAGTATTTGATAGAGGTGGATACCTATATCATGGACGTGTAAAAGCTTTAGCAGAAGCAGCACGTGAAAATGGATTAGAATTCTAAATAAGGAGGATTACTTATGAACGAAAATGTTAAAGAGCAACCACGTAAATTTAACAAGGAACGTAGACCACGTAATAACAATACTAGACCTGTTAAAACATTAGAAGAAAAAGTTATTGATATTAATCGTGTTACTAAAGTTGTTAAAGGTGGACGTATATTTCGTTTTGCTGCTATTGTTGTAGTAGGAGATAGAAAAGGTAGAGTTGGCATTGGAACAGGTAAAGCTAAAGAAATGCCAGACGCAGTTAAAAAAGCAACACTTGCTGCTTCAAAGAATCTAATAAGAGTTGAATTAATTGATAATCGTACTATTTCACATGAAATTACAGTAAAAGAAGGAGCTGTTAAAGTTATGTTAAAACCAGCTACTGAAGGTACTGGAGTTAAAGCTGGAGGTCCTGTACGTGATGTATTAGAACTTGCTGGTGTTAAAGATGTCCTTTCAAAAAGTTTAGGAGCTAGCACAAAAGTTAATATGGCAAGAGCTACATTAAATGCGTTAAAAGCTCAAAAGTCACCTAGTCATGTTGCTGCTTTAAGAGGAAAAACTGTAGAGGAGATTTTAAACTAATGAAATTACATGAATTACAACCTAATTATGGTTCTGTTAAAGTTAGTAAAAGAGTAGGACGCGGACCAGGAAGCGGAAACGGAAAAACTGCTGGTAAAGGACATAAAGGACAAAACGCTAGAAGTGGTGGAGGAGTTAGACCAGGATTTGAAGGAGGTCAATTACCACTATTTAGAAGATTATCAAAAAGAGGATTCAACAACTATAATTTTAGAACAGTTTATGCTACAGTTAATGTAGGAGATTTAGAAAGATTTGAAGAAGGTACTGTTGTTACACCAGAACTTTTAAAAGAAACTGGTTTAATTAAGAAAGAATTAGATGGAGTAAAGGTTTTAGGTAATGGAGAATTAACTAAAAAACTTACTGTTAAAGCTGCTAAATTCTCAGATACCGCTAAAACAAAAATTGAAAATATTGGTGGAAAAACTGAGGTGATTTAGATGTTTAAAACACTTAAGTTGTTGTTTAGTCCTAAAAATAAAGATATAAGAAAGAGAATTGGTTTTACCTTACTTGGATTATTGATATTTGTGGTAGGTACGACTATTCCAACTCCTGGTACCGAAGGAGCTATATCTAATTTAGGTCTATGGCAATTATATGATGTTATAGGAGGAGGAGCCCTAAAGAATTTTTCAATATTTGCTCTTGGTGTTATGCCATATATTTCAGCATCTATTATAACAGGGATTCTTCAAATGGATATTATTCCATATTTTACAGAACTTAAAGAAAGAGGACAAGAAGGAAGACAAAAGATTAATCAAATTAATCGTTACCTAGGTTTAGCAATAGCTTTCTTACAAGGATTTGCAATGGCATTTGCTTTTGTAAAAGATGGAAGTACTATTGATTACCTAACTATTGCAGTTATATTAACTGCAGGTACTGCTTTCTTATTATGGCTAGGAGATCAAATGACTTCTAAAGGAATTGGTAATGGTATATCATTAATAATTATGGGTGGTATTATATCATCTATACCTAAAATGTTTATAGATACTTTTAATGCCTTGATATTAGATACATCATCATCTTTATTTATAGGTATTGTAAGTTTTATAGTATTTGTACTTTTCTATTTAGCAATTATAGTTGGAGTTGTATTTATAGAGAAATCAGAAAGAAGAATTCCTATACAATACTCTAATCAAACAACTAGTGCTTATGGAGCTAAACAAAATTATATACCATTTAAATTAAATTCAGCCAATGTTATGCCAGTAATATTTGCATCAGTAATATTTTCTGTACCAGCATTTATTGCCGGACTATTGGATAGTAGTAATGGATTTGTAGTATTTGTAAATAAATATTTAAACTATACTACACCAGTTGGATTTGTAATATATATTGTTGTAATATTCTTCTTTAGTTTCTTCTATGCATTCTTGCAAATTAATCCAGAAGAACTTGCAAAGAATTTAAATAGACAAGGTGGATATATTCCAGGTATTAGACCAGGGAAAGAAACAACAACATATATTAAAACAGTGTTATCAAGAATTACTTTATTAGGTTCTATATTTATTGCAGTAATTGCGGGACTTCCAATTATATTTAGTAGTTTCCTATCTACTAATTTACCATCAAGTGTAAGTATTGGAGGAACAGGAATCCTAATTGTAGTTGGAGTAGCACTAGAGACTTATAGACAAATAGAGAGTAGTTTAATAAATAGAAATTATAAAGGAGTTAGATAATGATGAATATTGTATTGATTGCACCACCTGCTGCAGGAAAGGGTACACAAGCTAAATTACTTAGTGAAAAATATAATATTCCTCATATATCAACTGGAGACTTACTAAGAGATGAAATAAGTAAGGGTACAGAATTAGGATTAAATTTAAAAGAAAAAATGGATAAAGGAGACTTAATCGACGATGCTACCATATTAAATCTTCTTAAACAAAGATTAAGTTTATCTGATTGTAATGATGGTTACATATTAGATGGTTATCCAAGGAACGTTAGTCAAGCAGAAGAGTATGAAAAATTACTTAATAGTTTGAATAAAGATATTGGTAAAGTAATTTTCTTTGACATAGAAGAAAAATTAGCTTTACAAAGAACTGTTAGTAGAATTATTTGTCCTAATTGTGGAACTAGTTATAATCTTTTAGTAAGTGATTTAAAACCGAAAAATGAAGGAATATGCGATAAATGTCATAGTTCTTTAAAAGTACGTAGTGATGATACTGAAGAAGTATTTATAAAGAGATTTGAAACATTTATTGATAAAACAAAAGCTTTGAAAGATTTTTACCAAGAAGAAGGTAATTTATATATTATAAATGTTGATGAAAATAAAACTGTTAATGATATATTTAATGAAGTAGTTAAGGTATTAGAAAATTAATATGATAAGTATTAAAAGTGAATACGAATTATCTTTATTAAAAGAAGCAGGGCACATTGTGTATTTAACTCATCAATATTTAAAACCATATATAAAGCCAGGAATAACTACTAAAGAATTAGATAAGTTAGCAGAAGACTTTATTAGAAGTAAAGATGCAACACCATCATTTCTTAACTATAATGGATTTCCAGGAAGTATATGTACTTCAATAAATAATGAAGTAGTTCATGGAATACCATCTAAAAGAAAGCTTAGAAATGGTGATATAATAAGTATTGATATAGGTGCTTGTTATAAAGGATATCACGGTGATTCGGCTTGGTCTTATGGAGTAGGAACTATATCTAAAGAAAAAGAATACTTACTAAAACATACAGAAGAATCTTTATATGTAGGACTCAATGAAGTAAAACCAGGAGCTAGAATTGGTGATATAGGTGCTGCGATAGAAGAATATGCTAAACACCATCATTTAGGAGTTGTTAAGGAATTAGTAGGACATGGTGTAGGTAGTCACTTACACGAAGATCCAGAAGTTCCTAATTATGGTAAAAGAAATACAGGTCCAGTTTTAAAAGAAGGTATGGTTATTGCTGTTGAACCTATGTTAAACTTAGGTACGGCAGAAGTATTTATCTTAGATGATGATTGGACAATAATAACAGGTGATGATAAACCATCAGCGCACTTTGAACACACAGTTGCAGTAACAAAAGATGGTTATAAAATTTTAACGGGAGATGATAATTGTGGCTAAAAGCGATGTAATTGAAGCTGAAGGTAAAGTAACAGATTTGCTTCCAGGAGGTAAATTTAAAGTAGAGCTTCCAGGAGGACATATAGTAGAAGCCCATGTTTCTGGTAAAATGCGCGTAAACAATATACGTATCTTACCAGGTGATACTGTGGTTATGGAATTGTCACCTTATGACCCAACACATGGGCGCATAATCTACAATAAAAAGTAAAAATAGGAGGAATTAAGATGAAAGTAAGAGCGTCAGTTAAACCTATGTGCGAAAAATGTAAAGTAATTAAACGTAAAGGCAAAGTTATGGTAATTTGTGAAAATCCAAAACACAAACAAAAACAAGGTTAGTATTAGGAGGGAAATAATATATGGCACGTATTAAAGGTATAGATATACCTAATGATAAAAGAATTGAAATATCACTTACTTATATCTATGGTATAGGAAGAAATTTATCTAAAACTATTCTTAAGGATGCTAATGTAAACATGGATACAAAAGCAAAAGATCTTACTGAAGAAGAATTAGGAAGAATAAGAGCAGAAGTAGATAAATATTTAGTTGAAGGTGAACTTCGTCGTGAAGTTAACATGAATATTAAAAACAAAATGGAAATAGGTTCTTATCAAGGAACTAGACATAAGAAAAACTTACCTGTTAGAGGACAAAGAACTAATAGAAATGCTCGTACTCGTAAAGGTAAAGGAAAAGTAGTTGCTAATAAGAAGAAATAATAGGAGGATAGTTGTATGGCAAAGTATAATGCAAGAAAACGTAAAGTTAAAAAGAATGTTCCACATGGTGAAGTGCACGTTAGATCAACTTTTAATAATACTATTGTAACTATTACAGATAAAGAAGGAAACGTTATTAGTTGGGCTTCATCAGGAACTCAAGGAATTAAAGGTAGTAAAAAATCTACACCATTTGCAGCAGGTATGTCTGCAGAAGCAGCAGGTAAAGAAGCAGCTGCAATGGGAATGAAAACAGTTGATGTTTTTGTTAAAGGACTTGGTTCAGGAAGAGATGCAGCAGTTCGTTCATTACAAAATGCTGGTCTTGAAGTTAAAACAATTACAGATGTAACACCAATTCCACATAATGGATGTCGTCCACCAAAAAGAAGACGTGGATAATAAGAAAGGGAGTGTGTTAAATTGTTAAAGTTTGAAAAACCAAATTATAAGGTAAAAGAATATATTGAAAATGATCATTATGGAAAATTTGAAATAGAACCATTAGAAAGAGGATTTGGTACAACTCTAGGAAATGCACTTAGAAGAGTTATGTTATCTTCTTTACCAGGAGATGCTATTACTAGTGTTAAGATCGATGGAGTAGCTCACGAATTTCAAAAAATAGATGGAGTTATTGAAGATGTAACTGCTATAGTTTTAAATTTAAAAAGTGTAGTTGTTAAAAATCATTCTAAAGATGAAGATAAAATTATTAGATTAAAAGCAAATACTCCAGGAGTTGTAACAGCAGGAGATATTGAACCTGATGCTGATATTGAAATATTAAATCCTGAACAAGTTATTTGTACTTTAGTAGACGGTGGTTCTATTAATATGGAAATGACTTTGGGTAGTGGTCGTGGATATACAAGAGCAGAAGAAAACAAAAAATTAATGGGAGATAAAATCAAAAATAATGTTATTGCTATTGATAGTTTATATTCTCCAATTGAAAGAATTAATTATGAAGTAGAATCAGCTCGTGTAGGACAAAATAATAATTTTGATAAATTAATATTTGAAGTATGGACTAATGGATCAATTACTCCTGAAGAATCTATATCTTTGGGTAGTAGAATTCTTATTGAACATTTTGAAATTCTTGCCAATTTAAATGAAATTGCAGATGAAACAGGACTTATGATTTCTAAAACAGAAGATCCTAGTCAAAAAGCATTAGAAACATCTATAGATGACTTGGATTTATCAGTAAGAGCATATAATTGTTTAAAACGTGCAGGAATGACTACCGTTCAAGATTTAACAGACAAAACAGAGAATGAAATGATGAAAATTCGTAATTTAGGTAAAAAATCATTAAAAGAAGTTATAGATAAAGTTAAGAGTTTAGGTTTATCTTTTAGAGATGAAGATTAAAGTTAGGAGGTAAAATTATGGCTTATAGAAAATTAGGAAGAACAAACAAACATAGAAGAAGTATGTTAGCTACTTTAACAAAACAACTAATTGAAAATGAAAAAATAGTTACTACTGAAACAAGAGCCAAAGAAGTAAGAAAAATTTTTGATAAAATGGTTACTTATGGTAAAAAAGGTACTCTTGTATCAAGAAGACTTGCACTAGCTTTCTTACACAATGATGAAGCATGTGTAAATAAAATTTTTAACGAATTAGCACCAAGATATAAAGATAGAAATGGTGGATATACTAGAATAATTAAATTAACAGAAAGAAAAGGAGACAGTGCTTTAACTGTTATCTTAGAATTAGTATAAGGTAAGCATTGCTTATCTTTTTTTGTATTGTGGGGTGATTTTGTGTATGAAGAATTAAAAGAATTATTAAAAATAGAAGAAATAAAACAGGAAATTAACAATAAAGAAAAAGAACTATCTTTATTAAAAGAGGAATTTGAAAAAAGAAAAAGATTAATTGAAGATAATTCAACATTTGATATTGATAAAATTCTTTTTTACATAACAAAATTAGTTAGTTATATATTGAAAAATGATTATCATGTAGAACTTATAAAAACAATTAAAAAAGGAAATGTTGTTAATTATATGTATATATTAAGCAATTTAAATAAAACAATTTCTATTTCAGATAATGAATTTTACGATCAATTAACAAATGAAAATATTATAATTATTGCTACAGGAACTTGTAGAAAAACTCCTACAAAAATGTCTTTATCTAAAAAGAAAAAGAATGATTATGTATATTTTCATAATTGTATTCCTGAAAATATAGCAATGCATATTTACTCTTTTTTAGAACTTATTATAAAAAATAAAATATTTAATAATATTATATTATATAAGGATTCATTTGATGAGTATATTAAAGGATTAGAATCAAAGAAATTATGCATAAAAAAATAAAATATTATTCATAATAATTGTGAAAGGAAGATTATTATGAGTGAAACTAATGAATTACTTTTATATATTTATCAAAATTGTAAAATGGGCAATGATACTTTAACTACTTTAATTAATACTATTAAATCTAAAGATAATAAAATAAAAAAAGTGTTAGAGAGTGAAATAAAAGAATTTGAAAAATATATTAAAGATAGTGAAAAATTACTTAAGAAAAATAAAGTAGAAATAAAAGAAAAAGGCGTGATGGCTTCAATTGGAAGTTATATGGGTATTAAGATAGAAATGATTAAAGATAATTCGGATGGTAGAATTGCTGATATGTTAGTAAAGGGTATGACAATGGGGATAGTTGATATTACTAAAAGGCTAGATAATCTAGGAGAAGAAGCAGATAAAGAGGTAAGAAAATTAGCAGAAAAATTAAAAGAATATGAACAAAGTGAAATAAAAGTATTAAAATCATATTTGTAATTGAGACCAACTATGAATAGTCAATAGTTTTTAGTAAAAAAGTAAAAAAATTTAAAAATAAAAATTATTGCACAGCAATGCACCGTAAGTGAGGTTACGGGTTTGTGAATCCTTTGTCAATGAAGACATAAAAATAAGCAAAGTTCTTTGAAAAATTAATCTAAATTAAAAGTGACATTGTTTTTTAACATATAAAAGATAGTTCTGACTAATTTACCAGCACAATGACCTAAAGCATTATAATGTAATTTACCTTGAGCTCTTTTAGTGTTATAATAATCATTGAAAGTTTTAGTGTTTAACTGAACATTATTGGCTGCAAGAATAAGTGCATAACGTAGTATTGAAGAACCACGTTTACTCATTCTAGTTGCTGATGCATTAAAGGTGCCGGATTGTTTAACAGATGGATCTAGGCCAGCAAATGCTAAAACTTGACCCGGATTATTAAAGCGATTAATGTCACCAATTTCAGAAATGATAATAGCAGCGGTCATGTCGGCAATACCTGGAATTGAAGTAATAACATTGTCGCTTTTTTTAATGAAGTCACTAACTTGTTTTTCAATATCTTTAATTTGGGATTCAAGTAGTTCAATTAATTCAATAGTCATTTTAATTTGGATACAAAGTGCATTATTGTTAATTCCAACTGAATTAGAAGCTAGATTTTTAAGTTCAACAGCGCGGCTTTTATCATATTTACCACGAGAAGAATTAATAAGCAAATTAGAAAGTTTAGTCAAGTTAATTTTAGAAATATCTTTAGGAGATTGATAAAGTTTTAAAAGTTCATGAGCAGTTTTAATATCTAAATTATTTTTAAAGAAAAAATTTAATTCAGGAAACACTTGATCAACATAGGAAGCAAGTTGAATCTTAGCTTCAGCAGCTTTATCTTTAAGTTCTTTACGAAATCTACATAAGGATTTAATTTCAAGTAGTTCAATATCATAATCAGAAAGTAAATTATAATAACCTAAAGATAATGCTTCACAAATAAGCATAGAATCAATTTTATCATTTTTAACTTTTCTAATTCTAGTTTTTCTTAAGGTAGCAGTTTGAATAGGATTAATAATACCTAATTTGAATTGTTTCTCGTGAAAATAAAAAATAAGATTGTTACCATAATGAGCAGTAGATTCTAATCCAATCAAAACTTTATCTTTATCAAAATCTTTGATTTTAGAATAAAGAAGATTAAAACCTTGCTTATTGTTAGTAACTAAAAAAGGACTTTCAATAACTTCTCCAGTTGAGTAATTAACAATAGATGCATAATGGTTTGTTTTGGCAATATCAATACCAACATAAATCATAAAAGAACACCTCACAATAAAATATTTTAGATAACAAATGTGGTTCCACAGTTTATATCTATCACAGCCTTGCTTGTTATAAGAAGTCTAAGCTTCAACCAACCAATAAGCAATTAAAGATAAAACTGTGGTTGTAAACTCCAATAGAGTAGTCAAAGCTACAAGGTTTATAATAAACAATCCACAGTTATCTTAAGTATATTATACAAAATTAGAGAGAAATATAAAAAGGAATGTGATAATATACTAGTCAGTATCAAATACAAAATCTCTCTTGTAACCGACTATATATATCATACAAGGTAGTATGAAAGCATTAGTAACAGGGGCTTCATCTGGAATGGGAAAGGATATGGCTAAATATTTAGCTAGTTTAGGATATGATTTGTTTGTAGTATCTAGAGATAAAGAAAAATTAGCGAGTATTTATAAAGATGAAAAAGTAAAAGTAACTATTATTGATATGGATTTAACAAGTACCGATAATTGTATTAAATTACATGAAATGTTAAAAAAAGAAAATATTGATATATTAATTAATAATGCAGGATTTGGAGATGCTGGTAAATTTACTAAAACTAATTTAGATAAAGAATTAGAAATGATTGATTTAAATGTTAAATCATATCATATATTAACAAAATTATTTTTAAAAGATTTTGTTAAAAGAGATTATGGAAGAATTCTTAATGTAGCGTCTATTGCAGGTTTTATGTATGGACCATATATGTCTACTTATTATGCTACTAAAAATTATGTTGTAAGTTTAACTTTAGGAATTATCAGGGAACTAAAGAAAGATAAATCTAAAGTAAAGGTATCTTTATTTTGTCCAGGACCTGTTAAAACTAATTTTAATAAAGTTGCTAATGTTAAATTTAATATAGGATCTATAAGTAGTGAATATGCTAGTATTTATGCAATAGATAATATGTTTAAAGATAAAGAGGTTATTGTGCCTCCTAATATGAAATTAACTAAATTATTAGTTAAAATAGTACCATATAATATAGTTACATTAATAAATTCTTATGTTCAAGAAAGAAAGATAAAATAGGGT
>CALVSD010000100.1 GCA_944358805.1 uncultured Bacilli bacterium
CCTTATCTTTTTTTGATTTGGCTATATTAATTATACCATACTTTTTATATTATCAGTCATAAAGTTGAACACAACTTAATGTAAAATGGTTTATTACTAATCTCATTTACTTTGTATTCTAGTATTGTTAGAGTAGTAGGATATGTAATTATGTACTCAGTCGGTTCAATAAATTGCAGATTTGTTTTCAGTAAGTGTTTAACTTTACCATTTTTAGTTATGTAAGTGTAGCTTTTGATGATTTCTAGAATTTCAGTATTTGGTTTTAATTCTTGTATTATTTTAAATTCAAGCATAAAAAATGTTCTCCTTTCTAGAAAGAGAACACTATAGTTTTATATAAAATAAAAACTTACGATACCGTATTGGTTCGTAAGTTGTTTTCAAATGGAGCGGGTGATGGGAATCGAACCCACGTGGTCAGCTTGGAAGGCTGAAGTTCTACCATTAAACTACACCCGCAAAATCGATAGGCAAATTAATTGTATTATAAATTTACCTACCTGTCAACCCTTTTTTTAATATTTCTATAAATTTTTATTAGGATTTATTAAAGTTAATGCTACTTTACCTTTTTCAGGGAATATTTCATCAACATAGCAAGTAACAATATCTCCAACATTAACCACTTCTAATGGATGTTTAATATATTTATCTGTTAGTTTAGATATATGTACAAGTCCATCATTTTTAATTCCAATATCAATAAATACTCCAAAGTCGACTACATTTCTAACAGTACCTTCAAGTTGCATACCAACTTTTAAGTTTTCTAATTTCAATATATCACTTCTTAATAATGGTTTAGGTTGATCATCTCTAAAGTCTCTATTGGGTTGTTTCAAACATTTAATAATATCTTCTAATGTATAAGTGTCAACATTATTATCTTTACTATATTTTTCGATATTAATTTTATCTAATTCTTGTATTAATTTATCACTACCAATATCTTTTGTACTAAGTCCAATATCTTTTAATAGTTTTAATGTAATATCATAACTTTCTGGGTGAATAGAAGTAGTATCTAATATATTATCTCCATCAATTATTCTCATAAATCCAATTGATTGTTCATATGCTTTAGGTCCTAATACTTTAGCTTTTTTAAGTTCATCTCTTGAAGTAAACTTTCCAATATTTTCTCTATAATTGATAATTTTATCAATGGCACTTTTAGTTAAACCAGAAATATATTTTAAAATAGAAGGACTGGCAGTATTAATATTAACACCAACATTATTTACAGCTTTAGATACTACAAAGTCTAATGTTTCATCTAGTTTCTTTTCATTTACATCATGTTGATATTGTCCTACACCAATACTTTTAGAATCAATTTTAACAAGTTCACTTAATGGATCTTGTAATCTTCTGGCAATACTAATAGCACTTCTTTCTTCTACATGTAAATCAGGAAACTCTGCTATAGCAAGTTTAGATGCTGAATAAACACTAGCACCAGCTTCACTTACAATAATATATTCAACTTTTTTATCTTTATACTCATTAATTGTTTCCGCTACTAATTTTTCACTTTCTCTGGAAGCGGTACCATTACCAATAGCAATTATATCTATATCGTATTTCTTTATTAATTCTTTTATCTTATTTTTAGCTTCATCCCACTGATTCTTTGGTTCATGAGGATATATTACACATATTTCTAATACTTTAGAAGTACCACTTATAACTGCTAATTTACATCCTGTTCTATATGCTGGGTCTAATCCTAAGACTGTTTTTTCTTTCATTGGAGGAGTTAATAAAAGTTTTTCTAAATTCTTTCCAAAAATATCAATAGCTTGTTCTTCTGCTACTTCTTTAAGCTCCGCTCTAACTTCACGTTCAACACTAGGAAATATTAATCTTTTATAACTATCTTTAATAGCATCTTCTACTATCTTAGATACTGGAGAATTACTATTCTTTATAATTTTACTATTTAAGTAATTAAGAATATAATCAGTGTCAACTTCAATTCCTACAGATATGATATTTTCTTTCTCCCCACGATTAATTGCAAGTATTCTATGTGGTTTTATATATTTAACTTTTTCACTATAATCATAGTACATTTCATATACTTTAGCCTCATCTATAGCATTCTTTTTAATCTTAGTTACAATACTTCCATGATTATGCATATTATTTCTAAGCCATTTACGATAACTAGCGTTATCACTAATCCATTCCGCAATAATATATTGGGCTCCTATTATAGCATCTTCTATACTTTTAACATTTTCATTTAAGAATTCTTTAGCCTTTTCTTCAATATTAATATTATTTGGAAAACTCATTATAATTTTAGCAAGTGGCTCTAATCCGTTTTTAATAGCTTCTGTTGCTTTTGTTTTCTTTTTTTCTTTATACGGTCTATAAATATCTTCTACTTCTACTAACTTAGTACATTTCATAATATTGTCTCTTATTTCATCTGTTAGCATACCTTTTTCATCAATAAGTCTTATGACATCTTCTTTTCTTTTAAGTAAAGAGACCCCGTACTCATATACTTCGTTAATATTTCTAATTACTTCTTCATCTAAATTCCCTGTTGCTTCTTTACGATATCTAGCTATAAAGGGAATAGTATTTCCGTCTTCAATTAATTTTAAAACGCTTTCTACTTGATTACCTTTAATATTTAAATTGTTTGCAATCTCTTTTATTATTTCACTGTTCATTATTATTTCTCCTAACTAAAAAAAATATAATTATCTTTCTTTAAAATTATATCATATTTTTTAATGTTTTCTTAAGTTATTATCTCTATTTATATTTTTATCTTTAATATTAGCATAAGTAATTAAATTACTTCCATACTTTTCACGAATACTATCTATAGCTTCTTGTAATTTATCTTCGTTTTCATCATTGTTTTTACTAAATATTGATAGTTGAACTCTTTTTGTAGTTGATAAGTCTGCAACTCCTACACAAAGCCCTCTTATTGACTCTTCTGTCCATATACTATTAAAAAGTAGGGTAGCTATCTTATAAATATCTTCATCACTACTAATAGAATTTTCTAGTTTTTGTTGTTTACTAACTTTTTCAAAATTACTATATTTTACCCAAACAGTAACCGTATTTGCATACATTTTACTTTTTCTAAGGCGATGCCCTGTATCAATAGTAAGTTCTTTAATAACTTTAAGTATTTCGTTTATATCAGTGTAATTGTATGGTAAAACAGAAGAAGAAGATATACTTTTAGGATTCTCATATATATAATCTACTTCTGAATTATCTATTCCATTAGCGTACTCCCACATCATTGTTCCCATTTTCTTAAATATTCTTTCAAGTAATTTTTTATCAGTATGAGCTAAATCATAAATTGTATTAATATGTAGTTCTTTTAGTTTAACAGAAGATCTTTTACCAATCATAAATAAGTCAGATACATCAAGTGGCCACATTTTTGTTTCTATTTCATTATTAAATAGAGTATGTACCTTATCAGGTTTTGAAAAGTCAGAAGCCATTTTAGCACATAGTTTATTATTACCAATTCCAACATTTACAGTAAAACCTAATTTATTTTTTATATCTTCTTTTATTTTATAAGCACATTTGATGGGGTCTCCAAATAATGTTGTTAAATCACTAAAATCCACAAAACACTCGTCAATAGAGTATCTTTCAATAACATTAGTATAAGTAGATAAATAGTTAAACATAGCATCAGAATATTTACGATATATTTTATAGTCTGGTGCATATACTTCAAGATAAGGACATTTATGCCTTGCATTATATAAAGTTTCCCCAGTTATAACACCTTTGCTTTTACAAGGGTTACTTTTAGCAAGAACAATACCTTTTCTTTTAGAAGCGTCTCCTCCAATAACGGCATATCTATTTCTAATATCTTTCTTATATCCATTTTTTACCATTTCAGTAGCGGTCCACGAAAGAAAAGCATTATTAACATCAATATGCATTATTATTCTTTCTTTCATAATCATCACCACTTAAATAATAATACATTTGTTTGTTAAGTGTCAAGATAATATCAAATTTTATTTATATAAAATTAAAGGTAGTATAATTATAATAGTATTAGATGTATAATAGAAGAAAAAGTTAAACAAAGAAGGTGACTAAAGTGAATGATAAAATAAATAATAATAAATTAATTAATGCTGTTAATAAGGGAAAGTTAGATACATTACTTTTACTTATTGATAGATATCCTAAAGAATATAATACAGCTGAATCTATATCGAAATTAATAAACGAAGTTATATCTAGAAGAAATGAAGAACAATATGATGATGGTGAATTTTATTACATAGATTATGATAAAACTATAATAATTCTTTTAATACTATTTTTTAAACATCATTATAATGAAATATATGAAAGCAGTTCTAAAGAAAAAGAGTTGTTAATACAATCTTATAATGAAATTATTAATAATAAGGAAGATTTTGAAGAAGAGACAACTTCTTTATTTAAACTTTTAATTAGTGATAAAAAAGTTAATTTTAATCCTTT
Source organism: uncultured Bacilli bacterium (assembly GCA_944358805.1). Lineage (GTDB taxonomy): Bacteria > Bacillota_I > Bacilli_A > RF39 > UBA660 > CALVVX01. Next base: position 4,510 of record CALVSD010000100.1, read on the forward strand.
AATTTTATCGTTACTAGATTACATTAATATGGAAAATGCTTTTGTCATTTCAGGTTTAATTTATCAAATATGGTGTGAAGACTTTAGAATGAAATGTAGTATATCGGGTAGAGAATTTACTTCTTTGGATTTGCTAGAATGTGAAAATAGACATTTTACTGTCAATGGTATTCTTTTAAATGAAAAAGAAAAAATTGAATATGCTAAAAAAGAGTGTATTAATTTATGTTGGACAGATTCTGCAAGTTTAGAAGATTTACAAAAATCAAAAATACTTTTATCTAAACTTAATAGTACAGTAGTATTAGAAGATGTAGTTAAATTAACAACAGAACTTTGTTTAATACACAATAATTTTATACCGTTTGTCTATCAAACATATAAATTGATAGTAAAAGACTTATATTAAGTATCAATTTACATTAATAAAATTAACAGAAGTTGCTAATAAATATTTACTTGTGCTATAATACTTAAGGAAAGGGCTGATAATATGATTAATAGATTAGAAGCAATATTAAAAAGATATAACGAAATAAAAGAAGAACTTAGTAGTCCAGAAATAGTATCTGATATAAGAAAGATGACTGAATTATCTAAAGAACAAACAAGATTAGAAAAAACAGTAAACATATATGAAGAATATAAACAAGTTCTTGAAGATATAGAGGCTGCTAAAGAAATGCTTAAAGATAAAGATATGGCTGAGTTTGCTAAAGAAGAATTATCTAATTTAGAAGAAAGAAAAGTACAAATTGAAAAAGAATTAGAAATATTATTATTACCACATGACCCTAATGATGAGAAGAATGTTATTGTAGAAATTAGAGGAGCTGCTGGAGGAGACGAAGCAAATATTTTTGCGGGCGATTTATTTGATATGTATCAAAAATATGCAAATGGTCTAGGATGGAAAATAGAAGTGCTTAATGCTGAAGAAGGAACAGCAGGAGGTTATTCACAAATAGAATTTATGGTAAAAGGAGAAGGGGCTTATTCTAAATTAAAATATGAAAGTGGAGCTCATAGGGTACAAAGAGTGCCTGCAACGGAATCACAAGGTAGAGTACACACTTCAACTGCAACCGTATTAGTAATGCCAGAAGCAGAAGAGTTTGATTATGAACTAGATGAAAGTGAAGTAAGAATAGATATAACTAGAAGTAGTGGATGTGGTGGTCAAGGAGTAAATACAACTGATAGTGCGGTTAGACTTACCCATATACCTACTGGTATTATTGTATATTCACAAACAGAAAGAAGCCAAATTAAAAATAAAGAAAAAGCATTTAAAATATTAAAAACAAGACTATATGATTTAAAACTTCGTGAACAAGAAGAAGCAAATCATGCTGAGAGAAAAAATAAAATAGGAACTGGGGATAGAAGTGAGAAAATAAGAACATATAACTATCCACAAAATAGATTAACTGACCATCGTATTGGATTTACTTCAATGAATTTAGACCGTATTATGGATGGAGAACTTGGAGTGGTTATTGATGAACTTATCAACGAAAACCAAAGAAGAGAACTTGAAGGAACTCTTGAAAATTAAAAAAAGAGTAGAAGATAGTAATATTCCGCTTGCAGATTTTGACTATATCCACAGGTATGTGGAAAAGAATAATTTAGGAATGGAAGTTTTAAACAGTTATGTGGACAAACTTATAAATGGAGAACCAGTCCAATATGTAATTGGTAATGTTGACTTTTACGGAAATATTATATATGTAAATAAGGACGTGCTAATTCCTAGATTTGAAACTGAATTACTAGTAGAAAAGACAATTAGATATATTAAAAACACATTTAATAAACAAGTAAGTGTTTTAGATATTGGAACAGGTTCTGGATGTATTGCTATAACAATTGCTAAAAATATTAGTTCAAAAGTAGATGCTGTTGATATATCAGATGCTGCTCTTATTGTTGCTAAAGATAACTGTATCCACAACTCTGTGGAAATAAATATTTTTAAAAGTGATATATTTAGTAATATTAATAAAAAATATGATGTAATAATTAGTAATCCACCTTATATTGCATATGATGAAGAAATAATGGATATTGTTAAAAATAACGAACCACATACAGCTTTATATGCAAGTGATAATGGATTGTATTTTTATGATAAAATATTAAAAGAGTGTAAAGATTACTTGAATGATAAATTTTTAATTGCTTTTGAAATAGGCTATACACAAGGGGATGCTATAAAAGAGTTAGTGCAAAAATATTTAAATAATATAGATGTATGGATAGAAAAAGATTATTCAGATAAAGATAGATTTGTATTTATAAAAAGTAAGTAGAATAGAAATATTCTCTTTTTTTCATGTATTTATGTATAAAAAAAAGATATTACCCTCAATATGATATTGAAAGGGTGATTAGTGTGAGAAAACTAATATTAATAATATTAACAATAGTAACTATATATGTAGTATATAATAATGTAAAAGCAGAAGAAATAGTAATACCTAATACGGCAATAAGACTTAGAGTTATCCCTAATAGTAATAATTTATTAGATCAAGAAATGAAAACAAAAGTAAAACAATATTTAGAAACTAATTTATATAAAAATTTTGCTAATGTAGATGATATAGATGAAGCAAGAACAATGATAAATAATAATATTCCTAAAATAGAAGAAGATATTACAAGTATATTTAATGAAAATAATTATGATATGAATTTTAAAGTTAAATATGGTAATAATTATTTTCCTGAAAAAGAATACAAAGGTATTATTTATGAAGAGGGATATTATGAATCATTAATAGTAGAAATAGGAGAAGCAAAAGGAGATAATTTTTGGTGTGTATTATTTCCGTCATTATGTTTATTAGAAACAGAAGAAACTACCGAAGTAGAATATAAACTAGGAGTATTAGAACTTATAAATAAAATATTTTAGCATTAATTAAAAGTATTCATAATAATATTTACTAGGTGAATATGTATGGGTGCTTTTTTTACTACTTTATTAATTGCAGTTAGTTTATCAATGGATGCTTTTTCTTTGTCCCTTGCTTATGGGATGCAACAGATGACTAAAAAAGATAAAATATTATTATCAGTAATTGTAGGAATTTATCACTTTTTTATGCCTTTGATTGGCTTAAATATAGGTGGTGCTATTTTAAAATATATTATAATAGATATAAGTATTTTAGTATGTATAATATTCTCGTTAATTGGATTAGAAATGATAGTATCTAGTATTAACGAAAAAGAAGATAAAATATTAATATCTTTAATTGGTTTTCTTATCTTTGGTTTTTCTGTTAGTATTGATAGTTTTACAACGGGAATAGGTCTTAATATGATAAATAATAATTATTTAGAAGTAACTAGTATATTTGCAATAGTAAGTGCAACATTTACATATTTAGGACTTCTTCTTGGTAATAAATTAAATTTAAAATATGGAAAATATTCAACAATACTTGGAGGTAGTCTTTTAATTATATTAGGAATATATTATTTAGTTAAATAAAAACACATAAAAATGTTGACTTTAAAAGGGTTTTATGATAAATTAATGTTGAACACGAAATAGTGTTTTTATTTTAGGAAAAAGGATGTGTATTATGAAGAAAGTGTTTAAAAGTATTAAGACATACTTTAAAGGCGTAAAAAAAGAATTTGAAAAGATTAGATGGACTAACGGAAAAGATTTAGTTAAGTATTCAGTTGCTACTTTTAGTTTTATGTTATTTTTTGGTGTTTTCTTTTATTTAATTGATTTAGCAGTAGCTTTAATAAGGAGTGCAGCATAATGAAGAAAGAATGGTATGTAGTTAACACAATAAGTGGTCATGAATATAAAGTAAAAGAAAAACTGGAAAATCGTATTAATTCAATGGATTTAGGAGCTAATATATTTAGAGTAGTAGTTCCAGAACAAAAAGAAATTGAATATAAAGATGGTGTAAAAAAAGAAAAAGTAAAGAAAATGTTTCCAGGTTATGTACTTGTTGAAATGATTATGTCTGATGAAGCTTGGTTTATTGTTAGAAATACACAAGGTGTAACAGGATTTATTGGATCATCAGGAAAAGGAGCAAAACCTATTCCATTACTTCCGCAAGAAGTAGACCGCGTTCTTGGTGCAATGGGAATGAGTAGAATTGATATTAGTAAAGATATTCAAGTTGGAAACAAAGTTAAAATTATGGATGGACCATTTAAAGATATGATTGGAAAAATAGCAGAAGTTAATATGAAAGAACAAAAACTAATTGTAATGGTTGACTTATTTGGTCAAGAAACTTCAGTAGAAGTTGAAATATCACAAGTTGAAGGAATGTAATACACATTTTTACATAAAAATAAATAAAAATTAAAAAATAATTGAAAATTATAAAAAAGTATGATATTATTAATGACGCGAGGCGTATATAGCCTTTAAAATATAAGTGGGAGGCGCGGACAAAGCTAATAGAACCACTCGCGAAAACGAAATATTTATAGGAGGTGTTTTTCGTGGCAAAAGAAATTACTAAGAAAATTAAATTGCAAATTCCAGCAGGAAAAGCTACACCAGCTCCACCGGTAGGAACTGTACTTGGACCAGCAGGAATTAATCTACAAGAATTTTGTACAAAATTCAATGATGCAACTAGAGATAAAATGGGAGATGTATTACCAGTAGAAATTACTATTTATGATGATAGAAGTTTTGATATGGTATTAAAAACTCCACCAGCTGCATTCTTATTAAAGAAAGCTTTGGGAATTAAGAAAGGTGCTTCAAAAGGAGAAACTGTTGCTACAATTTCTAAAGATAAATTAAGAGAAATAGCTGAAACTAAAATGCCTGATTTAAATGCATACACTGTAGAAGAAGCAATGAAGATAATCGAAGGTACTGCACGTAATATGGGTATTAAGATAGAAGAATAATTAAAATAATTAATCATATAGGTAATTACCTATGTGGAAGGATAAAATAGTCCGCATAACCACATAAGGAGGAAAGTTATGAAGAAAAGTAAAAGACACGTAGCTAACTTAGAAAAAGTTGAAAAAAACAAACTTTACACTATTGAAGATGCTGTAAAGTTAGTTAAAGAAACATCTAATTCAAAATTTGATGCTACTGTAGAAGTTGCAATGAATTTAAACTTAGATGTTAAAAAAGCTGATCAACAATTAAGAGGAGCAGTAGTGCTTCCACACGGAACAGGAAAAAGTAAAAAAATCTTAGTTTTAACTAAAGGTGAAGGAGCCAAAGCTGCTAAAGAACTTGGAGCAGATTATGTTGGTGACGTTGATATGATTACTAAAATCGAAAAAGAAAATTGGTTTGATTTTGATGTAATTATTGCAACTCCTGATATGATGCCTATGCTTGGTAAAATTGGTAAGTTATTAGGACCTAAAGGTTTAATGCCTAACCCTAAGACTGGAACAGTTACAAATGATGTAGCTAAAGCTGTTGAAGAAACTAAGAAAGGTAAAGTAAATTATCGTACAGATAGTTTTGGAAATGTTCACGGAATTGTTGGAAAAGTTAGTTTTGATGATGATAAATTAGTAGAAAATTTAAAAGCTTTCGTAGAAGCAATTATGAAAGTAAAACCTTCTACTGTAAAAGGAACTTATGTTAAGAATATATCTATTTCATCTACTATGGGTCCTGGAGTTAAACTTGATTTAAATTCTTTTGACAAATAATAGATAATAGTATATAATATATTTTGCAAAGAAAAATTATGCCGTAGACAGTAAGGACGTATGTTTAAAAATCTTACCGAGGAATAAAAGATAAATCTTTTTTGTCCCTCTGGTATGAGGGACTTTTATTTATGGCATAGGAAAGGATGGTAGGGAAGTGGCAAACGCTAAGATATTAGAGCAAAAAGCTCAAGTTATTGCGGAAATCAAAGAAAAGTTTGATAATGCGAAGTCTGTAGTTTTATTTGACTATCGTGGACTTACAGTTGCTGAAGTTACTGAATTAAGACGTGCACTTAGAGAAACTGGTTCTGATTATAAAGTATATAAAAATACTTTAATTAATAGAGCTCTTGATGGAAGCAATTATGATATTCATGAATATCTAGAAGGTCCAAGTGCTATCTCATTTTCAACTGATGAACTTGCTCCAGTTAGAGTGTTAAGTGATTTTGCTAAAAAACATGAAGCTCTACAATTAAAAGTAGGTATTGTTGAAGGTAAAGTAGCAACTGAAGACAAATTAAAAGAATATGCATCTATCCCATCTAGAGAAGGATTACTTACTATGTTAGCAGGAGGATTAATGGCTACAGTAAGAGACCTATCTATATGCTTAGATTTATATGCTAAAGAAAAAGAAGAAAATTAATAATTAAATAAAGGAGGAAATAAAAATGGCTAAATTAACAAGAGAAGATTTTATTAGTGCTTTAAAAGAAATGTCAATTCTTGAAATCAAAGAATTAGTTGATGCAATGAAGGAGGAATTCGGTGTAGATCCATCTGCAGTAGCAGTAGCAGCAGCTCCAGCAGCAGCTGTTGAAGAAGGACCTTCTAAAGTTAATGTTGTATTAACTGCAGCAGGTGCTAACAAAATAGCAGTTATTAAAATTGTTAGAGATTTAACTGGTTTAGGATTAAAAGAAGCTAAAGACATTGCTGATAACGGTGGAAACGTTAAAGAAGGCGTTGACAAAGAAGAAGCTGAAAAAATTAAAGCACAATTTGAAGAAGCTGGCGCAACAGTTGAACTTAAATAGTTTAAAAAGTGATACTTTAAAAGTATTGCTTTTTTTATTTTTGTTAAATAAATTTGACGTAAACTGTATTGCGTGATATAATGTCGGAAAAGGAGGAGTATATATAAATGACAAAAAAAATTGTAGAAATTCGTGAAAGTGTAGTGGAAGAATTAAAGAATGTTCCAGAAGGCACGAGAATTAAATTAGATAAGGATTTGCTTGAAAATTTATTATTTGAAAAAATTGTTATAAACAAGTCTCAAAATAAGGTGGCTAAAATCCCTGTATGGTCTGGTGAATTTTTAAGTAAAATAGATTTAAGTGAAGTTGATTTTGAAAATGTGTCTTGGTCTTTTACTTGGTGGATCAGGGATGGAAATAATCCATTTGAGGATATAAGCGATGCTGATTTGTTTGGTTTAACTGGTAAGATAGATTGCGATGCTGAAATAATTTATAAAAACACTAATGCAAATATAGACTTATCAAAAAGTTTTGAATTTAAAGAAAAAGGGGATATTGATGTAGGTGGTGTAGATTTTGAGAATACACAATTGTCTATAGGAAATGCTAAGACAGTATATTTTAGTGGGACAAATTTAAAAGGTACTAACGTAGACTTACGCGGTGCTTCTAGTATTGATGGGGTTGGGTCAGACTTTACTGGTATAGATTTATCATTTATGACTGTTGATAGTAAATCGCTTTTTCTCGGAGATGTTTTTTGTTCTTGTAATTTGAGTAATACTGGGATTAATGTAAACTTTGAAAACACATATGATTTTGCAAACCTTATTGGTTGTAATTTTAACCATGAAGTGACTATTGCTCCTTATACTGGTTATGAAACTGTTGTTAAAAAAAGCAGATAATATTAAAACTTGTATTATAAGAAGAAATATGTGTATTATATTTCTTTTTTTTGTAAGAAATTTTTATAATAATACAAAAATAGACATGGAAATATTGTAAACTATAAATAAGGCAAAAAACTTAAAAATGTTTAACAAAATACGTTGACATTTCAGTTCTTTGATGGTAGTATT
>CALVSD010000101.1 GCA_944358805.1 uncultured Bacilli bacterium
CCAGCATATTTTAATGATGCTCAAAGACAAGCAACTAAAAATGCTGGTAAGATTGCTGGACTTGAAGTTGAAAGAATTATCAATGAACCAACTGCTGCAGCCCTTGCTTATGGACTTGATAAACAAGATAAAAATGAAAAAATCTTGGTATATGATTTAGGTGGTGGTACATTTGATGTATCTATCCTAGAATTAGGTGACGGTGTATTTGAAGTTAAATCTACAAGTGGTAATAATAACTTAGGTGGAGACGATTTTGATAATAAATTGTCTGATTATATCTTAAGTGAAATTAAGAAACAAGAAAATGTTGATCTTAAAGATGACAAAATGGCAATGCAACGTATTAAAGAAGCTGCTGAAAAAGCTAAAAAAGATTTATCGGGTATGACTACAACACAAATTTCACTTCCATTTATTGCTCAAGTAGATGGTGCTCCAATTAGCTTTGAAATGGATATTACAAGAGCTAAATTTGAAGACTTAATTAGAGACTTAGTAGAATCTACTACTGAACCAGTAAGAAAAGCTCTTAAAGATGCTAAACTTAAAGCTAGTGATATTGACAAAGTAATATTAGTTGGTGGTTCTACACGTATCCCAATGGTACAAGAATTAGTTAAGAAGGAATTAGGTAAAGAACCTTCTAAAGGTGTAAATCCTGATGAAGTAGTTTCTATGGGAGCTGCTATTCAAGGTGGTGTATTAACAGGAGATGTTAATGATATAGTACTTCTTGATGTTACACCATTATCTCTTGGTATTGAAACATTAGGAGGCATAATGACTGTACTTATCGAAAGAAATACAACAATACCTACTTCTAAGAGCCAAGTATTCTCAACTGCAGCAGATAACCAACCAGCAGTAGACATTCATGTACTTCAAGGTGAAAGACCAATGGCTAGTGATAACAAGACATTAGGAAGATTCCAACTTACTAATATACCACCAGCACCAAGAGGAGTTCCACAAATTGAAGTTACATTTGATATAGATGCTAATGGTATTGTTAACGTTAAAGCAAAAGATCTTGGAACAAACAAAGAACAATCAATTACAATAACTGCTACTAACACATTAACAGATGAAGAAATTGATAAGATGATGAAAGAAGCAGAAGCGAATAAAGAAGCTGATGAAAAGAAGAAGAAAGAAGCAGATGCTAGAAATGATGCTGAACAAGTTGTATTTATGACTGAAAAAGCAATCAAAGATCTAGGAGATAAAGTAGATGCTAAAGATAAAGAAGAAGCCGAAAAATTAATGGATGATGTTAAGAAAGCTCTTGAAGGAGATGACATAGAAAAAATAAATAGTGCTAAAGATGCACTTCTAACTAAAGCAAATGAACTTGCTACAAAAGTATACGAAGAAGCTGCTAAGAAAGCACAAGCAGAAAATAAAGAAGAAGCATCTTCTGAAGACACAAAAGAAGATAAAAAAGATGATGTAATTGATGCTGAATTTGAAGAAAAATAATTAATATGAAGCAATGCCTTAGGGCATTGCTCATGTTTAATATAAGGGAGAATATATGAATAAAGTTACACTAGAAAGTATAATTAATAAAATACTTAGTAAAGAAGTAGATTTTTGTGAAACGTATGAAGAAGATTCAACTACAAAAGTATATAAACTATTAAATAGCAAATTAGATAAAATTAATTATAATCATCTAAAAGGAATAGGTATTAGAATTGCTAATAATAATGATATAGTTTATGGATATTCTAATAAACTTGATGATAATAGTATTAATAATTTAGCAGATAATTTAACTAAAAATTTTAGTGATAATAGAAAACTATCTAATATAACTTTAAATGATTTAAAAACATATAAAACTAATGTTAAAATTAATCATAATGAATTTTCGGATGATAAGAAAAGAGAATTTTTATATAAAATAGATAAAATTGCTAGAAGTTATAGTGATAAAATAGTTCAAGTAGATGTTAGTTTTTATGAATATGATGGAAAAGTTACTATTGCCAATAATAGTTCAAACTATGTAGAAGACAATAGAATTCTTACTAGACTTATTATAAATATAGTAGCAGAATCTAACGATAAACAAACTAATAGTATGAAAACATTTGGATTAAGTGGAGGATACGAATTATTAGATACCATTGATATAGAAAAAGAAGTAAAATCATTGGCAGAATCTGCTGTTAAAAAATTAACGGCTAAATCTTGTCCTAGTGGTGAGATGCCAGTAATTATTGGACCAGGATTCGGGGCCGTAATATTCCATGAAGCATGTGGTCACTCAATGGAAGCAACAACAGTAGCGTTAGGTACATCAGTATTATCAGGTAAACTAGGAGAAAAAGTTGCTAGTGATAAAGTAACTATTATTGATGATGGGACACTTGATAATTATTGGGGTACTACTAATGTTGATGATGAAGGAAATCCTACTAAAAAGAATGTATTAATTGAAAATGGAATATTAAAAGGATATTTAATAGATGAATTAAATAATCGTAAAATGAGTATGAATATTACGGGTTCAGGAAGACGTGAAAATTATAAATATGCACCAACTTCGAGAATGAATAATACTTATTTAGCACCTTCTACTGATAAAATAGAAGATATGATAAAAAGTATCGATTACGGAATATATGCTACTAATATGGGCGGAGGAAGTGTTGACCCAGTAACAGGAGACTTTAATTTTTCCGTAAATGAAGCATATTTAATAGAAAATGGAAAAGTAACAGATATGGTTTTAGGTGGTAGTCTCATTGGAAATACTTTGGATATATTAAAAAATGTTGAAATGGTTAGTGATGACTTAGGTTTTGATACAGGATTTTGTGGCTCAAAAAGTGGTAGTGTTCCTGTAACGATAGGCGAACCTACAATTAAAGTATCAAAAATCCTAGTAGGAGGTAATTAATATGATAGATGAATTACTTAAACTATCAAGTAGTAAAAATATTAAATTAGAAGTATTTATAGATGAAGATGAGACTATTGATATCGAAACTATGAATGATAAATTAGAAAAATATGAAACGTCTTCTGTTAGTACATATCATATAAAATCATTATATAATAATAAGATAGTAATAATAAACACTGAAGATATAAGTGATCCGGAAACTATTATTAATAATATTATTGATTTTTCTAATACGCTAGATAAAGAAGAAGAGACAACTTTTGCTCATAATATAGATATTAGAAATAATATAAAGGAAAAAGAAAATAAAGATTATAAAAAAATTATAAATGACTTAATTAGTTTAAATAAGTATAAAGAAAAGTATCCTAATATTGATAATATTAATATGTATTATACTGATAAATATAATAAAGTTAGTATTATTAATAAAGATGTAAATTTGATAGATACTAGTAATATTAATTATATTTATGGAGAAATTGTTTGGAGAGAAAATAATATTAATCAAACAGGATGGTTTAATTTAATTAGTCTTGAATATGATTTTTCAAAAATAGAAGAGAAATTTATTGAGATAGTTAATGATGTGAAAAACAAAATTAGAGCAGTATCATATAAAACTAATAAATATAATGTAATTATTAAAAACAGTGAAGTATTTAAAATATTAAATAGATATAAAGATATGTATGATGCTGAACAAATAAGGAATAAATTATCTCCACTTACTAAAGTTTATAACAAACAGGTGTTTTCTGATAAGATAACTATAGTAGAAGACCCGTTAAATGAAAGTTTAGTAGGAAGAAGAATTTTTGATATAGAAGGTAATGCTACTTATTATAAAGAATTAATTAAAGATGGTAAATTTATAACTAAATTATATAATAATAAAAATGCTATACTAGAAAATACTAATCCGACTGGTACAAGTGGTGGTGTTAGAAATATGTATATAGTACCTGGTAGTAATAGTTATGAAGAATTAGTTAAAGAAATGAATAATGGAATAATAATTGATTCATTAGAAGGACTTCATGCTGGTGCTAATACAATAACGGGAGAATTATCACTACAAGCAACAGGATATGAAGTTAAGGAAGGTAAAATAAGTAAAGCGCTTAAATTGATTATTATGCAAACTACTTTAAAAGAATTATTTAATAATGTAATATGTGTTGGAAATGATTTAGAAATGTTTAGTGTAACTGGAGGTTCTCCATCAATATTATTTAAAGACGTTACAATTGTCGGAAAGGAGTAAATTATGGATAAAAGAGATTATTATGAGGTTTTAGGAGTTTCTAAAACAGCGAGTCAAGATGAAATTAAGTCAGCGTTTAGAAAACTTGCTAAAAAATATCATCCAGACGTATCAAAGGAACCAGACGCTGCTGAAAAGTTTAAAGAAGCTCAAGAAGCTTATGCTGTATTATCTGATGAAAATAAAAGACGTCAATATGATCAATTTGGACATAGTGCTTTCACTAATTCAAGTGGTGGCTTTTCTGGATTTGATGGCTTTGATTTTGGAAGTATGTCAGATATATTTGAAGATATTCTTGGAGGCATGGGATTTGGTTTTGGAGGCTCATCATCAAGAAGAAGTACAAATAGAGCTACTAGAGGCAGTGATGTACTATATCACATGACAATAACTTTTGATGAAGCTGTACATGGATGTAAAAAAGATATTAATTTAGATATTACTGATAAATGTTCTGAATGTGATGGTAAAGGAGGATTTAATTCTAAAACTTGTCCTGATTGTCATGGAAGTGGAACGATTACAGCGGAACAAAGAACTATGTTTGGAACATTCTTAACTAAAACTACTTGTCCTAGATGTAAAGGAAAAGGAACTACTTTTGAAAAAGCATGTACTAAGTGTAGTGGAACTGGTCAAGTTAAAAAGAATAAAACAATAACAATAACAGTACCTGCTGGAGTAGATGACGAAAATAGAATAAGATTATCCGGTAAAGGAGAAGCTGGAACTAATGGAGGCCCTGCTGGAGACTTATATATAGAATTTACTGTTAAAGAACATGAATTATATCAAAGAGTTGAAGATGATATATATATTGAACTTCCTATAACTATTCCTGATGCAGTTTTAGGTTGTAAAAAAGAAGTGCCAACAATTTATGGTAAAGTTGATTTAACAATACCAGCTGGTACACAAAGTGGAAGTAAGTTAAAATTAAAAGGAAAAGGTATTGAAAATGTAGTAGATCATCACAAAGGTGATATGTATGTAGTTATTAAAGTAATTATTCCTACAAAACTTACAAAAGAAGAGAAAAAATTATTTGAAAACTTAAAAGATACAATGAAAGAAGATAAAGGAATATTATCAAAAATAAGAAAATTCTTAAATAATTAAAATATTCTTTTCTTTTCTTTTTTTTTCGTTTATAATACTAATAGCAAGGGAGTAGATATTATGCAAAGATATTTTGCTAAAGATAAAATTAACAATAAAATAATCTTATTAGATAGTGATATGCATCATATAACTAAAGTAATGAGAATGAATATTGGTGATGAAATAGAAGTTATTTATGATAAAAAATTGTATTTATGTAAAATAATTAACAACTATGGAATTGAAACTGTTAAAGAATTAGAGGAAGATAATGAGTTAAATATAGATATAACCATAGCAATAGGAATGGTTAAAGAACAAAAATTTGATTTGATTCTTCAAAAATTAACAGAATTAGGAGTAAAAAAAATAATTCCACTTGCTATGGAAAGAAGTATAGTTAAATTAGATGGTTCTAAAATTAATAAGAAATTAGACAGATGGAATATGATTTGCAAAGAGGCTAGTGAACAATCAAAAAGGAATATTATTCCTAAAGTAAAAGAACCAATGACATTAAAGGAATTAGCGAGTTTAGATTATGACACTAAACTTATTTGTAGTGTAAAACAAAAGGAAAACTTTATTAATTACTATTTACAACAAGAAGAAAAATGTGCTAAAATGTTAGTAGTAATAGGACCTGAGGGTGGTATTAGTGATAAAGAAGAAGAATTTTTAAATGATAATAATTTTATCAGTGTTTCTTTAGGAAATAGAGTTCTTCGTGTTGAAACGGCAGCTATTTATGTTGCAAGTATTATAAATTATAGTTGTATGGAGTGGTAAAAATGAATATATGGATGTCTTTTGTAGATTTTTATAATGGACTAGATACTACAAGTTTAGTGATGCTTTGGTCAGCAATTTTTGCATTTTTATTTCTAATAGTTTTATCTTTAAATATGTATAAAAAAAACAAGAAACTAATTAATGTAATTGAAGAGTTGAAAAAAACGTTAAATGATAGTGTAAAAAGCGAATTAGATAAAAAAGAATCTGTATTAGAAAAAGAAGAAAATGTAACTGAAGAGAAAAAGGTAGTTAATGAAGAAGTTAAAAATAATGATCAAGTAAATATTGAAGTTTTTAAATCTGAAAAAATGGATAAAGTAGAGGAGGGACCTTATACAAAAAATGTGTTAAGGCAAAATACTGCTAGATATCAAACTTCTCCTATAAGTATAAAGAAAGATACAAATATAGAACAAAAAGTTGAGAAAGTAGTTGAAGAAGAAAAACAAGAAAATTTAACTTTTGCAGAAGAAATATCAAGAAAAATGGAACAAGAGTTAAAGCCTCAAACTATTGAGCTTACAGATTATGAAAAACAACAAGAAGAGGAAGCAATTATCAGTTATCAGGAACTGTTAAATTCTAATAAAGATAGATTGTATAATATTACTGAAGAAGAAGAAACTGTAGATTTTATAAATGAATTAAAGTCTTTTAGAAGTAGTTTGTAAGAAAATAAAGTATTTAATTGAAAAATATTGACACACCCCCAAGAGTGTGTTATATTATTATTGTTCATAAATTTAAGTTTTGTGTTGTCACAGAACTTATCTTTTGTGTAAAAAATGAAACACCAGGGTATGTGTAAGAAAGGAGGGTTATAATGCCTACAATTAATCAAATTATTAGAAAAGGTAGAGGTACAAAAAACAGAAAGAGTAAATCACCAGCTTTAGGAGTAGGAATTAATAGTATTCAAAAGAAAACTACTAAATTAAATGCGCCTCAAAAAAGAGGAGTATGTACTCGTGTTGGAACAATGACACCAAAAAAACCAAACTCTGCGCTTCGTAAATATGCTCGTGTTCGTTTATCTAATGGAATGGAAGTTACTTGTTATATTCCAGGTATTGGACACAACTTACAAGAACACAGTGTTGTATTAATTAGAGGAGGACGTGTTAAGGACTTAATCGGTGTTAGATATCACATTATTCGTGGTACAATGGACACTGCTGGAGTTCAAAACCGTATGCAAGGTCGTTCTAAATATGGTGCAAAAAGACCTAAGAAATAAAAAAACAACTAAATTTAATATATAAGAAAGGAGGATAAACATGCGTAAAAGACGTGCAGTAAAAAGAGATGTATTACCTGATGCGATATATAATTCTAAAGTAGTTACTAAACTTATTAATCAAATAATGAATGATGGTAAAAAAGGTACTGCTCAAAAAATTGTTTATAAAGCATTTGAAATGATTAAAGAAAAAACTGGTAAAGATCCTATGGAAGTATTTAATGCTGCAATGGAAAATATCAAACCAGCTTTAGAAGTTAAGTCAAGAAGAGTTGGAGGAGCTAACTATCAAGTTCCAATTGAAGTTAAAGCTGAACGTGCTCAAACACTTGGATTTCGTTGGTTAGTACAATATGCAAGACTTAGAAATGGACATTCAATGTCTGAAAATTTAGCAAATGAGATAATTGATGCATCTAATGGAATAGGAGCTTCTGTTAAGAAAAGAGAAGATACTCATAAGATGGCTGAAGCTAATAAAGCATTTGCACATTATAGATGGTAATTAAGAAAGGAAATAAAATATGGCTCGTAAAATATCGTTAGAACATACACGTAATATTGGAATTATGGCCCATATCGATGCTGGTAAGACAACAACAACAGAACGTGTTTTATATCATACTGGTAAGATCCATAAAATTGGTGAAACTCACGATGGGGAAAGCCAAATGGACTGGATGGAACAAGAACAAGAACGTGGTATAACTATTACTTCTGCTGCTACTACAGCATTTTGGAAGGGTTATAGATTTAATATTATAGATACTCCAGGACACGTTGACTTTACTATTGAAGTACAAAGAAGTCTTAGAGTACTTGATGGTGCTGTATTATTAATTGACTCTCAAGCAGGAGTAGAACCACAAAGTGAAACTGTATGGAGACAAGCTAATGAATATAAAGTACCAAGAATAATTTTCTCAAATAAAATGGACAAAATGGGAGCTGATTTCTACTTTAGTTTAAAAACTATTGAAGATAGATTAGGCGCTAATAGTGCAGCTATAGAACTTCCTATTGGAGCAGAAGCTGACTTTGATGGTGTAATTGACTTAGTAACTATGAAAGCTTATCATTTTGATGGTGGACAAGATGAAAATTATACTGAAATTGAAATCCCTGCTGATATGAAAGATAAAGCTGAAGAATACCGTAATATCTTAATTGAAAAAGCAGCAGATTTTGATGAAGAATTAATGATGACTTATTTAGATGGAGGAGAAATCACAGTAGAAGCTCTTAAAAAAGCTATTAGAACTGGTGTTTTAAAAGCAGAATTCTTCCCAGTTATGTGCGGAACTGCTTTAGGAAACAAAGGTGTTAAGTTATTACTTGATGCTGTTATTGATTATTTACCTGCTCCAACTGATGTAGAAGCTATTGAATGTACTGATATGAATGGTAATGAAGTCTTAAGACATCCGTCTGATTCTGAACCATTTACAGCTTTAGCATTTAAGATTATGACAGATCCATTCGTTGGAAAACTTACTTTCTTTAGAGTATATTCTGGAGTATTAAATAGTGGATCATATGTATTAAATTCAACCAAAAATGCTAAAGAAAGAGTTGGAAGAATACTTCAAATGCATGCTAATCACAGAGAAGAAATATCAGAAGTATATGCAGGAGATATTGCTGCAGCAGTAGGACTTAAAAATACAACAACGGCTGATACATTATGTGATGAAAAGAAACCATGCATAATGAAAGGTATGGAATTCCCTGAACCAGTTATTTCACAAGCTGTTGAACCAAAATCAAAAGCAGACCAAGATAAAATGGGATTAGCTCTTCAAAAATTAGCTGAAGAAGATCCGACATTTAAAATGCATACTGATACTGAAACAGGTCAAACAGTTATTTCAGGTATGGGAGAATTACACTTAGATGTATTAATCGATAGAATGAGAAGAGAATTTGGTGTAGAAGCTACAGTAGGTGCTCCTCAAGTTGCTTATCGTGAAACACTTACTCAAAGTGCTGAGTGTGAAGGTAAACATATTAAACAATCTGGTGGACGTGGACAATACGGACATGTTTGGGTTAGATTTGAACCAAATCCAGAAAAAGGATATGAATTTGTTGATAACATTGTTGGTGGTGTAGTACCAAGAGAATATATTCCTGTAGTAGATAAAGGATTACAAGAAGCTATGCAAACAGGTGTTCTTGCAGGATATCCAATGGTAGATGTAAAAGCTACATTGTTTGATGGATCATACCATGATGTTGACTCATCAGAAATGGCATTTAAAATTGCTGCATCACTTGCTTTAAAAGAAGCAAAAAACAAATGTAAACCAGTTCTTTTAGAGCCAATTATGAAAGTAGTAGTAGTTGCTCCAGAAGAATATACTGGTTCTGTAATGGGAGATATTACTTCTAGACGTGGACGTCCACTTGGACAAGAAGCTAGAGGTAATGCAATAGCATTTGAAGCTATGGTACCACTTGCAGAGATGTTTGGTTATGCAACTAGTCTTCGTTCAAATACACAAGGTAGAGGTAACTTTACAATGGTTCTTGACCATTATGAAGAAGTTCCAAAATCTATAGCAGAAGACATAATCAAAAAAAATGGTGGAAATTAATCAAAGATATTGCAATATTTCCAAAATTTGATAAAATAGAATATGTAATTAATTAAGAAAGAGAGGAAAATAAAAATGGCAAAAGAAAAATTTGACAGAAGCAAACCCCATGTTAACATTGGTACAATTGGCCACGTTGACCATGGTAAAACTACATTAACTGCTGCTATTACTAAAGTATTAGCAGAAAAAGGTGGAGCAGAATTCGTTGATTATGCTAATATTGATAAAGCTCCTGAAGAAAGAGAAAGAGGTATTACAATCAATACTTCTCACGTTGAGTATCAAACAGCTAATCGTCACTATGCTCACGTTGACTGCCCAGGACACGCAGACTATGTTAAAAACATGATTACAGGTGCTGCTCAAATGGATGGAGCAATCTTAGTTATTGCTGCAACTGATGGACCAATGGCTCAAACTAGAGAACATATCTTATTATCAAAACAAGTTGGAGTTCCTAAAATGGTTGTATTCATGAACAAATGTGACATGGTTGATGATGAAGAATTATTAGACCTTGTTGAAATGGAAATTCGTGAATTATTAAACGAATATGGATATGATGGAGATAATACTCCAGTAATTAGAGGATCTGCATTAAAAGCTCTTGAAGGAGATCCTAAATATGTAGAATCAATTGAAAAGCTAATGGAAGCAGTGGATACTTGGATTCCAACTCCAGAAAGAGATACTGATAAACCATTCTTAATGTCAATTGAAGACGTATTTACAATTACAGGTCGTGGAACAGTTGTTACAGGACGTGTTGAAAGAGGACAATTAAAACTTAATGATGAAGTTGAAATAGTTGGACTTAAAGATACTAAGAAAACAGTTGTTACAGGAATTGAAATGTTTAGAAAACAACTTGACTATGCTGAAGCAGGAGATAATGCAGGTGTATTATTACGTGGTATTTCTCGTGAAGAAGTTGAAAGAGGACAAGTACTTGCAAAACCAGGAACTGTTCATCCACATAAAAAATTCAAAGCTGAAGTTTATGTACTTACTAAAGAAGAAGGTGGAAGACATACTCCATTCTTTGCAAACTACAGACCACAATTCTATTTCAGAACTACTGATGTTACAGGTGTAATTGAGTTACCAGAAGGAACAGAAATGGTTATGCCTGGAGATAAAGTAACTATGACTGTAGAATTAATTGCGCCAATCGCTGTTGAAAATGGAACTAACTTCTCAATTCGTGAAGGTGGACGTACAGTAGGTGCTGGTGTAGTATCTGAAGTTATCGAGTAATAAAAAAGAAGTTATAAAAAACTTCTTTTTTGTTTGTATAAAATAAAAGGTTCTTTGTCAAATAGTGTTGGTAAACAATAGATTTGATAAATGAATTGATTTATAGGGAGTGATGAAAATCACT
>CALVSD010000102.1 GCA_944358805.1 uncultured Bacilli bacterium
GCTATATCAATTAATTTAATTGTTTTTTCCAAATACTCTAATCTTTTATTATTTACAGCATAACCTTTAATTAAATAATCTTTTAATACTTTATTTGCCCATTTTCTAAAAATAACTCCATTTTTACTTTTAACTCTATAACCGACGCTTATAATAACATCTAAACTATAAAAATTAACAGGTTTATCAGAACTTGCAATTTGCATTTTTTGCAAATTACTTTTTTCATCAATTTCATTTTCTTTAAAAATGTTTTTTATATGTCTTGAAATAACGCCAACATCTCTACAAAACAATTCAGCCATTTGAGCCTGTGTAAGCCAAACTGTCTCATCTTTCATATTTACTTCAAGTTTTACCTCTTGATTTTCAAATAATATAATTTCATTTTTCATATTTTTTAACTCCCTTCTTTCATCATTTAAAATATAACATAAATATTAATAATTACAATAAAAACATGTCACTATATTTAAAAAATAAAAGAAATTTGATTATATTTGTATCAAAAAAAACTTTACCAATAAGATAAAGTTTAAAATCAATTTACTAAAAATTCACAGGGTCCTGTAACAGTTATAGAAAAATTAATTGAACTTGATGAGTCATACATTACTAAAAATTCACAGGGTCCTGTAACCTCAAATAAATTATATCATATTTTTTACTTTACATATAGTAAACATTCAGAATTAAAAAAGAGAATTAAAAAAATTCTCATAATACCAACATATAATTTACTTTAATTCCAATAAAATTTCCCATTCCCCATTTCTTTTTCCATTTTTTCTAGTTATTAGTCCTTTTCCTTGCATTTCATTCATTCTGGTCTTTATAGTCCTTAATGATTTACCAAGAATTATAGCAATTTCATCTTGTTTAATAGTAGAATTTTCTTTGATCAAATTTAATATAACTTGTTCTTCTAAAGTACAATTTTTACACTTTAATTTTTCACATATTTTGTCTTCAGTATAATCAATATGAGTATATCTATTTTTTAATTCATATTTAGTATCTGATAAAAGATTGTAAAAGAACTTTTCTAAATAACTTATATCTTCAAAAATATTTTTTTCAAAATTTTTATAATTAGCTCTAACTAATGAATTTCTAAAATACCAAGAACTATTTGCAAATACATCATCATTAATATTAAATCCAAATGTTCTTAAGTATTTAATAATAAAAACCGCTGTTGTTCTAGTGTTACCTTCACAAAAAGGATGAACTTGCCATATATTTGAAGTAAATCGGCACAAATGTTTAATAGACTCATCAAGTGATAAATTTTTATATGAAAAATTTCTTTCTTGTTCAAAATCATATTCTAAAGCTGCCATAATATTTTCGTAAGAAGCATATGTAACAGTATCTCCATTTAATATCCACTCATCTTTTGTAAAATTATAATTCCTTATAACACCTGCAAGTTTATATATACCAGTAAATAATTTTTTATGAATATTTATTAATTCGGTAGGACTAAAATTAAATGACTTATCACTTAATATTTCGGCAATTCTTACTGATACTTTATCTGCTTCTTCAATATTTTCTTTTTCTTCAAGTTTTCTACTATCTAAAACTTTATAATAATTATCAATTCTTTTCTTAACTTCTTCTAAATTAATATTTCCTTCAATATGTTCCTTTGCTGTTTCAACCAAATATTTTGAAGGTTTTAATCCATCTACTTCTTGAAGACCTATAGCTGTCTCCCAAACTTTTGTTTTTTCTACTTGACTCGGTTCACCTTGTTTTATATATTGAGATAATTCTAAATTCCAGTTTTCTTTTTTGTCCATAAAAATAATCCTCCCAACTATAGATATTATACTACATTTCTTCTATTTTATCAATTCCAAAGTGCAATTTTTGCACTTTGGAAAACCGTATTTGCACTTTGAAACAGTATATTTTCTATTCAAATAGAAAAAAATTTTATGATTAAACATAAAACTTTTTATTCATCTCCTAATTTATATGCAATTAATAATCCTGCTACAAATAAGATAACCCCTAAAATAAATGGTACTATACTAAAAGTTAATCCTTCGGCACTTGTAAATATTCCAATAATAGATGCAAGTACAAATCCTATTATACCAAAATAAGTTGGCACTTCAAATTTCTTAAATAAGAATTCTATTATTTTAGCAATAATTATTATTCCTACTAATACACCTATTCCAAAAGGAACTAATATAGACATATCTTTAACTATATTATTAAATGATGTTAAACTATTAATCGTATTTATTATTGGTTCATAATATCCCATTACCATTAACATAAATGATCCTGATATTCCTGGTATTATCATAGTAGCAGACGCTACCATTCCTACTAAAAATAATTTTATATAATCAATTACATTCATTGAAGCAAAAGATACTTCTCCTCCTGTTTTTAAGAAAGCTATTCCTATTACAAACATAAATGTTAATGCGAATATTATTAAATTAGATACTTTAATATCATTTTTTACCTTTTTATATAACATAGGCATACCACCTAATATTAATCCTGTAAAAAACATAATCGTTGGAAGCGGAAAATTTTCAAGTGAATATCCAATTACTTTACTTCCTATTACTATTGCTACTGCTGCTCCAATTAATATTGGAAGTAGAAACTTTATATTATCTTTTATTTTACTTACAAAATGACTAATTGCATTAATTAAGTCTTCATATATTCCCATGGTAATAGCTAATGTACCACCACTAACTCCAGGAATGATATTTGCTATTCCCATAAAAAATCCTTTTATTCCTAATATTACTTTATCTTTCATAATTACTCCTCATCTATATTTATTAGTTCATATTCATCGGTACCAAGACCTAACTCTTTACCATACTCTATAATATGAGCTCCATTTCTTGATTCAATTCTTTCTATTAAATCTTTTTTACCTTTGTCTTCACTATTATATATTAAATCTAAACATGCTTTATCTATTGCAATCGGATCTAATGAAGATACTATACCAATATCTTTCATACATACTTTTTCTGGATTAGCAACACAATCACAATCTACTGATAAATTATTAATTACATTTATATATACAATATTATCTTTATATTTATCCATTACTGCTTTATCGGCTTCTGCCATTGATTCTAGGAAATCATCTTGAGAAGGCAAATTTTCCCATAATATATTAGCATCTTCTACCTTACCTGCACTATGAATCCATGCTTTACCTCTTCTTGAAGCAATACCAATAGACATATTCTTTAAAGCTCCTCCAAAGCCTCCCATTGGGTGTCCTTTAAAATGTGATAACATAAGAATTGAATCATAATTTAATAAATTCTTTCCTACATAATTTACTTTTAAATGTTTACCACCATCTACAGGAAGTTCTACGTCACCTTCCTTGTCCATTATATCTACATCAGTTACAGTTAAAAATCCATGTTCTTTAGCTACTTCTAAATGTTCTTCATAACTATTTCTCTTACCAGGATATGCTGTATTACATTCAATAATAGTACCATTTACTTTATGCACTAAATCTTTAATTAATTCAGGGTGTAAATAATTATTATTACCGGCTTCCCCTGTTGACAATTTAACAGCAACTTTTCCATTTAATTCTTTATTTAAAACTTCATACATTTTAACTAAACTTTCACTATCTATATTTTTTGTAAAATATACTTTTGCTTTTTCCACTATATCACCTTTCCTATTTCTATATAATTATACACTAAAAGTAAAATAAAAAAAATAGTTTAGTCACTATTTTCTCTTAATATTTTTGCATATATTTCTAATTTAGAACATAATGCTTGCTCTAATAAAGTTATTTTCTTTACCATTTCATTTACAGAATCATTAACTTTTAAGAGTTCATCAACATTACAAGTTATAGATATTATCTTCTGAATCTTTCTTGCTTCAGCATCTAATATTTTAGCAATTGATTTTTCAATCATAGCAATAGAAATTGGTATATCATTATAATTACATGAACATAAACATTTTATAAGTTCTAAGCAATTATTATAGTGCTTATATTCTAAAATTACATATAAATACATTTTATTATTAGATTTTACTAATACATATAATTTATTTTGATAATAATATGTATTATATACTTCTATATTTTCTCCTAAAAAATATTTATTAGCAATTATTTTGTAATTATATATACTAGAAATATATACTTTTTTATTATTACTATATATTACGTATACATTATTATTAATATGAGTAGCACAATATATTTTGTTATTTACATTATTTTTTAATAAAGAATTTATAACATTATTATCTAAAAATTGTTCTATATTATCTTTTAAAATATAAATATTATTATTAGTTATGATTAATTTACTCTGATAAAAATTTAATGAATTAATGTTAGTTTCTACTTCCTTAACTAAGTTAATATTATCTTCCTTTACATATAATTTATTATCTTTACTTAAATATATTTTATCGTTATAAGAAATACTATTATATTCATCATCTAAGTAAATAGTTTTAATGTAATTAAGTTTATTATCATATTCATCTATCCCATTTTTATTTAAAAACATAAACTTATCTTCATTAATATAAAATCCTGTATATTCTGAATTAGTACTTAAACATATCTTTTTCATAGAGTATCACCTAATAAAATATATGAATTTTAAATAATATTATGAAAATAAGTATATGCCCTTTCAAAAAATAAAATCCTTCATAGTATATAACGAGGAGATGAAATAAAAAATGTCAATGCCAATAATTAAACCTAGTGGTGTAAAAAGATGCGAAGCTGTAAATGATATAATTGCATCTGTTGCTTTACAACAAACTGGTTTATCTCATATTTTAAATGCTGAAGGTGAAAAAATTCAGGCTGCTCTAACTTTTGCTAAAGACACTAATGAATTATTAAAAGTTAACGATTCCGTAAAATCCATGGTTAACTCTATTACGAGATTAGAAACAGTTCTTCAAGGTAAACTAGAACTATTCAATAATTGTATATGCGAAGGATGCAAATGTGTGCAATCTGCCCTAACATTTGATATAGTTGGAGGAGGAATTATAAAAGATGGTACAGAACCTAATACCTACATCTTTACTGGTAATAAAGAAGAAAACATAATCACTTTTTTTACTAACCCTAATGTAGTAGTTACTTCAACTTCCGCCTTACCTAAAGGAGTAACTTTCTTAAATAACATATTAACTATTCCTGCTGACTTTGATTATAGTATAGAAAACATTATGACTTTTATGATCGGAGAAGATAATTGTAAATACGAAATTACAATTACTACTTCTATACTTTAATTTATATAAATTAAAAGATATTGTTCCTTCTATGAGCAATATCTTTATTTATTATACTCTCTACATTTTTCTTCTAATAAAGGAAAATTACAACATCTATCTTTTACATTTTTAGGTAATTTATTACTTTTATATAAATTATATAATAATTTTGATTTAGTATTAACATCTTTTTTATTGGCAGTTAACCATCTTAACTGATTTCTTAATAATTCTAATCTAAAATTTTCTGCTCTATTTTCTGTTTTTTTATTTAAATCAAAAATGACATAGTTTTTATCCATAACAGGTATCATATTATTAAAATTAACTACTCCATAATTTCCATTTTCTATTTTTATTAAATCTAAAGTATTTTTTAATTTACTATGTTTAGGTTTGGGACTAGATAATGGAGCAAAATATTCACATTTATCTATCATAAATAATACTCCAATAAATGGTCTTAAATCTTTAGTACCTGCATTATAAGAAACTTTATTATCATATTGTCTTAAATAATCACAATATTTAGAATCTACTTTTACTATTTTAAAACTTTTATACATCTATATCCCCCATTTGAAATTTATATTTATTTAAAAAGGATTAGAGTGTGCTCTCTAATCCACTTTTTTAGCTGCCACTTATAGAGCTGGCTTCACTCACTTTTTTAGCTGCCATTTATAGAGCTGGCTTCACTCACTTTTTTAGCTGCCATTTAGGGCTGGCTTCACCCGCTTTTTTTATGCTACATAGTAGCATTTATATTTTATGCAATATTTATTATAATATTACAGCACTTGACATAATCAATTGCAATAATAATATATCATAAATTTAACAAAATGTCTATAATTTTATATTCTCTATCATATCATCTAATGATGTATCTTCAAAAAAAGTATTCATATTATAATAAAGCATTATATCCGTAATTTGTTTATCACTAATTAAACTATTAATATCTTCATGATAATATCTTGGATCTATAACAATAATTTCTCGATAATTATTTAATATAAATGGAATAAAACTATTGGCATAAGAATCTTTTATTAATAAAAGTTTACTCTCACTTTCTGAGTTTGTTCTTATATCAATTACACTTTTATTTCCTCCGAAAAATATTTCATAAGGATCATAACTATATTGTTTACTACTATCATATATAGAAGTATATTCATCTTCATCATTATTATAAGTTAAATAGTAAGATACTTCTTCATTTGGTACATATATATTTACTGTATCATAAGTGTTATAATATGCAATTTTTTTAGCACTAGTTCCAATAAAATGATTATTGACAGTATATTCACTATACTCTATATTTTCTTTATCATATAAACTTTCGCTAATGTATTTGGCTCCTAAAGATGTATAATGGTGATCTGTATTA
Organism: uncultured Bacilli bacterium; assembly: GCA_944358805.1. Taxonomy (GTDB): domain Bacteria; phylum Bacillota_I; class Bacilli_A; order RF39; family UBA660; genus CALVVX01. Next base: position 6,692 of record CALVSD010000102.1, read on the forward strand.
TAGAAAATATTTTCATCTTTGTGAGAAAATAATATATCAAAACAATTTACTTTAACTAAATCATTATCAAAATTACTAATAAATTCATCATATAATTCTTTTTGTTTATTAGAAGAGCTTACTTCATCATAATATATTCCTACTTTATTAGGAATAAGAACAAAATCCATATTTAATTCACTATAATATTCTTGTAATTTATTTATATTATCTACTCTTCTATTTATAAATTCATCATTAGGAATAACTACTTCTTCAATTAATCTATTATTTTTACCAAAATATATATTATCTATTTTTTTAAGACCAATACTTTTTTCAATATTAGTTTTTAAACTTTTCCAAGTTGTCCTATTCCAAAACTGATCTTCAATATATTTATTGTAAGAAGTAAAATAACTACCATCAATAATATTATTAGTATTCATTTTTGGTTTACTTACAAGTGGCCTATTCTCTTCTTTTGAAAAATTTAAAGAAGGTGAAAATAAATTAATAAAAAATATTGTTAATAAATATATAAGGGTTAAATACCCAATAAAATATGTTTTTTCTTTCATTAGATCCTCCTTTAAAAGTTAAAGTATAAGAATGTTTGATATGAATTACTAATTAAGTATACTGTTGATATTATTAATAAAATAATTAAATAAATATTATTACATATATTATATATATAATTATTTTTATTTTGGAAGCGTTCTCCTAAAATCTTAATTAATGGTGTTATACATATTAGTCCAATAATTAAATAAGCAAAATTATTTCTAATTATAAAGATTATTTTATCATCCATAAAATTATTTATATTAATTAAATTCTTTAAAATTAACGTTATATCACTTGCATTAGAATTAAAGAAGAATATCCAACTGATTGATATTATAATAAATGTAAATGGAATACTTATTATTTTAGGTATTTTTATTTTAGATAATAATAGTTTTTCCATTACAATAATTATTCCTAAAAATAATCCCCATATAATAAAATTTAAACTTGCACCGTGCCACATTCCTGTAAGAAGCCATACAATAAGTAAATTTATAACAAGTCTTAATTTAGATACTCTACTACCTCCAAGTGGAATATAAACATAATCTCTAAACCATTTACCTAAGGTAATATGCCACCTTCTAAAAAATTCACCAACACTCTTTGATAAATATGGATAGTCAAAGTTTTCAGGTAATTTAAAACCAAAAACATTACTAAGACCTAAAGCCATATTAGTATAGCCTGCAAAATCATAATATATTTGTAATGAATATAAAATAAATATAACTATACTACCTAACATTGAACTTACTTGATATGAAGAAATAATACGAGCAAAAGTATCTGCTAATATTACTTTCATAGATAGTCCAATTATAAATCTTTTAAATCCATAATTAAACAATGAATTATCAAAATCGTGATTATCTATTTGCTTATTAAAATCACTATACCTAACAATTGGTCCCATTACTAACTTAGGGAAAAATAATATATACAAACTAAATGAAATAAAATTATGTTCACTCTTTATATTCTTTCTATATACATCAATTATATAAGATAATACTGTAAATAAATAAAATGACATACCTAAAGGAAGAATAATTTCTCCCATTGCAATATCTATAAATATATTATTTAAAATCATATAATAATATTTAAAATAACATAAAGTAAAGATATTTATAATTAATATTTCAATTAATTTGCCTATTCTTCTTTTACCTTCTAATTTATCCATAATTCTTACTGATACATAATTATATAAAACTATTAATAATAATATAATTGTATAGAAAATACCACTATAAGAATAGAATAATATACTAGCAAGAAGTAAATATATATTCTTTAACTTTTTAGGAATAATAAAATATAAAGAAACTACTATTGATAAAAAGATAAAACAAAATATAATACTACTAAAAGACATTATAATACCTTCTTTCTAAAATAATTTTGTTATATTTTGCCATACTTCATCACTATTATCTAATATAATGCAAAATACATAATCGCCTTTAATTTCTACTACACTACTCTTTAATAGTTCTACTTGGGCTTCGCCATAACCTTGAAAAGTAAGAATCTTTTTATTTATATATTCATTTATTTTATTTTTTATTTCTATTCTTTTATCTTTATCTTCTTCTTTAAATACGGTTAATTCTTGAACGCTCATATAAGATATTGGACCATAACTAATATAACCTTCTAGACTATTTGTATTTATATTATAGTTATTGTATATAGTACTAGAATCTATTTCTGTAACAATATCTTCTTTTGCATATTCTTCAAACACTTTTTTTATTTCATCAATATCTACTTTTTTATCTTTAATTAGAAAAGGTACTACTAAAAGAATACTTATAAAAATTATAATAAATATTATCTGTCTTAATTTCATCTTATTACCTCATTTTATTTAATATATCTAGTGCCCATTTTTCATAATAGAATCCTTTCGGATGTATTCCATCTGGACTATATGGATCACTTTCTAAATTTAATATATAACTACTATCTAGAAATGGTATTCCTCTTTGATTACATAATTCTTCTAATCTTTGATTAAATAAATCTACATATTGGAAAGATGGATCTTCTGCTAGTCCAACTTCATTAACTGGTAAGATTGAACATACATATATTTTAGTATTAGGAAGAGATGAAGTTATATTATCGAGGCTATTACTATAGGCATTAATAAATCCATCTACATTATAATCCCACATTTGAACATCATTAGATCCATACACTAAAATAAGACTACTTGGATTATATTCAATTGCTTTTGCTAATTGGTCAGACATATTATCAATTCTTTTTCCTCTTTCCCATATTGCATTAGAAGAATATAATACTCCATATGCTGCCATTCCTTCTACAAAAGAGTCCCCAATCATTAATATTTTATTTTGCTGAAATATATCTTTAGGCGACATTCCACTAGGATCATCAGGAATTTCCGGTATTTCTGGAACTTCAGGGACTTCTTCTTTCGGATTATTTACTTCATCTATTTTTTCTTTTATTTCATTAATATCTTTATTTTCTTCATTTTTTAAATATTCCTCAGTCTCTTTATAAACACTACTTTTAGTATCAGTCTTAAATATATTATTATTTACTAAGTAATAACTTATACCTAAAGCAATTATTATACATATAAATATTTTAATTATGTTTTTCAAAATATCACCTTATTTAAAATTATAATATGTCTCCTCATTATTTAATTCTCTATTTTTTAATGTTGCCATTTCACTTATAGTAACAAAAGCATAACCTTCTTTAGATAACTTGTCCATAGCCATAAGAGCACCATTTACTGATGACTCATATATATCATGAAGTAATATTATTGCCCCATCATGAGCACTTTTCATTATTTCTTCACATACTTTTTCAGCATTTCTTGATTTCCAATCTAAAGTATCAACATCCCATAAAACAGTACTAAGGGAACTTAATGCTTTAATTTCCGAATTGGTATTACCATAAGGTGGTCTAATTAATTTAGGGTATTCCCCCGTTACTTCTTTTATTTTTTCATTAGTATCATTTATTTCTTTTAAAATAGTTGTATTATCAATAACGAATAAATTTTGATGATTATAAGTATGACTACCTATTTGATTACCTTCTAAATATGCTCTTTGTAATACCTCACTATGAGCATCTATTCTACTACCTAAAACAAAGAATGTTACCTTAGCATCATACTTGTCCAAATTATCTAAAAGAAGACTAGTAGTACTTGTATTTGGCCCATCATCAAAAGTAAATGCTAATAACTTCTTATCTTCATATTTAGATAAATCTCTTATTTCTGGTACTAACACTACCTTTTCATCTTCTTTTTCACTACCCTTATATTCATCTTTTAATAGTTCATTTAAATCACTATATGGAATAGTTATTTTTATTTCACCATCTGCCCAAGAAGCAATTTGATATGGAGGGAATAATATTTCTAATCCATCTTTCTTAAATGTAAAATGACTATAATTTAAAGCATTAGGAATAATTCCTCTTCTTACCCATATTTCACTAAAATTATATTTTTCGGACTTCAAGTTTAATTTCATAATATAATGGTATGCTAAATCATCTATTTTATTAAATGCTTCTGTATCAATAAAGAAATCTGATAAATTCATAAATTGTTTAGTCTTTTTATTATAATGAATTGATTCATCATCTCTCATATAATGAGCTCCCCCAGTATAAGATAAAGTATTCATATGAATATTTATAATATCATTATATTCACTACTAGTAACATTTAATAAGAAATCATACTTAGCGGTTAATTCATAATCTATTTTATCTACAACATCTGTAAATTCTTTTTTTCTTTTATCTACATATTCTTTTACTTTATTATCCACTTCTTTAATATGAAATATTGGATAATCTATTTTTAATGTATAAGTATCTGTTTCTTCAATTGTATGTACTTCACTATCTAATATTGCTATTACTTCATCTTTATTAAATAAGAAATAAATAAAACCTATTACTATAAATAAAAGTAATATACTCATAATAAATATAATTATCTTTTTTTTATTTAATTTTCTTTTATAATTTACTGCCATAACATCATCCTCACTTCATAATAAGTATATCATTGTTAGTTAACTTTAATGCTTTATTTTAACTAGTTTACACCAATATTGACATAAAAAAAGAAATAATAACGTTTATTTTATTATTTCATATATAAGTTTTGGTTCTCCTATTTTAATTTTAGTTATATCAATAATATTAAAATCAATATTACTTATATCTTTATTAGTATAAACTGTAAATAAAACGTCTCCAACACCAACATAATCATTTATTTTTTTATTTAATATAATACCCGCAGTATAATCAATAGTATCTTCTTTATTTTCTCTACCTGCTCCAAGTAACATTGATAGTCTTCCTAATTTATATGCATCTATTTTGGCAATATATCCTTCCATATTAGATTTAATATTATATGCACGAGCACCTTTAGGTAACGCTTCTATATTACCATTTTGATATTTTATAAATTCTAAAAACTTATTATAAGCACTTAAATCATTTAATTTACTTATAACCATATTTCTTGCTTCTTCTATACTTATATTAAGACCTAATGATACCATATAACTAGATAATTCTATTACTAAAGATTTAAGTTCATTATCTTTTTTATTAGTAAGTATATCTATTGCTTCTTCTATTTCTAATGAATTTCCTATATTATTTCCTAGAGGAATATCCATATTAGTAATTAAACATACTGTTTCAATATTATTTTGTTTTCCTAAGTTAACCATTATATTAGATAGTCTCCTAGCATCTTCAATATTTTTAATTAAAGCACCACTTCCTACTTTAACATCAAGAACTAACTTACTTGCCCCACTTGCAATCTTTTTACTCATAATAGATGATGCAATTAAAGGAATAGATTCAACAGTTCCAGTTACATCTCTTAAGGCATATATTTTTTTATCAGCAATTACCATATTATCTGTTTGACAAGTAATAGCCATATTAATATTTTTTACTTCGTTTATAAATTCTTCTTCAGTTAAATTTAATTTAATATTGGGAATTGACTCTAACTTATCAATAGTACCTCCAGTATGTCCCAGTCCTCTTCCACTCATTTTAGCTACTTTGACTCCACAAGACGCTACTATTGGAGCTACCATTAAAGTTGTTTTATCTCCAACTCCTCCAGTTGAATGTTTATCAACAACAATACCTAAACTACTTAAATCTAATTTCTTACCACTATTTAACATTGCATTAGTTAAATAATGAATTTCATCATCATTCATATCATTTATAGTAATAGCCATAAGTAACGAACTCATTTGATAGTCTTTAATACTACCATCTACATAAGAATTAACAACGAATTCTATTTCTTCTTTAGAAAGTGCTTCTTTATTCTTTTTTTTAGTAATTATATCTATTATATTCATATATTATTCCCCTTCTTCTTTATAAATTGATTTAAATAAATCTTTATCTCCATCTTCTTCATCCAATTCTTCTAATTTTGGAAGATCATTAATTGAAGATAATCCAAAATAATCTAAGAAATCATCTGTTGTTTTATATAATATAGGTTTACCTGGTAAATCTGACCTACCACTCTCTTTTATTAATCCTTTAGCAAGAAGTCTTCTTACAACATATGATGAATCTACTCCCCTAAGTTCATCAATACCTACTCTTGTAATTGGTTCATTATATGCAATTATTGCTAAAGTTTCTAATGCCGAATTAGATAAAACATTATTTTTAGGATTTTCTAATAATTTTTGATAATACTCTTTATGTTCTTCCTTTGTCGTTAATTTAAAAGTATTACCTAAATATTTAATCCTAAGTCCTCTATTTTCTTGCTCATAACTATTTTTTAGATTAAACACTAATTCTTTTGCTTCTTCTTCACTTACATTTAATATATTAATAACTTGATCTAGAGTAAGTCCAATATCTCCTTGGACATATAATAATCCTTCAATTATTGCTTCCATACTACACCTTCAATTCTATAAATATTTTACTAAAATTATTTTCTTGTTTAATATCTATTTCATTATCTTTAGTCATTTCTAAAACAGATAAGAAAGTAACAACTATATAACTTTTATTATATTCTGTAAATAATTCTGTAAATTCTACTTTTTTCTTACTTTTAAGTATATTTCTTATACTACTTTTTCTTTCTCTAACACTATATTCTTTATTAGTTATTTTAGTGTTAAGTGGTTTCTCTAATTTTTTTCTTTCTAAAAACTTTGAAAAAGCATCAAGTAAGTCAGTTACTCCAACATTACTATCATTAACAATTTTTTCATCTATATAATTCTTTATATTTTCTGGAGCCTTTATATATATTTCTTTTCTAATCTTTTCTAATTCTTTAAATGAACTAGTTACTTCTTTATATTTTTTATATTCAATTAATTTATTTATAAGCTTTTCTCTACTTACTTCTTCCTCATCATCTTCTTCATTATCTTTCTTAACAGATGGAAGTAATGACTTAGATTTTATTTCCATAAGTTCTGCGGCCATTACTAAATAAGAAGATGCTACATTAATATTTAACTCTTCCATTTTATTAATATAATCTAAATAATCTTTAGTTATCTTATCAATTGATATATTATATATATCGATATTATCCTCTTTAATTAAATGAAGAAGTAAATCTAAAGGCCCTTCAAACTCATCTATTTTTATACTATAATCCATACTTATCACTCACTACCCTTGATAATTATAACATGAATTCCCTATAAATTATAAAAATAGTATCAAATTTTACTTAAATTTCGTAAATATTAATACTATTTTATTTGACATATTTATCTTTTTAAAATTTTATATATAGGAGTATTTTTTAAAGTTTCATGATATTCTAAAAGCAAGTTTTGATTTGCAATAATACTTTTTGTTCTTATTTCCTTTAATGTCTTAATTAATCTTTCTCTTTCCGTATTTAATTCGCTTTTTGAAGTACTAGTATTTGATAATCCAATTTCTTTATTATCTAATAAAGATTCACTAACTTGCAACTTAGAATTACTATCTTTTTCTATAATAACTTGTTCTTTTCCGTCTAGAGAACTATTGTTATCAACATTAACTTCCTTAGCTTTACATTCAACAACTTGGCCTATTAATTTAGAATTTTTAACATTTATTTCTTCAAGTGACTCAATCGAAACATTTATTTTTCCTTTATGATCTCCTATATTAGAATTGATAATACTTACTTTTTGATCTCCCCCAATTCTTATCGTTTTTGAAGGGCAATATTCAAATCTACTTTTCATAGTAGTATTACTAACAATCAATTCAGTTGCATTAAAAGATGCTACATCCCAATAATTAACACAACAATTATCTAAAGTACATTTACCATTAACAGAAATCCAAATTCCACAATCAAATTCACAATTTCTAATTATAACTTCACAATTATTATATCCAAATATCATTACTCGACTTTTTTCAAATGTGATTCCATCAAAAATATAACAAATAGGTTTATTTAAATTATATACATTTACTAATTCTTCATTTTTTTTATTCTGACCAAAACAAGGAATAGAAGTATTAAATTTATGTTTATGAATTTTTCTCTTATCAACAATACAAACTAATTTATCATCAAGTTCTATAACTTTTCCTAAATTACCAGTAATTCTATGTTTTATATAATGTCTTAATATCTTGTATAAATTCTTTTTTTTCATCCAAAACATCTCCTTTTACATATAAATTTATTATATTATATCACATTTATACTTAAAACGAGTAAATATATCATTCTATTTGTATACAAAAATACACACATATAAATATGCGTGTATAATTATTTATCTTGCTTCCACAATTAACTTAATTGCCGTTCTTTCATCTCCATCAATTACTATATCAGTAAATGCTGGAATACATACTAAATTCTTACCTGAAGGAGCAACGAATCCTCTTGCAATAGCAATAGCTTTAATCGCTTGATTTAATGCTCCAGCCCCTATTGCTTGAATTTCAACACTTCCCTTTTCTCTAAAAACATTAGCAAGTGCTCCTGCAACTGAATTAGGATTTGATTTAGTTCCTACTTTAAGTGTTTCCATAATTATTTTATCATTCCTTTCTTTATTTACATTATAACTATATGATAAAAAAATGAAAAAATAACTATTTATTTTAATAAATTAATAACATACATCCTTAATTTTATACTCAACACTATCTATAAGCTCTAAAGTGCTAGTTGAATATACATTTTTTATATATGCCACTTGTTCTTTGTCTTCATATTCGGAACAATTATATCCTCCGATAGAATAAATATTATATTCCATGACCTTAAACGAATCATCTTTTATTTCTTTAACATGTACTCTTTCTAATTCTTTTAAAACTCTACCATCTTTATCAAAGACAATCAAATAACTATTAAAGTCTTGCTTACCCGTAAATGGTCGAACAAATATATTATCATTTACTTTAACCACTGTAGCACCAGCAAATTCAACATCAGCAAATTTATTATTTATAACTTTATCATTATAATATAATGTCATTGTAAATCCCAATTTATTCGAAGTTGGTACTGTTTCAATTTTTAAATCATATTCATCATATACATAATTTACTTTCTCACAGGTCTTTATATCATTTTTATAATTACTAGTAGCAAGGCTTTTACCTTCTTCTATATTATAAGTACACATATCTTTTTCTTCTTTAGCGCATCCACTTAATAGAATAACAACCATAATCCCCATTATAATTTTTTTCATAAATAACTAACATTCCTTTCTTTCGTCCTTTCAGTCCTCTGAAAGGCACAAATTGAATTGAAAAATAA
>CALVSD010000103.1 GCA_944358805.1 uncultured Bacilli bacterium
TTCAGGGGGTTTTGGTTGAATCACTCCTACATTTTAGTTCGTAGAAAGCGGTCATATTATCTATGACATTATCATTGTAATATATTACCAAATAAAATACAATACTTTTTTAAACACTTTACATTTTATTTTTTTAGAGTGTAAACCATTAGTCAAGATACTCTGTTTTCATAAGTTCTTGCTTGACACTATCGTAAAGTCCTGTTTCATCATTTAATATCTCATTAATATAATAGTCAGCATCTTCTTTAGCCTTTAACATCATCTTAAAATCTCTATTAACATTGGCAAGAACAAGCCCTGTTTCACCACTTTGTCTTATACCAAATAAATCTCCTTCACCCCTATTTTGAAAATCATATTCACTAATTTCAAAACCATCATTACATCTTTCTAACATCTTAAGTCTCTCTTGATATTCTTTAGCAATTAATATGCAATAACTTTGAATGTCTCCTCTTCCTACTCTACCTCTTAATTGATGTAAAGTAGATAGTCCAAATAAATTAGCATTAAATATAACAATCATACTAGCATTAGGTACATTAACACCAACTTCTATTACTGTTGTAGATATTAATATATCTATTTTTTTCTTCTCAAAGTCTGCCATAACATTACTCTTATCTTTTGAGTCCATCTTACCATGTACAGATCCTATCTTACATATCTTACCAAATGCTTTCTTCATTTTTTCTTCTAAATCAATTACACTTTCTTTTTCATCACTATCTTCATCAATTGAAGGGGCAATTACATATATTTGATGCCCTTTATCTAATTCTTCTTTCATTAGATTTAAAACATCATACATATCTTTTTCTTTTTTAAAGTATGTTATTATTTCTTTTCTTCCAACTGGTTTAGTCTTAATACTAGATACATCCATATCACCATATATAGTAAGAGCATATGTTCTTGGAATTGGTGTTGCACTCATTGATAAAATATCTGGAGTCTCCCCTTTATTTTTGAAAGTATCTCTTTGATTTACCCCAAACCTATGTTGTTCATCAGTTATAACTAATCCTAGATTCTTATATTTTATTTGCTCTTGAATAAGAGATTGTGTTCCAATTATTAAATCAATTTCTCCACTTTCTAACTTTTCATATATTTCTTCTTTTTTCTTTTTTGAAGTAGATGAAGTAAGTAATTCTATATTCATTTTTTCATCTATAAATAATTCTTTGGCATTTAAATAGTGTTGATTTGCAAGTATTTCTGTAGGTACCATCATTGCAGTTTGATAGCCCGCTAAAAAGTTTCCATAACTAGCAATAAATGCTATAACGGTTTTACCACTTCCAACGTCACCTTGTAAAAGTCTATTCATTCTCTTAGTACTATTTAAATCTTTAATAATATCTTCTTCCGCTTTTAATTGGTCAATAGTTAATTTAAATGGTAACTTACTTATAAATTCATTTATCTTATCTTGACTAATATTTCTTGATATTGCTTTCTTATCATTATTTATTTTTAATTTCATATAATTAATTTTTAATAAATACATAAATAATTCTTCATATTTAAGTCTTTGTCTTGCTTTCTTTAAAGATAATATATCACTTGGAAAATGAACTTGATATAAAGCGTCATTAATATTAAATAAATTATATTTTTCTATAATGCTAGTTGGTAATATATCATTTTCTTTCTCTTTATTAAGAAAAGCACTTGATATAAACTTTGATATATTTTTTGAAGACAAACCACTAGTGGAATGATATACTGCTTCTATTTTAGGTTCTATAGGTAGCTTTTCAAATCTTACTTCACTAGCTACAATTGTATTTTTAACTTTATCATATTTACCTATTATCGTTATATCTTTACCTGACTTTAACTCATCATATAAATACACTTGATTATAAATACTAATATTTAAAATAGTTTTCTTATTACTAATTCTAAATATCATTTTTTTAAGTCCTCTATTTAAATATATAATAGTAGGACTTCCCTCTACTACTCCATCAATTACTACTTTTGATCCATCCTCTAAATTAGTAATATCACTTCTTTTTAATATATCATATCTATATGGATAAAATCTTATTAAATCATTTTGATTATGAATATGAAGTTTCCCTAATAACTCTGCTGTTTTAGGTCCTATTCCTTGTATACTTTCTAAATCATTCATATTTTAACACCTACTTTATAATAAGATTATACCATATATGTTAAAAAATTTACATAAAGTTACTTTCTAGTTAAAAAAGATACCGGTTAAGGTATCCTATACTCTTTGTCTAACTTCTCCTTTTTCACATCTATTTCCCCATGCATCAATAATTCTATTATCTCTACTTACACATATTATTTCACAGTTATTTGCACATCTATGACATTCTATTCCTCTTGTTTCAAAAGATACGTCTTCTATATCAAATGAGAAATTAATTTCATCTTCTTTTTTAGATAGAATAGCGACTCCTAAAGCACCCATTAAATGCGAATTAGGGTCCACTATTATTTTTTCTCCAGTTACTTCTTCAAATGCTGCAATTACCCCAACATTCTTGCTTACTCCACCTTGGAATACTATTGGTGTTCTAATCTTTTTCCCTTTACCAACATTATTTAAATAGTTAGTAACTACTGCTTTACAAAGGCCCGCAATTATATCTTCTTTTTTATGACCTATTTGAGCCTTATGAACTAAATCAGATTCAGCAAATACAGTACATCTTGCTGCTATTCTAGTAGGGCTCTTACTAGTTAAAGCTATTTTACCAAAGTCTTCAACGGCTACTCCTAGTCTTCTTGCTTGGCTAGATAAAAATGATCCTGTTCCTGCTGCACATAAAGTATTCATTGCATAATCAGTAACTACACCATCATTTAATATAATAATTTTAGAGTCTTGACCTCCTATTTCAAATATTGTTTTAACATCAGGATACAATGATGTTGTCCCTATTGCATGAGCAGTTATTTCATTTTTAATAATACTTGCTCCAAGTATTGTTCCTATTAATTTTCTAGCACTACCAGTAGTACCTACTCCTACTACTTTGTATTCATTTATATTTAAATTATTTTTTAAACTCTTTATTAATTTTTTTACTGCCCCAATGGGGTCTCCTTCAGTTCTTAAATAATCACTTGCTAAAATATTATTATTTTCATCTATTACTACTCCTTTAGTAGAAATACTTCCAATATCGACTCCTAAATATGCTTTTTTCATATATTCCCTTCTTTCAACTAATTTTATGTAAATACATTCATATTATAACAACCATATATAGAAAAATTTGTCGAAAAAAAAGCGACCTTCAAAGTCGCTTACCTATAAGTATAGGCTATTAATATTTATAAGGAGATCATAGTATTACTTTAAAATATATTATCGTTAGTTCACAGTAAAACTAGATTAATAATATTAATAGTCTGTGAATTAGAATACACATAAGTAACACTATAAATTGTGTATTCTTTATTATTATATCTAATTTAATCAAAATTATTATATTTAGTAGCATTTATTGCCATACCTAATACAAAAACATAACACAAAACATACATCCATATCATTAACATAATAATTGTTGATAAATTTCCATATAATATATCATATTTAGCAAAATTAGTTACATAATATGAAAATATACCTGTACTAATTACCCATATTACTGTTGTAAAAAATGCACCGTTTGTTGTTTCATTACTAGGTATTTGTTTACTTGGAGATATTGCATAAATTAATTTTATATTAAAATAAATTATTAAAAATGATATTGGCCATTTAATCAAATCATAAATAAACATTAATTTACCATCAAATATTTTAATACTTTCTAAAAGTGATAATATTTGTCCTCCTAATATTGGTACTAATAATAAGAAGAAAAGTAATATTACTATTATTAGTAAAATTAATACTGATTTTATTCTATCTTTTAACATATCTGTTTTTTCCACTTTATATAAAGTGTTAGAGGCTGTTATTATAGAATAAGTACCATTAGTAGCTACTGCAAATGCTACAATATTAAATATACCTATATTAGTATCAAATCCTTTACCAGAAATTAGTGCTATTATTGTATCTGATACTTGATTAGGAAAAATATCTTTAACTAAATCTGCTACTAAGTCTATAGAAATAGAAAAGCATGAAGCAATCAAAATAATAATCGTTAAAAGAGGAATTAAAGCAAGCACAAAATAGAAAGCCATATTACCTGGCAATATATTCATTTCTGGTTTTTGTAAAACTTTAATTAATTTCTTTAAATAACGCTTTATTTTGCTCTTCATACTTTCACCCTATTTCTTTTCTTTTTGTTCCCTCATTAAAATAGTTGCTTCATTAATCGCGTCTTCAATTGTTTTAATATCATCAAGAATCATACTGTAACCTATTGATGCTCCATATTTATGTGGTAATTCTTTTAATTCTTTATGAATTTTTCTTGTATATGCTATTACAGCTTTTTCTTCATATCCAACCATATATATTAAAAATTCATTACCATCAGTTCTTATTATATCTGTTTTCTCAAGTTGATTATTTATAAGAATTGAAGCTGCTTTCTTTATCTCATTATCCCCTTCTTCAACTCCATAATTATCATTAATATCTTTTATGTTATTTAAATCTATTACAATAACTGCTTGAGGATATATAACATTTTCTTCCCATTTAGGAATGTTATGATTTAAATAATTTCTATTTTTTAAGGAAGTCATAATATCTATGTATTTTAGTTTATCTTCTTTACCAATTTTTTCTTTTCTATGTTTTCTAAACGCTACCATAAGAACAATTATTCCCATAACAAAGAATAACGCTATAATTAAGTATTTAATTAAACTCTTTAAAAAGTCCATATTACTAATAGTAGCAGTCGTATTATATTTATATTTTATATCATTATAATTAACTGTACTAATATAAGTTGTAAATAATTTAGCAAATGTTGTATTCTTATTAACATCTCTTATTACAAACTTAAAGTCTTGATCAAGAAGTCCTGTATATAATACTTTGTATCCTAGTAACTTTTGATCTTGATAATATCTATAAGTATTAATATCTAATGCTATAATACTATTATTATCAACATTTTTTAAAAGTTCATCCGTATTATTAAATCCTTTAGTCTTAACATTATTACTACCTAAATAATCATCTAAATAAGTATTACTAACTACATATACTTCTTTATTATCTAAACTTCTAATAGAATCTACTGTAAAAGGTTCTTTAGCTAGTATTACGTATTCTTCTTTTAAAGGAGATATTGAATATATTTTATCGATATTAGTACCATCAACATTAAAGTTTGAAAATACTAAATCTACTTCTCCATTTGATAA
>CALVSD010000104.1 GCA_944358805.1 uncultured Bacilli bacterium
AAAGTTAGTGTAGGAGCTCCTCATTCATTAGAAAAGTTAATTGAAGAATTAGAAGAATTACTTATGTCGATGGGATATGATGTAGTAGAAGGACCAGAAGTTGAAAAAGACCTATATAACTTTGAACTACTTAATTTACCTAAAGGACATCCCGCAAGAGATGCACAAGATACTTTTTATATTAAAGATGATGAGATGCTTCTTAGAAGTCAAACTTCACCAGTACAAGTAAGAACAATGCTTGCTAATGAGGAAAAAAGTCCAATTAGAATTATTTGCCCTGGGAAAACATATAGAAGAGATGATGATGATGCAACTCACTCTCATCAATTTACCCAAATGGAAGGTTTATTAATTGATAAAGATATTTCACTTTCAGACTTAAAAGGAACATTTGATATAATTGCAAAACATTTATTTGGAGAAAAACGTGAAATAAGATTTAGACCATCATTTTATCCATTTACAGAGCCTTCAGTAGAACTTGATATATCTTGTTTTAACTGTGAAGGGAAAGGATGTAATATCTGTAAAGGGACTGGATGGATAACAGTAGGGGGAGCAGGAATGGTACACCCTAAAGTTCTTTCTAATTGTGGTTACGATGCAAAAGTTCATTCTGGTTTTGCGTTTGGTTTTGGAATTGAAAGACTTGCTATGCTTAAGTATGGAATTACTGATATTAGAACATTCTATACACCACAAGATATTAGAATACTAGAACAATTTAACAGAAGGGATGTGTTATAATGATAAGTATGAATTGGGTTAAAGACTATGTCGATACTAAAGATATAGATTTAAAAGTCCTTGCAGATAAAATAACTAAAACAGGAATAAATATTGAAAAAGTAGAAAGTAGAAATATAGATAATTTAGTAATAGGACATGTATTAGAAGTAACTGCACATCCAGATTCTGATCACTTAAATGTATGTAGTGTTGACGTAGGAAGTGAAATTACTCAAATAGTATGTGGTGCTTCTAACGTCAGAAAAGATTTAAAAGTAATAGTAGCTCTACCAGGTGCAATTCTTCCAGGAAATTTTGAAATAAAGAAAAGTAAAATTCGTGGAGTAGAATCAAATGGAATGATATGTGCTTTATTTGAACTTGGACTAGAAGAAAAAACAGAAGAGAATTATAATAAAGGAATCCATGAATTAGATAGTAATGCTCCAGTTGGAGAAAATCCAATTAAATATTTAGGACTAGATGATACTATTTATACACTAGACTTAAATCCTAATAGATTTGATTGTAATAATCATATACCTTTTGCTTATGAAGTAGCAGCAGTACTAAACACTAAAGTTACTTTACCTAGTATAGATACTAATCCAGTAAAAGATAATATTAAAAATCATTTTGAAATAAAAGTAGATACTGATAATTGTTCTATGTATAATGCTAAAATGGTTACTAATGTAAAAGTTGGACCAAGTCCTGACTTTATTAAACAAAGACTTGAAAATGCTGGTATGAGAAGTATTAATAATGTTGTAGATATATCTAACTATGTAATGTTAGAATATGGTCAACCACTTCATTTCTTTGATAAAGACGCTTTAGGAAATAAAATTTTAGTTAGAATGGCCTATGATAACGAAAAAATAATTACATTAGATAATAAAGAGAGAGTCTTAAATAGTGATGATATTGTAATTACTGATGGAGATAAAATAGTATGTATTGCCGGAGTTATGGGAGGACTTAATACTGAGGTAGAAGAAGATACTAAAAATATCTTAATAGAAAGTGCTATATTTAATCCTTATAATGTAAGGTATACTTCAATTAAATTAGATTTAAGAAGTGAAGCATCACTTAGATATGAAAAAGGACTTAATTATGAATATTGTAACTTAGCAATAGAAAGAGCATGTCATTTACTTGAAAAGTATGCTGGAGGTACAGTATTAGAAGGTACTTTAATACATGATACAACTACAAAGAAAGAAAAAGTAGTAGAAGTAACACTTGATGAAATTAATTTAATGTTAGGAATGACATTAAATAGTAATGATGTAACTAGTTCACTTGATAGTCTAGGTTTTGCATATAAAATAGATAAAGATAAATTTATTGTTACAATACCAAATAGAAGAGTAGATGTTGAAGAAAACAAAGCTGATATTATTGAAGAAGTAGGAAGAATATATGGATATGATAATATTAAAGCAACTCTACCTGTAGTTAGAACTAAAAAAGGTGAATATGCTCCAAAAACTAAATTTAGAAAAGATATATCTAAAAGATTAAGAGCACTAGGATTTAATGAAATTAGAACTTATACATTAATTAGTGAAGAAGAAAATAATATGTTCAGATATAACTTTAATGATGAAATAAAACTTTTAAGACCAATGAATATTGATAAAAGTATTGTAAGACAAAGCCTACTTTCTAGTATGTTAAAAATGATAGAGTATAATATTTCTAGAAAAAATAATGATGTTATGTTATATGAAATAGCAAATACTTATGATAATAGTTATGAAGAAGATACTAAAATTAGTTTTGGATTAACAGGTAATTATATATCTAATTCATGGAATAAGAATAATATACAAATAGACTATTATTTAGTAAAAGGATTAGTAGAAAATATCTTAGATTATTTAGGCCTTACTAATAGATATACATTTAAGTTATCAGATAACTTACCTAAAGAAATACATCCTAAAGTAAATAGTGAAATTATTATTGATAATGAGGCAGTTGGATACTTTGGTAAAGTTCATCCAAGCACAAGTAAAAATAATATTTATGTATGTGAAATATCTTTAAATAAGTTATATAGTAAGAAAGTAAGAGCAATAAAATTTAAAGAATTAAATAAGTATCCTACAATAAGTAAAGATTTAGCATTTATAGTA
The DNA here is from genome assembly GCA_944358805.1 of uncultured Bacilli bacterium. Classification (GTDB taxonomy): domain Bacteria; phylum Bacillota_I; class Bacilli_A; order RF39; family UBA660; genus CALVVX01. The sequence continues at coordinate 2,880 of CALVSD010000104.1, forward strand.
GATGATAATATTACTAGTGAAGATATTACTAAAGTAATTAAAAAAGCAGGAGGAAGACTTCTTACTAATATAAATGTATTTGATCTATATAAAGGAGATAATATAGCTAAAGATAAGAAATCATTAGCATTTAATCTTACTTTTGAAGACTATAATAAAACACTTACTGAAGAAGAAGTAAATGTTGTATTTAATAAGATAATTAATGAAGTAGAAACTAAGTTAAAAGCAGAACTAAGGGATAAGTAATTTATCTCTTTTTTTAATTAATATTGTATTGGATAATATTAATTAAAATATGTAACTAAATCTGTTACATGTTTTTTATTAATTATGTGTAACTCTTACCTTTTAATTCCTTTTTAGTAAAACCATTTCTATAATTTGCTTTTTCTATTTTTTTATCATATTTAGAATAACCCATAGATGAATCAAATTCTCCATTCATCATTTCCTGTAAGACATCTTTAAATATATTTTTTAATGCGGTTGATATATCTTGTGATGTTTCTGTTTTACAACTTTCTTTTAATATTTTTTCTTTCATAATAAAAATCTTTCCATTTCTTATATTTTATCATGGAAAGATTATATTTACACAAAATTATTTACAGACTCTTTTTTCATATTGTTAGCGCCTAATCTTTGGGAATAAACGTATGAGTTATATCTTTATGTAAAAAAGTTTTATATAGAGTTTTTGTTAACCCTTTTTCTGTAAAGAATTCATCAGGCATTTTAGGCCCAAACACAAACCCTAAATTTGCTTTAACATCATCTGAATTTTTACTAGATACATCAACATCTCGTTCAATTGAAAAAATTAAAGGATCTGTACCTTTACATGACTTGTGCCTGTCCTCGTCTTCTATTACGCCTTGCCCATCATAAAGACAAGTACCATTTGGAACACGAACACTCGGTAAATGCCATCTGACCACTTCACTTCTGACCCTGTCATCAAATGATATTAATGGTGGTTCTGCATCCTGTTTTGTCAGTAATTTTTCATATAAATATTGAGATGTTCTCATGTTTTGAACGGCCATTTCGCTTATCTCTTTTGACATGGATTTAAAAAGACTTGAAGTTTGTTCGCTATCTCTAAATAGTTGTTTCTGTGCCAATATTAATTGTCTGATCATTTGTAGCGTAATTTTTTGTGATGGAAGAAGTAGTTCAAGCATTAGATGTAATTCAGAAAAACATTTAGGAAAATATTTTGACATAACTTCCTTTGACGCAGCTTCATAATAAAGGTTATAATAGTTGACAGGAGCTAAAATATATGCTGCCTGTCTATCTATTTTCTCTATGAATTTATTGTATAAAGTGTAAATTTTAGACCAATATTCGCTTTCTTCTGATACTTTTTTTGAGTTACCTTTATTTGAGTCAATATTATTCTTAACAACATCTATAAAATTGGAATAATCTACAGGGATGATTATTAATGACAAAGCATCTGCTAACCTTTTTAATTGGCTTAATTCAACGTATGGGAAGGAACTGTGTGTATAACGCATATGATTAGTTCCTCGTATTAATAAAAAATCACTTAAATCTAGCACAACAATTCTCCTTTCATAGTTAGATACTATACCAAATTTGTTTTTAGTTGTCAACTGTTTTTTATTTTGTTTTTTATTTTGTGTTAAGATTTTTTAGAAATGTTACATTTTAAATTATTTAGTAGATAACAAACAAAGGTGAACTTTGTTTGAATAAAAATTGTAATTTATGAAATCTAAAAAGCAAGG
>CALVSD010000105.1 GCA_944358805.1 uncultured Bacilli bacterium
TAATTTTCATTAAGTTTTCTTACTTTTATCAATTTACTTTTGTTTATTTCATGATAATTGTTTAATTTTTTCTTTAGTTTATCTAATTTATTTCTGTTATTATTTAATATATCTTCCACTTTATTAATTTTTTTTATAAACTCACTATATTCAGGCATTACCTTTAACTCAACATTTCCACTTAATGTTTCTTTTATATTTTTTATATCAAACAAAGAAGCATCAATTAAATCATTCATATTATTTATATTATAAATATTAGTAGAAATTTGTTTTTCATAATCTTCAGCAGTATAAACGATAGTTTTAACTTGCTCAATATGAGCATCTTTTTTTATTAAATCAAGTGTTCTTTTTGTGGATAAAGTAGAAAGAGCAATCGATGGAAAAATACCTTTTAAAGGAGATAACAACAGTAAAGATATATATTTTAAATTATTAAAAAGCAACTTGTCATAACCAACGAATTTAATTTTAATATCTTCAAAGCTACTAATTTTTCCTACTTTATCACTCATATCTGCAATAATATGTTCCTGATTTTCAATAAATATATTAAATCTTGATATTTCATTTTCATGATTAAATAATTCATGTTTCTTTTTCTCTAATTCTTGACGATTAATATTATACGTTTCCATTTTTTCTATATTTTTATTTTCTAAACTTTTAATACTTTTTTGTAAGTTATCTAATAATAAGTTTGTTTCAATAAAAACTTCTAATTTTTTATATTTATCTTGATATTTAGAGATATCAGATATACTATCAACCATTTCTTTGTATTTATAAATATCATCTACAAGCACCAAATTATCAATTTCTAAATATTTTACATCAATATTTTTACTTTTTAAAATATTAAATTGTTCTTTTATTTTATTAATTTTACTTATTAAATCTTCTACTTGTTTTTTTTCTTCCTCAATTTCTTCTTTAGACTTCTTGTCTTTTATACACTCTGACAAAACATAAATATCTGTACTAATAATTTCCAAATCATTTTTATAACTATTAATTAATTTTTCTACTTTACTTATTATTTTTATTTCTAAATTATCTATATTAAAATTTTTATTATTTTGTTGTTTTTGTCCTGATTTATCAATACCACATTTAACATTTTTATTTTCTACTAATTCTTTCTTATCTACTTCTTTATCCAACCTAACAGCTTTAGGTTTAGATTTGCTAATCACTATTTTATTTTTAGGTAGCGATTGTTTCCTATTTTTTAAGGTATTTTTATTACTTGGTTTAATAATAATTTTAGAGTCTTCACTTTTTTTTGTATCTTTATTTAAAACAATTTTATTATTTATTTTTCCACTATTACGTTTTTTTAAAATATTTCTTAATTTATCTCTGAATTTTCCTCTTAACATATTAGACATAAATATCACCCGAAAAATATAATACATTATATTTAGACAAAAGTCAAAAAAAAAAACAAATAGAGAGTACCTCTACTTGTTTATAATTAATCCATAAATTCTTCTTCTAATACTTCTGATGGTTCATCATCAAAAAATTGTTTTTCTAATGAATAACCAACGTCCATATATTCTTTTGCACCAGTTCCTGCTGGAATTAATTTACCCATAATTACGTTTTCTTTTAATCCATGTAATTTATCTACTTTTCCTTTAACAGACGCTTCTGTTAAGATCCTTGTAGTTTCTTGGAATGATGCAGAAGATAAGAATGAATCTGTTTGTAATGATGCTTTAGTAATTCCTAATAATATTGGTTGACCAATAGCAGGTTTCTTACCTTGGATAATTACATCTCTATTACCATTAGTAAATTCTGTTAAGCTTACAGTTGTACTTGGAATAAAGTATGTATCACCAGCATCTAATATTCTTATTTGTGAAATCATTCTTCTAGCTATTAATTCTACGTGTTTATCGTTAATATCAACACCTTGAGAACGATATACTTTTTGTACTTCTTTTAATATATATTGTTGTACTGTATTAGGATCAGTTACCGCAAGTAATTCTTTAGGACTTACGTTACCTTCAGTCAATCTATCACCGGCAGACACTGTATCTCCTTTTTCAACGCGAAGTTTAGCACCATAAGATGTAATGTGTTCTCTAATTTCATTATCGTTTTTAACATATACTTTCCATTTTCCTGAAGCATCTTCAATTTTATGAATAACTCCATCAATTTCAGATATAGTTGCTTTTCCTTTTGGTGTTCTTGCTTCGAATAATTCTTCAACACGAGGAAGACCTTGTGTAATATCGGCTCCGGCAACACCACCAGTATGGAATGTACGCATTGTAAGCTGAGTTCCTGGTTCACCAATTGATTGAGCTCCCATTGTACCAACAGCTTCGCCAATTTCAACAATATTACCTGTTGCTAAATTACGTCCATAACATTTTTGACATACACCATGTTCTGTACGACAAGTTAATGCCGTTCTTATTTCAACTTCTTCAATACCTGCTTTTACAATCTTATCAGCAATATTTTCAGTAATATATTCATTTTTATCAATAATAACTTCTTTAGTTTGTGGATTAATAACTTTCTTATTAGTATATCTTCCTAAAATTCTATCATAAAGAGGTTCAATAATACCATCTTTATCATCCACAAAGGCTCTTACTAATACACCTTGAGTAGTTCCACAATCTTCTTCTCTAACAATAACATCTTGCGCAACATCTACTAAACGTCTAGTCATATAACCAGAATCGGCAGTTTTTAAAGCTGTATCAGCACTACCTTTACGAGCACCGTGTGTAGATAAGAAGAATTCAGAAACTGTAAGTCCATCTCTAAATGATGAAATAATTGGAATTTCAACTGGTTCACCACTAGGTTTAGACATTATACCACGCATACCAGCAAGTTGAACAAAGTTAGAAATAGATCCACGAGCTTTAGAGTTCATCATTATGAAGATTGGGTTATCTTCCATAGTTTTAGCATAAACTTCAAGTTCTTTTTCAATTTCTTTTTTAGCTTTAGTCCATATATCTATTACTAAATCAAATCTTTCTTTATCAGTAATAAGACCTCTTCTAAATTGTTTATTAACTTTCTTAACTTCTTCATTACTCTTTTCAATAATTGCATCTTTATTCTTACTAGTTACAACATCAGAAGCTGCAATAGTAATACCCGCATATGTAGAATATTTAAATCCTAAATCTTTTAATTTATCCAAGAATATAGAAGTTTCAGTAGTTTTATATTTTTTAAACATTTGAGCAATTAATTTTTCAAGTGTACCTTTTGCAAATGGTGCTGGTCTAGGTATTTCTCTTAATCTTTCAAGTAAATTTTCTCCATATTCAATAAAGTATTTACTTGGTGTAGCACCTTCAATATTCTCGCTAGTAGGTTCATTTACATAAGGGAAAGTGTCAGGTAGTATTTCATTAAATATAATTTTACCTACTGTTGTTACAAAATATTTATCTTTTTGACTATCTAAGAATATTTTATGTTTAAATGAATTTACAGGTACAATAATTCTTGTATGTAAAGTAATTTCTCTTCTATTATAAGCCATTAATGCTTCATTAGGATCTTTAAATACTCTTCCTTCTCCTTCAAGCCCATTTTTCTCCATCGTAATGTAATAGTTACCTAAAATCATATCTTGTGAAGGGGTAACGATAGGATCTCCGTTTTTAGGGCTTAGGATATTGTTAGCTCCTAACATAAGTATTCTTGCTTCTGCTTTTGCTTCTTCTGATAACGGTACGTGAACAGCCATCTGGTCTCCATCAAAGTCAGCATTAAATGCAGTAGTAACAAGTGGATGTAATCTTATTGCTTTACCCGAAATTAATTTAGGTTCAAATGCTTGAATACCAAGTCTATGAAGTGTTGGAGCACGGTTTAACATAACTGGATATTCTTTAATAACATCTTCCACTACATCCCATACTTTAGGATCTTGATTTTCAATCATTCTTTTAGCAGCCTTAATGTTATTAGCAAGTTCTCTTTTTACTAATCCATTAATTACGTGTGGCTTAAATAATTCAAGTGCCATATCTTTAGGAAGTCCACATTGATACATCTTTAAGTCTGGCCCTACAACGATAACTGAACGTCCTGAGTAGTCAACACGTTTACCAAGTAAGTTTTGTCTAAAACGACCTTGTTTTCCTTTTAACATACTTGATAATGATTTTAATGCTCTATTTCCTGGACCTGTTACACTTCTTCCGCGTCTTCCATTATCAAATAATGCATCAACGGCTTCTTGTAACATACGTTTTTCGTTTTGAATAATAATTGAAGGAGCACCTAATTCCATTAATTTCTTTAAACGATTATTACGGTTAATTACTCTTCTATATAAATCATTTAAATCAGATGTAGCAAACCTACCACCATCAAGTTGAATCATTGGTCTAAGTTCTGGTGGTATAACTGGTAATGCTTCTAAAATCATCCATTCAGGTTTATTTCCTGAAGTTGCAAATGAATTTAATACATCTAATCTCTTAACAAGTCTAGTTCTCTTTTGACCAGTTGCATTCTCTAATTCCTTTTGAACTTCCTCAAGTTCTTTTTGGATATCAACCATAGATAATAATTCTTTAATTGCTTGAGCACCCATACCTACTTTAAAACTGTTTCCATATTTTTCATAGTATACACGATACTCTTTATCAGATAATGTTTGTTTAGATACAAGAGGTGTATTTCCTGGATCTATTACAACATAAGATACAAAATATATAACTTCTTCCACATCTCTAGGAGACATGTCTAAGCATACTGCAATATATGAAGGTACACCCTTTACATACCATATGTGACTTACCGGAGTTGCAAGTTCAATATGTCCCATTCTTTCACGTCTTACTTTAGAACTTGTAACTTCAACTCCACATCTATCACAAACAATATTTTTATATCTTAATCTTTTATATTTACCACAAGAACATTCATAATCTCTTGTTGGTCCAAATATTTTTTCACAGAATAATCCATCTCTTTCTGGTTTTAATGTTCTATAATTTATAGTCTCTGGCTTTAAAACTTCTCCATAAGACCAAGAACGAATTTTTTCTGGAGATGCAATAGCTATTTTTAAGGCTTTAAAATTATTAGCTTCTAACATTAAAATTCACCTCCAATGTCTTCAATATCTTCTAAATCTTCATCAAGTTCGTCAAATTCGTCTTCTATTTCATCAGGTTCTTCTTCATTGTAAACACCTTTATTATTTACTTCAATTTCTTCAGCAATTGGTGTATCTTCTTCGTTTTCTTCATTTTCTAAGTCTTTAAAACTTACTTCTTCATCATCTTTATTAATAACAGAAATATCTAATCCTAAAGCTTGGAATTCTTTTATTAATACTCTAAACGATTCCGGTATACCAGGACTTGGTAATGGTGTTCCTTTTACAATTGATTCATATACTTTAACACGGCCAAGAACATCATCTGACTTGTAAGTTAAAATTTCTTGTAATACGTGAGAAGCACCATAAGCTTCAAGAGCCCAAACTTCCATTTCTCCAAATCTCTGTCCACCAAATTGTGCTTTACCACCAAGTGGTTGTTGTGTTACTAATGAGTAAGGTCCTGTACTTCTAGCGTGGATCTTATCATCAACCATATGGTGAAGTTTAATCATATACATGACACCAACACTTATTCTATTATCAAATGGTTCACCTGTACGTCCATCATATAAAACAGTTTTTCCATCAGGATCCATTCCTGCTTCTTCTAACATTGCTGCAACATCATCTTTCTTAGCACCATCAAGTACTGGAGTTGCTATATGTACATTTAATTTTTTAGCGGCCATACCCATATGTAATTCTAATATCTGTCCAATATTCATACGAGAAGGAACACCTTGTGGATTTAACATAATATCTACTGGAGTACCATCAGGTAAGAATGGCATATCTTCTTGTGGTAATATTAATGAAATAACACCTTTATTACCATGACGTCCACTCATTTTATCTCCAACTTGAATTTTTCTCTTTTGAATAATGTATACTCTTATTACTTTACTTACTCCACTAGGTAGATCATCATTATCTTTTTTAGTATAAACTTTAACATCATGTACAATTCCGTCTCCACCATGTGGAACTACTAATGATGAATTTCTAACTTCTCTTGTTTTTTCTCCAAATATAGCATGTAATAATTTTTCTTCACTAGTTAAATCAGCCATACCTTTAGGAGTTACTTTTCCCACTAAGATATCTCCTTCTTTAACTTCTGTACCAATTTTAATAATTCCGTTTTCGTCAAGATTCTTTCTTGCTTCTTCACCAACATTAGGAATATCTCTTGTAATTTCTTCAGGTCCTAATTTAGTATCACGGCATTGTATTTCATAGTCTTCAATATGAAGTGAAGTATAAACATCATCTTTAACAAGTCTTTCATTCATAATAACAGCATCTTCAAAGTTATAACCATTAAATGTCATAAATGCTACTACTACGTTTTTACCTAAAGCAAGTTCTCCCATATCAGTACTTGGTCCATCAGCAATAACTTGTCCTTTTCTAACTTTATCTCCTGCTCTTACTATTGGTCTATGATTAGCAGTTTCACCTTGGTTAGATCTTTCAAATGTAGTAAGTGTATAAACATCTTGTCCTTTAGCATTCTTAACTACAATTTTCTTAGCATCAGCATATTCAACAATACCATCTGCTTTAGCTACTACTACTGCACCACTGTCTTTAGCAGCAATATATTCAACACCAGTTCCAATATATGGAGCTTCTGTTGTAAGTAGAGGTAATGCTTGACGTTGCATGTTAGCACCCATTAGAGCACGAGTAGCATCATCATGTTCCAAGAATGGAATTAAACTTGTTGTAATAGAAACAACTTGTTGAGGAGATACGTCGATATAATCAACATCATCTACTGGTATCATTACATTTTCACCACGATAACGTCCCGCAACTACTTGATCTGTAATTTCCATATCGTCATTAACATTTACTGTTGCTTGCGATATATAATATTCGTTTTCCTCATCAGCAGTTAAATAATCTACTTGATCTGTTAATTTTCTATTTTCTACCTTACGATAAGGAGTTTGAATAAATCCATATTCATCAACTTTTGCATAACTAGCAAGTGATGTAATAAGACCGATGTTTTGTCCTTCTGGAGATTCAATTGGACAAATTCTTCCGTAGTGAGAAGGGTTAACGTCACGAACTTCCATACCTGCTCTATCTCTTGAAAGTCCACCAGGTCCTAATGCAGAAAGTCTTCTTTTATGAGTAAGTTCTGCAATTGGATTTACTTGATCCATAAATTGAGATAATTGGCTACTACCAAAGAATTCTTTAATTACCGCAGTAACTGGTCTTATATTAATAAGTGTTTTAGGAGTTACTGTTTCAATTTCTTGAGTAGTCATTCTTTCCCTAATTACTCTTTCCATCCTACTAATACCAACTTTAAATTGGTTTTGTAAAAGTTCTCCTACTTGTCTAATTCTTCTGTTTCCTAAATGGTCAATTTCGTCGTCATGTCCAATTCCTTCCATTAAATTCAAATAATAAGAAACAGTTGCATAAACATCAGATATAGTTAAAATCTTAACATCAATATCTTGATCATTACCAATTATAGTAACGATTTTTTTAGGGTCTACATTAGAATATACCTTAACTATTTGAACAACATTATGGCTATCCAATTCTTCATTGATAGTTACTTCACACTTTCCATAACCTTCTTTAAAGTATTTTTCAAT
>CALVSD010000106.1 GCA_944358805.1 uncultured Bacilli bacterium
AAAATTTGATTATAATAAAGTTGAAAATCCCTTTATTATAATCTTTTTTTTTGGTACAATAATCTTATGGTGGTTTTATGAGTAGTAAATTAGAAAAATTATTTAATCAAATAAATTTAGATAAATATATAGAATATTTTGATAATAGTGAATTAGAAAAAATAATCGTGTATGACAAAACTAAATTATGGGAATTTGTTATTATAGTAGATGATAATATACCTAGTTATGTATATACTTATTTAAATAATAAATTATCAGAAGCATTTAATGTAGATAAAATAGATTTAACTATTATTAGTAAAAATAAAGATAATGAATATCTTAACGAATATTTTAATTTAATTATTGATTGTTTAATTAAAAGTAGTAGCAAATATAATGTATTTAAAGATAGAGAAATAATTGTTAATGAAGATAACATTGAAATAAAAGTATATAACAAAATAGAAAAAGCTTATTTACTACAAGAATTAGAACGAATTAATGATAGACTTAGAAAATATGGATATGATTATAAATTAAATATAGTAATGGATAATACAGGGGAAGATGAATTATTAAAACAAATTGAAGAAGATAAAGTTGTAAATGAAACTTATGTTTTTGAAGAAAAAAAAGAAGCAAAGAATAATTATCGTGAAAAGAAAAGTGAAGATGTAGTTTTTATAAAAGATATTAAAAATGAAATAGATAATATAAATATTGAAATAAAATTATTTGGAATAGATATATTTGAATCTAAAAGTGGATACAAAATATTTACTTTAAAAGTTACTGATGGAACAGATAGTATGTATGCAAAAATATTTACTAAAAGTGAAGATGAATTCGCAAGACTTAAAGATTTATTAAAAGAAGGAAAGTACTATAGATTTTATGGAAAAGTAGTAACAGATGAATTTGCAAAGGAATTAGTATTTAATACAAGATTTAAGGATATTACTGCAATTGATGGACAAGAAGAAAATAAAAGAGTAGATGATGCCAAAGAAAAAAGAGTGGAATTACATGCTCATACAATGATGAGTCAAATGGATGGAGTATGTGATGAAGTAAAATTAGTTAAACAGGCAATTAAATTTGGACACCCTGGTATTGCTATTACTGATCATGATTGTTGTCAAGCATTTCCTCATGTTTTCGGAGAAGTTACTAGTTATAATAAAGGATTAAAAAAGGCAGCAACTGCTAAAATAGAAGGAATTAAGGGAAAAATAGAAACACTTACTAATGAAGGTAAAACAGAAGGATTAGATGAATTAAATATAGAACTAGAAAATGCTATAAAAGAAAAAGATAATTTAAAATATTTTAAAGTAGCATACGGCAGTGAAATAGATATGTGTGAGTCATATTTAAATGTATGTTTTAATCCTAATGATGATTTAATTGAAAATAATACATTCGTAATATTCGATACTGAAACAACAGGATTTAATCCAGGTTTGGGAGATTCAATGATTGAACTTGGTGCAGTTAAGTTGAAAAATGGAGAAGTTGTAGATCGTTTTGATGAATTAATTAATCCAGGCCATCACATTGATGAAGTAATAACTAGAATTACAGATATATCAGATGAGGATGTAAAAGATTCCGATAATGAAGAAAATGTTGTAAAAAGATTTAAAGAGTGGATTGGTACTTTACCTTTAGTAGCGCATAATGCAAGATTTGATAAAAATATGTTAGATATGGCATATTATAAATATGATTTAGGTAAATTAGAAAATCCAATTATAGATACACTTATGCTATCTAGAGTAATAAATAGAGATTTAAAAAAACATAGTTTAAAAGCTTTAGGTAAATTTTATGGAATAAATACTGGTGAAGCAGATGAAGAAGATGAAGAAAATGCAAGTGGAGTACCAAGTAGTAGTGTAAAATTAGATAATTATTTACTAAATAAATTAGAAGATATAAAAGTAGATGGTGAATCTATACTTAAAACTACCGAAGATGGAACTTATTTAAATAAAGTTCGTAAGGCTAGTAAGACAGAAACTTGTCATTTAATAATTAATTTAAAAGATAATAATATAATAGAAAAAGATATAAAATTACATCCAGCAGAAAATGAAGAAGTAGTAAATATTGATGAATTTAATACCATTAAAATTAAAATATATGTTGGACAACACCATGGTGCAGACGTTGACTCAGAAAATACTGGTTATATATTTGCTAAAATGTTAAAACAGATTGAAGGAATTAATAAAATTAGTGAATTAAATGATTTGAAATTACTAGAGGAAGTTTCGTTTAAAAATGATCCTAAAAAATTAGAAAACATATATGATTTATGCAGTTATAAAAATTATGTCGAGCCCTGTACGAATAGTATAGAAGAGGATGAAAAAAGGGGATATCCATTTATAGGATACAATAATAAGGAATATATATGGAAGTATCCTTGGTGTCATGACAATTATTTACAAATGTATGAGAATATTCCTGGAAAAACTATTACAGAACATATTGCTAATATGTATGATAATTCTAAGCATGTTACATTTTTAGCAAAAGATAAAGTAGGTCTTAAGAATTTATTTAAAATAATTAGTTATGCAAATACCAACTTTATTGTAAGAAATGCTAAAATACCTAGAAAACTAATTGAAGAAAATAGAGAAGGTTTACTTATAGGTTCAGCTTGTCTTAATGGAGAAATCTTCTATTTAGCAGAAACTCGTAATGAAGAAGACTTAATGAAAGCAATGGAGTTTTATGATTATATTGAAGTACAACCAATAGAAAATTATTCTCATTTATTAAAAGGACATGATATAAATAATATGGAACACTTAAAGAAATGTATAAAGAAAATAATTGATTGTGCTAAAAAATGTAATAAATTAATTGTGGCAACTGGAGACGTACATAATATAAATAAAGAAGATGTATTATATAGAGAAATTATTGTAAATCAAAATGTTCCTGGTAAAGGTAGACATCCTCTTGCTAGATATTTGTCAGGTAAGCCAAAAGGTAATGTCAATAATGAAAATATAGAAAATCTAATAGAGTATGTAAAAACTAAAGGAGTAGAGTTAACTTCTATTGATGTAAAGGTACTTAAATATATTTACGCTTTAACTAATGTTAAAGATATTCCAATTACTCTTATGAATTTAGTAGAGTTATATCAAATAGATAAAAATAATAAAGAAGAAGAAATTTTAAAATCTAAAGAAGAATATAAGAAGAGTAAAATAGAAGATGCTCTTAGAAAGTTCCAATCTTTAAATATCATTGAACTTAGAACTAAAGATGAGAAAATAGTATATTCTCTTGTGGATGATTTCCGTTATTACGAACCTACTAAATTATCGGTAAGTGGTCATATACCTAATCAATTCTTTAGAACTACTAATGAGATGAAAGAAGAATTTTCTTGGTTAGAAGATGAAGACTTAATTAATGAAATAGTAGTAGTTAATCCTAATAAAATATTAGATATGATTAGTGAAATAGAAGTAGTAGAATATCCTGATAAACCATATTCTCCAATTATTGAGCATTCACAGGAAACATGTCGTGATTTAGTTTACACTAAAGCACATAGTATGTATGGTAATCCACTTCCTAGAATGATCGAAGAGAGAATTGCTCAAGAATTTTACGGTGATACTATTTTAGGACTTGTTAAAGATAAGATTAACTTAGAAAATCCTGATTTAGACGAAACTAAAAAAGATGAAATGTTACCTAGTGTACTTCATGATGTCATTATGAGTGGATATGATGGGGTAGTTAACTTAGTTAAAGAAAAAATGCAAAGAGAAGATAATACTTTAACAGATGAGGTTGCAATAGAGAAAGCTAAAGCTTCACTAGGAGGTATCATTGGTGGTGGCTTTGACGTTATTTACTTAATTGCCCAAAAATTAGTTAAACACTCAAATGATGATGGATACTTAGTAGGATCTCGTGGATCTGTTGGTTCATCTTTAGTTGCTAACATGATGGGAATAACAGAATGTAATGGACTTCCAGCACATTATTATTGTCCTAACTGTGGATATAGCATTTTTAATGATGAAGAAGGTAATCCTTTGTCTAAGACATTTGCTAGTGGTTTTGATTTGCCAGAAAGAATGTGTCCAAAATGCGAATCAAAAATGGTGCACGAAGGAAATGATATGCCATTTGCTACATTCTTAGGATTCAATGCTGATAAAGTTCCTGATATTGACCTTAACTTTAGTGGAGATAACCAGCCATCTGCTCACGAATATACAAAAGTATTGTTTGGAACTGATAATGTATATAGAGCAGGAACTATTGGTACAGTTGCCGATAAAACAGCATATGGTTACGTTTTAGGATTCTATGAAGAACAAGCTCATAATGTTCTTAAAATAGAAGCAAATAGTTATGGAATATCAGTTCCTAGTAAAGACGATTTAAAGAAGAAAAAGTTACTAAAAGTAAGTGCTAGAGTAGCGGAAGTAGAAAGAGTATCAGTTGGATGTACAGGAGTTAAAAGAACAACAGGGCAACATCCTGGAGGAATAGTAGTAGTTCCAGGATATAAAGATGTTTGGGATTTTACACCATTTCAGTATCCTGCTGATGATCCCACAAGTGTGTGGAGAACTACGCACTTTGATTACCATGCTATTGATGCTGATTTGTTAAAACTAGATATACTAGGACACGATGATCCGACTGTACTTAGAAAACTTCAAGATTTATCAGGAATAGATGTTACTAAAATAGATTTAGGAGACAGAGATACAATGAAGATATTCTGTGGGCCTGAAGTTCTTGGAGTAGAAAAAGATAGATTAAGAGGTCTTACAGATAAAAATGGAAGAAAATATTGTCCAACTGGAACACTCGGAATTCCTGAATTTGGTACATCATTCTTACTTGGAATGTTAGAAGAAACTAAACCAACGACATTTGCAGAACTTATTAAAATATCTGGATTGTCTCATGGTACTGACGTATGGTTAGGAAATGCTAGAGATTTGTGTACACCTGATGAGAATGGCGAAATAAAAGTACCGTTTAAAGATGTAATTGGATGTCGTGATGATATTATGGTTAACTTAATTGCATGGGGAATGAAACCAGCGAAAGCCTTTAAAATAATGGAATTTGTTCGTAAAGGAAAAGCTAGTAAGGATCCTGCAACTTGGGAAGGACATGTAGAAACAATGAGAGAAGCAGGAATCCCTGAATGGTATATTGAGTCATGTAGAAAAATAAAATACATGTTCCCGAAAGCTCACGCAACAGCATATGTAACTAGTGCTTTTAGAATTGCCTGGTTTAAAGTTCATCATCCAATATATTATTATGCAGCATACTTTTCTATAAGATGCGATCAGTTTGATCCTTCATCTATGATACTTGGAGAAAATGGTATTAGAAATAAAATAGATGAAATAGAAGAAAAAATTGCTAATAAAACTGCTAGTAAAAAAGAAATAGATACTTGTGGAGTTTTATATCTATGTTTAGAAATGTGTGCAAGAGGATTTTATTTTAAAAATATTGATATAGATAAATCAGATGCCAAAGACTTCGTAATAACTGAAGATGGTAAAGGATTATATATACCATTTAGAGCATTAGATGGACTTGGAGAAAGTGTAGCAGAAGCAATCGTTAATGAAAGAGAAAAATCTACATTTATTAGTATTGAAGATTTCCAAAAAAGATGTAGAGTATCACAAACATTAATTGATAAAATGAAGATAATGGGACTTTTCAATGATATGTCTGAAACAAATCAATTAAGTTTATTTTAATATTGTAATTTTATTGATTTTATGGTAATATGTATATAGATGAAGGGAACTTCATATAATAAAAAAGAGACATTGATTGGATCTCAATGTTTACTCAATTTGTGAGAAACACCGAAATTATCTTCGGTGTTATTTTTTATCTATTGTCTTTAATAGCAATAATAGTATATAAAATAACTATTAAAGAAAGAACTAATAGTTCCAACACAAACCTCCTGTAATAATATTTATGTGCATTAGAACCACCTCCTTATGTGTGAATTTAAGGAGTAAACACCGATATCAACATCTCTAAATTGATGATAACATACAATTAACAAAATGTATGTAATAGAATAGCTAACATAATTTAATATTACTAATATTTAATAAAAAATATTGAAATTCACGTAATTTTATTATATACTTAATACATAT
>CALVSD010000107.1 GCA_944358805.1 uncultured Bacilli bacterium
CTCACTTCGTTCGCCCTTGATTTTTTATTAAAAGAATAGTCCTTTTTATGATGTCTCCTAGATGGGGTTCACATCAAATTATCTAAGTTCTTTTTTGTTATATCATAGTATTCTTCTAAAGTTAAATCATTATTATATATATATGGAGCGATATCTCCTACATATCTTAAATGCCAGGGTTCATACATATATTCTGTTATTTCTTCTTTATCTTTAGGATATCTTAATATAAATCCATATTTATGACAATTAGAATGTAACCATTTAGTTTCAGGAAAATCTTCTATATCATTTTCTATATAACATTTTCCTTCTTTATATATACATATATCTATGGCGAGACCTGTTTGATGTTCTGAACGACCTGGTTTTGCCACACTTCTAAGGGCATAATTAAATCCCTTTTCTTTTACAAGTTCATTATATATTTTTTCTTGGTAATCATAAGAACGATAACCACTTTCTATATCAAAACTATAATTAAATACTTTTGCATCATTTTGTAATTTTCTAAAAGCATTTAATACTTCTTCATTAATAAGTATTCCTTCTTTATATTCACTTTTAGTATCTACTAATTCTTCTGGTATAAAGTCTTTTGATAAGCCATTAGTTTTATTAACTAACAATCTATAATTCACTTTTATCACCACTATATTATATGTTTAAATATTATCTATGATACGGCTACTTTACTAATACTCTTATGATTTTTCATAAGTTTTTTTACACCATAAGGATGTGGGAATGCTACAGTTATAATAGACTTATCAACAGATATTATTACACCTTGACCATATTCTGTATGACTAATTAAATCTCCTGCTTGATAATCAACATCATTCTTATTAAACATTTCTTCTTTAACAAAATTATTAACTTTTTTAAATACACTCTTACGATTATTTTCTATTTCTAAGTATTTTGGATCAATCTCATCCATAAATCTACTAGGTAAATTAGTTTGAGTATTTCCAAATAACATTCTTCTTTTAGCATTAAGTAACCATAAATCTTTCTTAGCCCTTGTTATTGCAACATAACATAATCTTCTTTCTTCTTCAATAGCAGATCTACTTCCATCATTAATAGCATTATAATGTGGGAATATTCCTTCTTCCATACCTGTTACAAACACATAATCAAACTCTAATCCTTTTACAGCATGAACAGTCATTAAACTTACTTTATTTTTAGATTCTTGATGTTCAGACATATCACTGACTAAAGATATTTCGTTTAAAAAATCACTTAAAGAAATTACTCCAAATTCTTCTTCATAGTTTTTAGTAATAGATTTAAATTCTTCTAAGTTTTCAAGTCTTATTTCACTTTCAAGTGTTTTCTCATTTACAAGTTCTTGTTTCATACCACTTTCATTTAATACTAAATCGACCATCTCTGTTAAAGATAAATTTTCACATTCTTCTTGCATCTTTAATATTAAATTCTTAAAAGATAGCTCTTTACCATCACTAATTGCATCAAATAATGATATACCTAATTCATTAGATTTAGCATCTAAATTTTCCATTGTTTTAGCACCAATTCCTCTTTTAGGTACATTAATTACTCTAGCTAAACTAATATCATCATGAGGATTATTAATAAGTCTTAAATAACATAATAAATCTTTAATTTCTTTACGATTATAGAAATAGAAACTACCTATTACTCTATATGGAATATTATTCTTAAGCATTTCTTCTTCAATTAATCTTGATTGAGCATTAGTTCTATATAGTATTGCTATATCTTCATAATTAACACCACTATTATTTAATTCTTTTATTTTAGATGATATATAACTACCTTCTTCTTTATCACTATCTGCTTGAATATATTTTATTTTATTTCCTTCTGGGTTATTACTCCATAGATTTTTATCTTTTCTTTCTTTATTATTTTTAATAACACTATTGGCAGCATTTAATATCATCTTAGTAGAACGATAATTTTCTTCTAGTAATATTGTTTTACAATTAGGATAATCTTTTTCGAAGTTTAATATATTTTTAAAATTAGCTCCTCTAAAAGCATATATTGCTTGGTCGTTATCTCCTACTACAAAAATATTTTTATATTTATTAGCTAACTTTTTTGTAAATTTATATTGTGCTTCATTAGTATCCTGATACTCATCTATTAATATATATTTATATAATTCTTGATATCTATCTAATACTTCACTATTATTTAATAATTGAATTGGAAGAACAAGTAAATCATCAAAATCCACAGAATTGTTAGTTTTTAATATCGAATTATATTTTTCAAATATTCTTACTATATCTTTATCAAATTCAACGTGAGAAAATTCACTCACACTCATAAGTTCATTTTTAGCAGAACTTATTTTATTTCTTATTGCTTTTGCATTATAAAACTGTGGGTTTAAATTCATTTCTTTAATTATCTTTTTTACTACAGTTAATGTATCATCACTATCTAATATAGTAAAGTTTTTATCATACCCTAAAATATTATAATTTTCTTTTATCATTTTAAGTCCTAATGAATGAAATGTTGAAATTTGAATATAATTAGCAGAACTTCCAATTAAGTTAACTACTCTATCCTTCATTTCTTTAGCAGCTTTATTAGTAAAAGTTATTGCTAATATATTTCTCGGATTTACTTCGTTTTCTATTAAATATGCAATTCTACTAGTTAATACTTTAGTTTTTCCTGAACCTGCCCCTGCTAAAACAAGCATTGG
>CALVSD010000108.1 GCA_944358805.1 uncultured Bacilli bacterium
TAAAAGCTACATTCTAAATTTACCAAAAACCTACAATTTTTTTTACCAAAAACCTACAAAAATATTTGACATTTACACACCAATGGTAGTACTGGTAAAAATAGTACAATATTTAAAAGTCAGGATGTTGAAAATGTTACAAGGGAAATTTAATCAATTGTAAAAAAGATATTGGGATAGCATTTATGAATTTCTGGATATTTTGTTCAATAGCTGGAGCAGTGATTCAACCAATAATTTCGACTATATAAAAGATTGAATGATAGTATTTAAAGCAACTAAAATTGCTTTTAGTTAATACGTTTTAGCTTTTAGCAGTAAAAACAGGATATAGGTTTGACTAATTATTAAAAATATTATAGAATATGAATATCGATGTGGATGTTATGGATAGAGAAATAGTGAAGCTAGAAAAATTAGCAGAACAAGGAGATGCTTCTGCAATGTTTGAGTTAGGTTGTATGTATGAGAAAGGAACAACAATTGATATAAAAAAGGCTATAGAATGGTATGAAAAAGCTGCTGATTTAGATAGCCGTGCTGCAATGCATAGGTTGGGAGAAATATATTTGAAAGGTCAAGGTGTATCTCAAGATATTGAAAAAGGTATAGAATGGTATGAGAAAGCTACAGACTTAAATAGTGGTTATGCAATGCTAATGTTAGGTGAAACGTATTTGAAAGGTCAAGGAGTACCTCAAGATTATAAAAAATCTAAAGAGTGGCTTAAAAAAGCACTAAATTTAGGAAATTTATCTAAAAATGCTGATTTTATGAGATACGTATTTGAATGGCCAAATGGTAGAAAAAAGTTGTGATAAAGACAAAGAGTGATGTGAAAAAAACTTCAAGTAATAAAGGAAATATAAGATAGAATAAATGGGATATTTGATGCGTAAAAAGCGAATATAATGCTCTGACAATTGATAAATTAAAGAAAATAGCATTACTAGAAATCGTTATAGTAGATTCAGCCAATTTGAAGATTAAGTTTAAAAGGAAGTGAATACTTCTTTTTACTTTTATAAATAGAAAAATATGTTTTTTTAGAATTTTACTTGACAATTATCCCTATTAATAGTATATAATGTTACAGGAAAGGAAAGGGATAATGTGAGTAAAAAATTAGTTATCGTGGAATCCCCTAGTAAAAGTAAAACAATTGAAAAATATTTAGGAAAAGACTATAAAGTAGTTTCTTCCTTAGGACATATAAGAGATTTATCTACTTCTGGTAAGTATGGTTTTGGAGTAGATGTAGAAAATGATTTTAAACCTGATTATAAAATTATAAAAGGAAAAAATAAGTTAGTAAAAGAATTAAAGAAAGATGTAAAAGAATCAGACTTTGTTTATTTAGCAACCGACCCTGATAGAGAAGGAGAAGCTATCAGTTGGCATTTATATGATACTTTAGGACTTACTCCTAGTAATTATAAAAGAATAGTATTTAATGAAATAACGAAAGATGTAATATTAAATTCATTTGATAAAGCTAGAATGATTGATGATGATTTAGTTAAATCACAAGAAGCAAGAAGAATATTGGATAGAATAATTGGATTTAGATTAAGTAAATTAATGCAGTCTAAAACAGGAGGTAAATCAGCAGGAAGAGTACAAAGCGTTGCATTAAAATTAATAGTAGATAGAGAAAGAGAAATACAAGCATTTATTCCAGAAGAGTATTATGAGATAGATGCTCACTTTGATAAATTTGATGCTAAGTTAGATACTTATAATCATAATAAAATAGAAATTAAAACAGAAAATGAAGCTCAAGATATTTTAAGTAAGTTATCAAAAATATTTAAAATAGAAAGTGTTGACAAAAAAGAAAAAAGTAAAAAAGCAAAATACCCATTTATTACATCAACATTACAACAAGAAGCCTCTAGTAAACTAAATTTTACTTCAAAGAAAACGATGATGATTGCTCAAAAGTTATATGAAGGAATAAGTTTAAAAGATGAAACAGTGGGATTAATTACTTATATGCGTACTGATTCAGTAAGATTATCTGATGAGTTTATTAAATCTACTTATGCATTTATTAATGATAAATATGGTAGTGATTATGTTGGATATGTAAAACAAAGTAAGAAAACAGAAAATGTTCAAGATGCTCATGAAGCAATTAGACCAACATCAATTAATAGAACACCTGAATCAGTAAAAGAATATTTATCTAATGATGAATATAAGTTATATAAATTAATATATACAAGAGCACTAGCGTCTTTAATGAAGGATGCTAAAGTAGAAGCAACTACTGTAATACTTGATAATAATAATTATCAATTTAAAACTACTGGTCAAGTATTAATATTTGATGGATATTTAAAAGTATATAGTGAATATGAAAGTTCTGAAGATAAGATATTGCCAGATTTTAGTATTTATAAAGAACGTGTTATTGAGTCTAATTCTATTGAATATTCTGCACATGCGACGAAACCACCAAGTAGATATACTGAAAGTAAATTAATTAAAGAAATGGAAGAATTAGGAATAGGAAGACCTTCTACTTATGCTACTACTATTGGTATTTTATCAGAAAGAGGATATGTTAATGTTGTAGATAAAAAATTTGTTCCTACAGAGATAGGAATAGAAACAACTGATAAATTACAAGAATTCTTTAAAGACATAATAAATGTTAAATATACTAAAGAGATGGAAGACGATTTAGATAAAATAGCAGATGGGAATTTAAAAGAAATTGAATTGTTAAAAAGATTTTATGACGAATTTGAACCAAAAGTAAAAGATGCTTTTAGTAATATGGAAAAGAAGCCTGCAGAAGAAACAGGAGAAATGTGTCCAAACTGTGGTAGTCCACTTGTTATAAAGCAAAGTAGATATGGTAAGTTTGTTGCATGCTCTAATTATCCAGAATGTAAGTATATAAAAAATAATAAAGAAGAAAAACAAGTAGTGGAAATAATGGATTGTCCTAAATGTAAAGATGGAAAAGTAATAGAAAGAAAAACTAAAAGAGGGAAAATATTTTATGGATGTTCTAATTATCCTAAATGTGATTTTGCTTCTTGGGATAAACCAACTGGAGAATTTTGTCCAGAATGTAATAATTATTTAATAGAAAAGAAAGATAAAACAAAATGTTCTAGTTGCGATTATGAAAAATAATAACTTGTATTTTTAATAAAATTATGATAATATGTATATAGATGAAGGCAACTTCATATAATAAAAGAGACATTGATTGGATCTCAATGTTTACTCTGTTATAATTATGTAAACACCGAATATCATTTCGGTGTTATTTTTTTTATTTGTTTTTAATAGCAATAATAGTGTATAAAATAACTATTAAAGCTAGAACTAATAGTTCCAACACAAACCTCCTGTAATAATATTTATGTGCATTAGAACCACCTCCTTATGTA
>CALVSD010000109.1 GCA_944358805.1 uncultured Bacilli bacterium
ATTTGATTCTCAAGATAAGAAGTCTTCTAAAAAATCCAATAAATATCTACGATATTATTTAGTTGAAGCTGCTGCTTCCTGTGTTAGACAGAACTTCCCATTTCTAAAAGAATATTACAATGTTAAATATAAAGAAGTTACTAAACATCAACATAAACGTGCACTCGTTTTATCTGCTCGTAAACTTGAAAGATTGATTTTTGGATTGCTGCGAAAAAATCAATATTACAAACCAATTGACTCAGTTCAAATATCAAAGAACGGTTCATAGTTATCATAAATATGACTGTAGGGCTAAAGCCCGAAAGGAATATTTATGATAACGAACATCTGTTTTAGTCCGCGACTAAAACCTTTTTGGCGTGGAATAATTTATTTGATAAGGCAGCAAACTATTCAAAATATCTGCCAATTTTTAAAAATTTACCTATTGACTTTTACCAGATGTTCTTTCTTAAGCGCAATATGGATTATATACTTTTTTTTACCAAAAATATAGTACATTTTTTTGATTAGTGTCAAAATTTTGACATTATATAAAAATATGTATATTTTAATACGTATAAGTTATGCTATAATAAAATTATTGAGGTGATAAAATGAAAGTTAAAAGAATAAATGCTTCTAGTAAAAAAACAAATAAAGCAATAAGAGAAGCTTTTGCAGAACTACTTAAAGAAAAAGGAGATTTATCACATATAACTGCTACTGATTTATCTAAAAAAGCAGATATTACTAGAGCAGCTTTTTATACACATTATGATAGTATTTATGAAGTAGCACAAGAATTACAAGATGAAACTTTAAATATACTTATGAACCATATAACTTCTATCAAAACTATCGAAGATATTGAAAATTATATTGATATTATATTTGATTATTTAAAGAATAATGAAAACATATACCATATGATATTATCTAGTAATGATCCATTAATGTTTGCAAGTCGCCTAAATAAATATATGACTAAAGAAATATCAAATATACTAAAAAATACTAATAACAAAGAATTATTATTAGCAATATCATTCTTTTGTGATGGAAGTATAAACTTAATTATTAAATATTTTAGAAATGAAATTAGTATAACTTTAGATGAAACAAAATCATTTATTAAAACTATGGCTAATACTATTTTAAAAGGATATTAAAAAAAGTATCAATGATACTTTTTTATAAAAATTCTTTTTGATTATATTTTTTATATGAAATAAATAACAATATAATTATTAACACAATTGTTATATGTATATTAATTATATTAAAATTTAAGTTATTTATTACATTTCTAATATCTGCAAGTGTATATACAGTTATATATTTTAAGTTTTCTATCTTACTTGATATACTAGCAAATGTATAAATAAAATAATTTATAAATACTAAAGCAATAGATATTCCTATTGTTTGTTTTGTTTTTTTAAAGAAAGTAGAAATACATAAACTTATAAAGAATATAACTAATGTAGGTAATAATGGTACCAAACATAATAAATTAATTTCTTTAAAATTATAACAATCGCATATTAGTAACCCTATATTTATAAATATTGTATTTAATAAAACTAATACAAAAATATTAATTATTCCTGCGATTATTTTAGTAGTTAATATTTTATTTCTAGAAATTGGTTTTGAATATAAAAATTCTATTGTTTTATCACTTTCTTCTTTTAAAATAATATTTGATCCAAGAATTGAAGCATATAATCCATATATCAATAATAAAAATGTAATACCTTCTGTTTTTAACCATCCTAATGCTGTAGAAATATCTGCTATATCCATATTAAATGCTTTTAAAACTTCTTCTGGAAACATTGATACTAGTTCATCCATCGATACTCCACTTGTTTCATTCATAATATATGGATACATTGCAAAAACTAAAGTAAATATAGAAATAAGTACAAATAACCATATAAATAAACTTTTTCTAGTTATTTTTAATTCTCTTTTTAACATACTTCCTCCTTATAATAATCTATAAATAATTCTTCTATTTCTGGTTCGTTAATTAAAAGTTTATCTATTTTATATTTACTTAATTTATTTATAAGTATATTTATATCCCCTTGATATATAAAATTATTATTTATAATATCTATATTTAACTCTTTAGATATCTTTTCTATATCTTTACTTTCTATATGAATATTCAAATAATTATTTTTATTAAAATTAGAAATAGTATCTACCTTTATTAAATGTCCTTCTTTAATAATTCCTACTCTATCACAAACTTTTTTTATTTCACTAAGTACATGCGATGAGAAAAATATTGTTGTACCTTTCTTTTTTTCTTCCTTTAATATATTAAAAAACTCTTCTTGTATAATTGGATCCAAACCACTAGTTGGTTCATCTAAAATAAGTAATTTGGGTTCATGCATTAATGCTAACACTATTCCTACTTTTTTTAAATTACCAAGTGAAAGATCTTCTATTTTTTTATTAGTTTCTAATTCTAATCTTTTACTTAGTTCTAATGCTCTTTTTAATGCTTTATTTGAATAAAATAAAGAAGAATACTTAAACATCTCTAATACTGTATAATCATCATATAAATGTATTTCACTCGGTAAATATCCAATTAAATTTTTATATTCAAAATTCTTATCTCCTACTAAAATATTATTAATGTAAATATTACCACTTGTTTTGTTAATAAAATTCATTATACATTTAATAGTAGTGGATTTACCTGCTCCATTTGGGCCAATAAATCCAAATATTTCACCATCCATTAATTCTAAAGATAAATCTTCTACTCCTCTTATATTTCCATAATATTTAGTTAAATTTTCTATTTTTAACATACTTCCTCCTTAATATCTTACAAAACGATATATTAATATAAATACATTCCTTATAATTCCAACATAACCACTAATTGTATTATTATTATCAAGATAACTATCATTATTCCAAGATAGTCTATCACTCATAATAAAATTACCTTCATATATTAAATATTCTTTTAATAAATTATCTAAATCTTTAATTGAATAAAATTTATAGTCTTTAATTCCCAACTTAGGTACATATTTACATAACATATATAAAGTAAATTCTATGCACGTAAAAGATCTATCTATCTTTATTTTTTTGTGAAATACAAAGAATAATGCTGAAAAAAGATTATATAAATATTTGTTTTTTGTTTTTTCCAATAGTTTAAAATATCTCTTCATCTTTCTATATGTATATTTATCAATAGGAATTTTGTAAACTTTAATCTTACTATCTTTGTATCTTAACATTGACTCTTTAACAAAACCTGCATATAATGAAGGCTTTTTATAATATCTTGAAAAAGAATACAAGTATCTTAAGCCTTTATCTAATGTAATAGAAACATGATTATATTTATATCTTGTAAAAAATCTAATTATTTTTCCAGTTTTAAGTTCTGTAGCAGCTACTATTACGTATACATTAAACTTTTTCATCTATAATAACCTTCTTACCATTTTATATAATTATATTATAGCAAAAGAAATTTATTTTGTCATAAAAAAAAAGAAAAACTGTCACACATAACAGTTTAACTCAGTAATTATTGCTCAACTTTTGCTTCACTTGTTGCCATAACATTGATTGCTTGTAAACCTTTAGGAGTTTCGATTAAATCAAACTCTACTAATTGACCTTCAGATAAAGTTTTGTAGCCATCTTGTTTAATAGCGGAATAATGAACAAAGATATCTTCGCCTGTTTGATAATCGATGAATCCATATCCTTTTTCATTGTTGAACCATTTTACGCGTCCGTTCATTATAACACCTCTCCTTCTTGTCATGCTTATATATAAATATTTTAGTTTATGTTTTAAAATTAGGTTTAAAAAAGAAAATATTTTATACAAAAAGCACTCTAATACCCTACTACTATACTACAATTAAATAATAGCACACCAAATATATTTTTGTAATTATCATTCTTTCTTCGTTAATTAATTAAGAAATAACGAAAAAAATTAAATATCTAAAAGTTATTTAATTTTTATGTTCATTATTTCTAAAATTCTATCCAAATCTGCTGATGAATCAAAAAATATTTCTATTTTTTTATCTCCTATTCTTACTTTAGTTCCCAAAACTTCTTTTAATTCATTTTCTACATATTTAAAATTAGTTTCAACTATTCTTTTTCTATTTATAGGAATCTTTTTCTTAATATCTGTATTTGTAGATGTCATATTTTCTAAGTCTCTTACACTCATATTATCATCAATAATTTTATGTGCAAATTCTTCTATTTGATTTTCATCTTCCATCTTACTAAGAACTCTAGCATGTCCCATTGATATTTTATTATCTAAAATCATATCTTGAACATCATTAGGAAGTCTTAATAGTCCTAAAGTATTAGTAACATGGCTTCTACTTTTACCTATTTTTTCTGCTAATTCTTCTTGTTTTATATGCAAACTATCAATAATTCCTTTATATGCCCACGCAAGTTCTATAGCTGTTAAATTTTCTCTTTGCAAGTTTTCTAATAGTGCTATTTCTCTCATTTGACTATCAGAAAAATCTTTTATAATTGCTGGAATTGTTTCAAGTCCCGCTAATTTAGATGCTCTAAGTCTTCTTTCACCAGCTACTAAATCGTATCCTTTTATTGATTTCTTTACTATAATTGGTTGAAATACACCATAATTTTTTATTGATTCTGCTAATTCATCTAACGCTTCTTGATTAAATGTTTTTCTTGGCTGATATGGATTAGGTCTAATTTCATTAACTGGTAACTCTTTTATATCCGATTCTGTTGCATTTTCCATAATATTATTTTCAAAAGAATCAAAATCTAATATTTCACTAGAAAATAACTGTTCTAATCCTCTACCTAGCGCTTTCTTCTTTTGTTCCATTTCTTTCAATAACCTCCTTTGCTAAATTTAAGTATGCCAAAGTTCCTCTACTTCTAGGTTCATACTCTAATATAGGTTTACCATGAGATGGAGCTTCAGCTAATCTTATTAACCTAGGTATAATAGTATCATATACTCTTTCTTTAAAGAAATTTCTTATGCTTTCTATAACTTCTAATCCCAAATTAGTATTAGCAGTTAACATAGTTAATAAAACTCCTTCAATATCTAAATTAGGGTTAACTTTCTTTTGAGCTAACATAATTGTATTTATAAGTTGCATAATTCCTTCTAATGCAAAATATTCACATTGTACTGGTATTAATACAGAATCAGCAGCTGCTAAAGCATTAGTAGTTAAAATACCTAAAGAAGGAGGACAATCAATTATAATAAAATCATAATTATCCTTTACTTTTCCAAGTTCTTCTTTTAATCGTGTTATCCTACTAAAATGCTCATTTTTTTCTTTGTGTTCTCTCTCTAATTCAACGAGTTCCATATCAACCCCAGCTAAATTTAAATATGCTGGTATCAAACTTAAATTTTTACTTTTTGTTTTTGTAATAGCATTTTTTATTTCACATTTTTCTACTAATACCTCATATATACTATTTTTTATATCTCCTCTTTCTAGTCCTACACCAGTAGTAGCATTTCCTTGAGGATCTAAATCTACTAATAATACTTTCTTTTTTAATATACCTAGAGAAGCAGATAAATTAATACTAGTAGTAGTTTTACCAACACCACCTTTTTGATTAACTATTGCTATTATCTTTCCCATAAATTCACCCTATTCCTACATAAACTATTGTATCAAATTTTAACAAAAAAAGAAAGAAAATATTTTCTTTTTGCCAGGATAAACGCATGAGTTTTTGAAACTTATGTGTTTTTTTGTTGTATAATAAAGAAAAGGATAAAGGGATATGAG
>CALVSD010000110.1 GCA_944358805.1 uncultured Bacilli bacterium
GGCCAGGCAGGCGCCAGCCATGTGGAGCTGATCGAGGAGCCTATGGCGGCGGCTATCGGCGCCGGGCTGCCGGTGGCAGAGCCTACCGGAAGCATGGTTGTGGATATCGGCGGCGGCACGGCGGAAGTAGCGGTGATCTCTCTGGGGGATATTGTCACCTCCGTTTCCGTGCGCGTGGCAGGGGATAAATTCGACGAAGCTATCATTTCTTATGTGAAGAAGAAATACAATCTGCTGATCGGTGAGCGCACCGCGGAGCAGATCAAAATTGAGATCGGCTCGGCCTTCCCCACGGCGGAAACCGAAGGAGCCAGCCTGGAGATCAAAGGCCGGAACCTGATGGACGGCCTGCCCAAGAACGTGACCATTACAGCGGAAGAAGTGCGGGAAGCCCTCAGCGACCCTCTGGCCACCATTGTGGACGCGATAAAGAGCACGCTGGAGAAAACGCCTCCGGAGCTTTCCGCGGATATTATCGATCATGGCATTATGCTCACCGGCGGCGGAGCGCTGCTGCGGGGGCTGGATCTTCTGGTAGAACGGGAGACGGGCATGCCGGTGCATGTGGCGGACAGCCCGCTGGACTGCGTGGTAAACGGCACGGGAAAACGCCTGGAGCTGAATATGCCCAAAGCGTATTACAAGAATAACCGGCGCTGAGAAACAGCCGGTTGCGGGATTTTCCGGAACTTCCGGTCCCCCGGCATTTATGGATACGGCGGCGCAGGGGCGGGGCTTCCCTCTCCTGCGCGTTTTTTGTATAGTCCCGCCTGGGAAATTTTCAGGAAAACAGGGGACGAAGAAGCGGCTTTGAAAGGAGCGAAAGCGGTTTGAAGGAACTGGTGCAGACAAAAAAATTCCGTGCTTTGTTGACGGCGGTGTGTATTCTTCTGGTGTGCTCCGTGGTCACATCCGGAGGAAATAATGTGCTGGCGGATGCTTTAAGCTGGGTGACGGTTCCCATGCAGCGGGTGAGCACCCTGGCCGCCAACAACGCTTCCGTTTCTCTGGAGACGGCAGCTACCACCAAAGAGGAGCTTTTGCAGGAAAACCGTCAGCTTCGAGAGCGGATCGCCCAGCTGGAAAGCCAATTGGTGGAATATTACGATTTAAAAGAGGAAAACGCCCAGCTGTATAAATATCTGGATATGAAGCAGGAGAACCCGGATTTTAAGCCGGTGGCCGCTTCGGTGATCGGCCGGGATCCCAGCTCCTTCTATTCTTTTACCATCGATCAGGGCACCCAGGCAGGGATCTCCCTGAACGATCCGGTGGTAACGGATGAAGGCGTGGTGGGATGGGTCTCCGCGGTGAACTCCATTTCCGCCAAGGTGACCACCATCCTTTCTCCCGATACCAAAATCGGCGGCGTGGCGGAGATCGGCGCTTCCGATAAGGTTTCCGGGGAAGCGGGCGTGATCAGCACCAATATCCGTCTTTCCGATCAGGGCCTGATCAAGCTGGGCTATCTTACGGCGGATACCACCGCCAAAGAGAGCAATATTGTGGTGACCAGCGGGCTGGGCGGGCGCTATCCTCCCAATCTGAAAATCGGCACCATCCTCTCCCTGCATCATGAGGAATACGATGTTTCCCTGTATGCACTGGTGAAGCCTTTTGTGGATGTGACCACCGTCCGGGACGTGATGGTTCTTACGGAATTTGAGGGCCAGGGGGAAGTGCTTTCCGCTTCCTCTACGCCTCAGGAATCGGAAGAGGAATAAAGAACACGTCCGGGGCGTTTAGCATTTGGGGAAAGGAGGCGGAGCATGAGCCGCATTTCTGTTTTGCGCTGGATCCTCTATGGACTGGAACTGTTTATTCTGTTTGTGCTGCAAGAGACGCCGGGGCTCTGGCCGCTTCTTTGGGGGCAGAAAGCCCTTCTCCCCATCAGCGCCGCGCTGTCCATGGCGCTGTTTGAAAGCAATTTCCCGGCTATGGGGCTGGGGATCCTGGCGGGGCTTCTCCTGGATTTCGGCATGGGCTATTCCATGGGCTTCCACGCTATGCTGCTGGCGATTCTGTGCTTTTTCATCAGCGAAATGGGGCAGAATCTGATCCGCACCAATTTTCTCACGGCGCTGCTTACCGGGATCCTGGGAAGCGGGGCGGTGCTGTTTTTGCAGTGGCTGGTTTACTGCGTATTGGCCGGAAGCCAGGAGCCCATATATATGCTCACCCATCACTATGCCCCCCGCTTTTTGTGTACGGTTTTGCCCGTTCCCGTGGCGTATTATTTCAACCGGGCCATTTGGCTGTTTGTCCGGGAAAAGGAATAAAAATGCCGGGGAAGCCCAGAAGCGGTAAGCAGGCAGGAAGAAGAAAACAGGAAGCAGGAAGCAAGAACTAGGAACCAGGAACCACCAAGAATAGAAGCTGAAAAGTATAGAACAGCAGAGAAAAAACAGAAAATATAGATTCTGTAGAAAACGGCGAAACAAGACAACAAGACAACAAGGAAACAAGGAAATAGGGAAAGAAGGACAGGAATAGGCCTCAGGGAAAAACATGGGATCTCCGGCAGAATGGAAGGACTTGCGGCTCCGCGGTTCCGCAGCTCCCAGTTCACAATCCGCAATTCGCAGCCTACAGTCCACAGACCACAGTCCACAGTCCGCAGCCCCACAGGCAAAGGAGGTTTTTGCATGGAAGAGACGAAAAAGAATCGGCCGTATCGGTTTTTGGCTTTGGCGCTGGTTCCCCTGCTGGTGCTGGGGATTTACGTGGCGCGGCTGTACGATTGGCAGATCTTAAACGGGGAAACCTGGCTTACTACAGCGGATCACTCCACCCAGACAGTGGTGACCATGACTTCCGCCCGGGGAGAGATCCTGGACAGCCAGGGCAATCCTCTGGCGGTAAACCAGACAGGCTATTCCGTGGTATTCAACTGGCTGTATCTGAAGCAAAGCACCACGGAAGAGACCAACCGCACCGAAAACGCCACCATCCATATGCTGATTACCCTTCTGGACGAAAAAGGCGTAGAGTGGCTGGATACGCTTCCTATCGTGTGTACGGAAAGCGGCGGATATGTCTTTAAAGAGGGCGAAGAAAAGGAGATCGCCGTTCTGAAAGGGAAGGATTACGCCGACGTGAACTCCTACGCCGACGCCGATACCTGCATGGCCAACCTGATCCAGAAATACCAGGTGGAGGGTTATACTCCGGAGGAGACCCGGGATATTGTTTCCGTTCGGTACAACATGGTAAAAGAACGGTTCAGCACCTCCTACCCGTATACCTTTGCGGAAAATATCACCGCGGAATGCGTGGCCATTATCAGTGAAAATTCCCAGAAGCTTCCGGGGGTGACGGTGGAAGGTACCACCTCCCGGATGTATTACGATACGTCCCTGATCCCTCAGATCGTGGGACAAATGGGAAAGATCCCCTCCATGGATCTGTATAACCAGGAGCTGAAGGACAAGGGGTACCAGCTGGACGACCTAATGGGCATCAGCGGCATCGAATCGGTGTTTGAGGATGAGCTCCGGGGCGTACCCGGGGAAAAAATGGTGGAGACCACCTCCACCGGCCAGTTGGCGGGAGAAACGGTGATCCGGGCGCCTCAGGCCGGGCAGACCATCTATCTTACCATCGACAGCAATCTCCAGCGAGTGACCAATGCTTCCCTGGCGAAGAATGTTACGGCGGCCAGAGAAAACGGGGAGCGGCTTTGTGAGATCCGGAAAAACGGGGAATCTTCCGGCCATGGAGAGGATTGCTACCAGGGAGGCGCCGTGGTGCTGGACGTAAAAACCGGCGGTGTTTTGGCGGCAGGCAGCTTCCCTACCTATGACAGCGTGCTGGCGCAAAAGGATGCTTCCTATTACCAGTCCCTTCTGGAGGACGAAAACGGAAAGCCTCTGGTGAACAAGGCTTTCAGCGGCGCTTATGCCCCGGGTTCCTGCTTTAAACCGGTGGTGGCCTGCGCCGGTTTGCAGGAGGGCGTGATCACCAACACCACCCAAATTACCTGCACGGGAAAATATACCCGGTTTGAAAACGATAACGCCCATACCTGTATGAGCGTTCATGGATCCATCAATCTGCGCACGGCTCTGGCCCGTTCCTGCAACGTATACTTCTTTGAAGTGGGCTATCAGCTGGGGATCAACCCCCTGAATCTGTATTGCCAGCGGTTCGGCCTGGGAGTGACCACCGGAGTGGAAGTGGGCGAAAGCAGCGGCCGCTTAGCGGGGCCTGCCATTAAGAACCCCTGGTATGACGGCGACACCCTGAACGCCTCCATCGGCCAGAGCGATAACGCCTTTACGCCTTTGCAGCTGGCCACCATGGCGGCTACCATTGCCAACGACGGCACCCGCCTGAAAACCACCCTGATCTCCCAGATTACCGATTATACCCGGTCGGAAATCCTGTATTCCATTACCCCGGAAGTGGCGGCGGAGGCCGGCGTTTCCCAGGAATACCTGGATTATGTGAAGGAAGGCATGGAGGCTGTTGTCAACGATCCCAGAGGAACGGCCC
>CALVSD010000111.1 GCA_944358805.1 uncultured Bacilli bacterium
AGAAGCACCCGAAAGAAAACCTCATCTTGACCCAGCATTTCCAGATGGGGATGGACGGCCATAAGCACAAGCGCAACACCAACGTGCTGGTCATCGGGGGCTCCGGCGCTGGCAAAAGCCGTTCCTATGCCATTCCCAATGCCCTCAACTGCGGCAACTGTTCGCTGGTGATCTGCGATCCAAAATCCGAAATCCTGCGGAAAACAGGCGGGGCTTTAAGGGAAAACGGCTATGAGGTGCGGGTGTTTGATCTATTAAATCCCGACGCCTCCTTCTGTTACAACCCCTTAGCCTATGTGCGGGATGACAAAGACGTGCTGCGGCTGATTGAAACCCTCATCCAGAGCACTACCCCGCCCGGAGCGCAGAGCACCGATCCCTTCTGGCAGAAATCCGAAACCGCGCTTCTGCAGGCCCTCGTTCTCTATCTCATGCACGAAGCGCCGCCGGAAGAACAGAACTTCGCCATGGTCATGGAAATGCTGGCCGCCGCCGAAGTCCGGGAGGAAGACGAGGAATACGAGTCCCCCTTGGATATCCTGTTCGCAAGGCTTGAAATGCGGGATCCGGAGAGTATCGCTGTGAAGCAATACCATGTCTTTAAGATGGGGGCCGGCAAAACTTTAAAATCCATTTTGATTAGCGTGGGGGTGCGGCTGTCCGCCTTCAACCTGCCGCAGATCGCCCAGCTGACCTACGTCGACGATCTCCATCTGGAGGAAATGGGCGAGAAAAAGGTGGCCCTGTTCTGCTGCATTCCCGACAGCGACAAGTCTCTGAACTATTTGGTAGGCATGATTTACGGGCAGCTCATCCAAACCCTGTACTTTGTGGCCGACCGGAAATACAAGGGCAGGCTGCCGGTACCGGTCCATCTGCTCATTGACGAGGCCCCCAACATTGCCCTGCCCACAGATAACTTCCTGCCCTGGCTTTCCACCATGCGAAGCCGCAACATCTTTTGCAGCTACATCGCCCAGAACATGGCGCAGATCAAGGCGCTGTTCAAGGAGCAGTGGGAGTCCCTGGTGGGGTTGTGCGACGAGTTTCTCTACTTGGGCGGGAATGAGAAGGAAACCCACAAATACGTTTCCGAGCTCATGGGCCGGGAAACCCTGGACACCAACACCTATGGCCGCAGCCGGGGGCGCAACGGCAGCTACAGCGTCAACGACCAGCAGACGGGCCGGGAACTGCTCACCCCCGACGAGGTGCGGATGCTGGACAACCGCAAGGCGATTTTGTTCATCCGTGGGGAACGTCCCATGCTGGACGATAAATACGATTTGATGCGCCATCCCAATATCCGGCTGACGGAAGACGGCGGTGCTGCGCCCTACGATTACACCCAGGCGAAAGACGCCGCTGACGATTTGGATGGGGACTGGAAGAATTATGAAATTGTGGATGAATTTGAAGAACTGTAAAAGGAAGGTGTCTATGATTCCAAAGAAATCGAAACGAGTTATAACTATGTACGCGCTTCTTATTCTGATGTTTACCATTCCCGCCGGTGTATTTGCCGCATCTGCCAGCGATCCGCTGACGGTAATCAACAATCTCTCCACCTTCATCTTTTCTCTGATCCGTGCGGTGGGAATGATCCTGCTGGGCTTTGGTGTTGTACAGATCGGGTTGTCCCTGAAATCTCACGATCCCAGCCAGAGGGCCAACGGTATCCTTACAATCGCGGGTGGGATTGTCATTACCTTTGCAAAAGAGATTCTGGATCTTATTACCGCCTGAAAGGAGGGAAACGTATGGGCAGTGGAAACTGGATCATTGACAATTTAAATTCCGCCCTCAACACATGGAATTCCAAAATGACAGAGATTTGGAACCTGCTGATTCAGGGACCGGAAACATTTAAAGGCGGCGGCGCATGGATCGTAATCCAATCTGTAAACGGGGCCTTGAAAGGAATAGGGCTGGGGCTTTTGGTCCTGTTTTTTGCCATGGGCGTTATCAAGACCTGCAGCGGATTTTCCGATATGAAGCGGCCGGAGCAGATCTTCAAAATGTTTATACGGTTTGCATTGGCGGAAGCCGCCGTGGAATATGG
Source organism: uncultured Bacilli bacterium (assembly GCA_944358805.1). GTDB lineage: Bacteria > Bacillota_I > Bacilli_A > RF39 > UBA660 > CALVVX01. The sequence continues at coordinate 2,063 of CALVSD010000111.1, forward strand.
TTTGGATCTTCTGCTGGGCATGTTCAGCATAGGGTTGGGCATGGTACAGACGGTAATGAAATCTTCCGGTCTGATTCAAACCAACGGTACAGCCCTGCCCCAGGAGATTATAGACCATATCAATCAGGTGGATTTCTGGAATTCCATCCCGCTGTGGATTATTACCTTAATTGGAAGTATTGTAATTATCGTTTTATCGTTTGTTATGCTTCTTTCCGTATATGGCCGCATGTTCCGGTTATATATTTACGCAGCTATATCCCCGATTGCTTTCTCCACATTTGCGGGCCAACCTTCGGAAAGCGTTGGCCGGAATTATCTGCGTTCCTTTGCGGGAGTCTGTATGGAGGGCGTCATGATTACACTGGCCTGTGTGGTGTTTTCCTCCTTGGCCATGACGCCGCCCGTTCTTTCCGGGATGGGTTTGTCGCCTGTGACAGTGGTTTGGAATTATGTGGTGGAACTGATCTTAAACCTATTGATTCTCGTAGGGGCTGTTAAGGCTTCGGATAGGATCACAAAAGAAGTGCTGGGATTATAAAGGAGGAATGTATATAGAAATAAAAATGATAAAAGAGATTATGGATTATGAAGAGAGCATCTTTTTCGGTTTGAGCCTGCGGCAGTGTATTTGCTCCCTATTGGCATTGGGAACGTCGGTCGCTTTGTATTTTCTGGCCGGCGGTTCCGGATGGCTTTGCATCCTGGGCGCCGCGCCTTTTGCTCTGCTGGGATTTTTCAAATACCATTCCATGCGTTTTGAGCGGTTTCTGTGGGTGTGGATACAGTCGGAAATCCTGTATCCAAAACGGCTGGTGTTTAAGGCTGAAAACTATCTGCTGGAAGCGGTAAAGGAGGAAGGGAGCATTGATTAAAACACTGCGGAGCAGTCTTGGAAGAGACAGAGAAAAATTCAAAATCCCCCGTTCCGTTCAGCAGTCCGTCCCCGTCCGCCAGGTATGGCCGGATGGGATTCTGCGGGTTGGAAACCAGTTTTCCAAATGCTTTACATTGTCGGATATCAATTACGCCGTAGCCAGCGATGAAGATAAGGAATCCGCTTTCTATAAATATTCGGATGTTTTGAACGCGTTGGATTCCGAGAATGTTAAGATCACAATTCACAATCGGAAACAGGATCAAAAAAGGCTGGAAGAAAATATCCTTCTTCCATTCCAGGAGGACGGCCTGGATATATACAGAAAAGAAGAGAACGACCGCCTAAAGGATCAGGCCATGGGAAGGGGTGGGATTGTACAGGAGCGGTACATTACCATCAGCGCCCATAAGCGCACGGTGGAGGATGCCCGCACCTATTTTGCCCGTATGGAGACGGAATTGGCGGTGCATTTCGGACGTCTCTCATCCCGGCTGGAAGCGCAGAATCTGGAAACCCGGCTGGGAATTTTGCGGGATTTTTTTCATGCGGGAGAACCCCCGGCCATTCCTTTTTCCCTGAAGGGGCATATGCGGCTGGGGCATGATTTCCGGGATTGGTTCTGCCCGGATTCCATGGAGTTCCAAAGGGACTGTTTCCGGATGGACAACCGGTGGGGGCGTGTATTGTACCTGCGGGAATAC